>NZ_JBFBJZ010000029.1:0-110412 GCF_040686255.1 Kitasatospora sp. NPDC085879 | reverse complement strand
ACCCTCCGGGCGTTTCGCTCTTTCGTGTTTCCAGCTTATCAGACCCGAGTCAGTGCTCTTCGCCGACTTGCTTTCTTCACCGCTTTGCCGGCCCGGCCTGGCGGCCTGTCCGACGTTTCAAACCCTAGCCGATCCCCGCTCCGAAAAGCGAATCGACCTCGACTCGAATGCAATTCCTATAAACGCGCACGCCGAATTCGCACAGGGGCGCGACGAGACGCGACCCAGCCCGAGCCGGGAAGTGGTGTTTCAAGGGATTGGCCGCTCCGGGACCGTCCGCGCAGACTGCGTGTCCGGTGCTCCCTGTCGAGCGACCAGTGAACACTACGCCGTTCCGGCCGCAGATGCAAAACTCCGCTGCCGGTCGGTGACGCGGGCACCGTACGAACGCCCACGACCCCGGCGCGGGATGTCCGCGCCGGGGTCGTGATGCCGAGCCGGTGGTGGGCCGGTCGTCGGGTCAGGTCAGACCCGGCCCATCTCCTCGGCGATCGCCGCGGCGAACGCGTCGATGTCCGCCTCGCTGGTGTCGAAGGACGCCATCCAGCGCACCTCGCCGGTGTGCTCGTTCCAGAAGTAGAAGCGGTAGCGCTTCTGCAGCCGCTCGCTGACCTCCCGCGGCAGGATCGCGAAGACCGCGTTCGCCTGCACCGGGCGCACGACCGTCACACCGTCGATGCCGCTGACCGCGGCCTCCAGGCGCTTGGCCATGGCGTTGGCGTGGCCGGCGTTGCGCAGCCAGAGGTCGCCGGCGAGCAGCGCCTCGAACTGGACCGAGACGAAGCGCATCTTCGAGGCGAGCTGCATCGACATCTTGCGCAGGAACTTGAGGTTGCGCACGCGCTCGGGGTTGAGCACGACGACGACCTCGCCCAGCATCAGGCCGTTCTTGGTGCCGCCGTAGGACAGCACGTCGACGCCGGCGTCCGTGGTGAACTCGCGGAACGGGACGCCCAGGGTGGCTGCGGCGTTGGCCAGCCGCGAGCCGTCCATGTGCACGAGCATGCCGCGCTCGTGGGCGTGGTCGCAGATGGCCTTGACCTCGTCGACCGTGTAGACGGTGCCGAGCTCGGTGCTCTGGGTGATGGAGACGGCGAGCGGCTGGGCCCGGTGCTCGTCGTCCCAGCCCCAGGCCTGCTGGTCGATCAGCTCGGGGGTGAGCTTGCCGTCCGGCGTGGGGACGGTGAGGATCTTGATCCCGGCGATCTTCTCCGGCGCGCCGCACTCGTCCACGTTGATGTGCGCGCTCTCGGCGGCGACCACCGCGCCCCAGCGCGGCAGGAGGGACTGCAGGGAGACCACGTTGGCGCCGGTGCCGTTGAAGACGGGGTACGCCTCGGCCCGGTCGCCGAAGTGGCGGCGGAAGACCTGCTGCAGGTGGGCGGTGTAGTCGTCCTCGCCGTAGGCGACCTGGTGGCCGCCGTTGGCGAGGGCTATCGCCGCGAGGATCTCCGGGTGGATGCCGGCGTAGTTGTCGCTGGCGAATCCGCGCACGGCGGTGTCGTGGTGCCGCACCGCGTCGGTGCGGGCGTCTTCGGTGCCGATGGTCATCGGGCTGTCAGCCACAGGTGCTGTCCGTTCAGTTCTGCTGCGGGGCGGTCCCAGAGGCCCGCCATGGTGTCGGCCAGGTCTGCGGTGTCGGTGAAACCGGCGAACTTGGCGTCCGGCTTCTCGGCACGCATCTCGGGAGAGACCAGAGCCTTGATCACCAGGATGGCAGCCGCGGCGGTGGGCGTGCCGTCCTCGGCGGTGGTCTCCTTCACGAAGGAGTCCGCCATGGCCATCGTCCATGCCTCGGTGGCGGCCTTCGCCGCGGCGTACGCGGCGCCGCCGGCGGTGGGCTTGTGGGCCGCGGCCGCGGAGACCATGGCGTAGCGGCCGCCGCTGCGGACCAGTGCCGGCTGGAAGGCCAGCGAGGTGTGCTGGAGGGTGCGCACCACGGTGTCGTGCAGGAAGTCCCAGTCGTCGATCCGGGTGTCGAAGAAGGTCTTGCTGCCGCGCCAGCCGCCGACCAGGTGGAGCAGGCCGTCGACGTGGCCGTGCTCGGCCTCCAGGTGGTCGGCCCAGTCGTGCACCTCCTGCGGGTCGAGGAGGTCGATGACCTGGCCGCTGACCTTGGCGCCGGGCACGGTGGTGCGGACGCTGTCGAGGGCCTTGTCGAGGCGCTGCTGGTCGATGTCGGCACCGACGACGGTGGCGCCGTCGGCCGCCAGGCGGCGCAGCACCGCCTGGCCGGCCGGGCCGCTGGCGCCGGCGACGGCGATCACCTTGTTCTCGAGGCGGGCGCTCATGCGGCGACCCCCTGGACACCGGCGCCGGTGATGCCGGTGGTGGCGGCGATGACGCCGCCGAGCTTCTTGGCGAGGGCTTCGTAGAACATGCTGAGCGGGAACTCGTCCGGCTTGACGGCGTCGCACAGGGCCTTGTTGAGGGCCTTGCCGTCGGTGATGTCGAGCGGGAGCGCCTCGGTGCCCTTGGCCCAGGTGGAGGCGGGGTGCGGCGTGAGGTAGCGGGAGACGAGCTCGTAGGCGGCGATCCAGTGGGCCGTCTTCGGGCGGTCGATGCCGTCGCGGTAGAGGGTCTCGATCTCGCCGCAGAGCTGGTTGGTGACCTCGGCGACGCGCTCCCAGTCGATGGAGAGGCGGTTGTCGCGCCAGCGCAGGGCGTCGTGCTTGTGCAGGTAGGCGAAGAGCAGCTGGCCGCCCATGCCGTCGTAGTTGCGGACGCGGTCGCCGCTGACCGGGAAGCGGAACATGCGGTCGAAGAGGATCGCGTACTGGACGTCGCGGCCCTGGGCGTAGCCCTCGGCCTCGAGCTTCACGGCCTCCTTGAAGGCGGTGAGGTCGCAGCGGAGCTCCTCCAGGCCGTACATCCAGAACGGGCTGCGCTGCTTGATCATGAAGGGGTCGAACGGCAGGTCGCCGTGGCTGTGGGTGCGGTCGTGGATGAGGTCCCACAGGACGAAGGTCTGCTGTGCGCGCTCCTGGTCCTTGAGGAGGCCGGTGGCGTCCTCGGGGATCTCCAGGCCGAGCAGGTCGACGGCGGTGGTGGACACGGCGCGGAAGCGGGCCGCCTCGCGGTCGCAGAAGATGCCGCCCCAGGTGAAACGTTCCGGCGCCTTGCGGACGGCCACGGTCTCCGGGAAGAGCACGGCGGAGTTGGTGTCGTAGCCGGCCGTGAAGTCGGTGAAGGTGATCGGCACGAACATCGGGTTGTCGAAGCGCTCGCGCTCGAGCTCGGCCAGCCAGTCCGGCCAGACGACCTTGAGCAGGACCGCCTCGAGGTTGCGGTTCGGGTTGCCGTTCTGGGTGTACATCGGGAAGACGACGAGGTGCTCGATGCCGTCGGCGCGCTGGCCGGCGGGCTGGAAGGCGAGCAGCGAGTCGAGGAAGTCGGGCTCGCGGTAGCCGGTCTCGGCCCACTTGCGCAGGTCCCCCTGGACGGCGGCGTGGTACGCGGCGTCGTGCGGGAAGAGCGGGGCGAGCTCCTGCACCGAGGTGAGGACGGTCTCGACCAGCGGGTCGACCGTGCCGCGCTGGACGGCGGAGAGGTCGATGGAGCCGTCCTTGGACTGCAGCGGGCGGAGTGCCTCCACCGCGTCCTTCAGGCGGATCCAGGCGGGGTGGCCGGCCGGAGAGGCGGAAGCATCGCCAGCCACGGCGAGCGTCGGCGAAAGATTCTGCATCTGAGACTCACTTCGACAGGAGGTATTGCGACGTACCCACCATAGATACGAAAGGTTCTTCTGTTCAAGGGGGGTCTGCCGGGCAATCCTGCGGCGGATGGGGTTCGCGGCGGGAGATCCGGCGCTCCGAGGCGTCTCGCGGGGCGGTCCGCGGGGTGCGGAGGCCGCCGTATCCCGACGATCGCGCGCCCGTCTCGGCGCCGCCACCGGGGGCCGGGCGCCCTCCGCGGGGCCCCGGCCGACGGCCCGATCGGCCGGTCACTCCCGTGCGCCCCCCTGCGCGCCCTGCTGCCCCGTGCGTCGATCGGTGATCGTGGACGTACTGTCCGCAGGCACCGGCCGGGAGGGGGCGCCGTGCACGGTCCGGCCGTCGTCACATGGATGCTGGCGGGGCTGGCCGCCGGCTCGGCCGCCCTGTGCCTCCTGCGCCTGCGGCGCCCGGGCTGTGCGGGGGCGCACCGCGAGGGGGACGTCGCCGAGGCCGCGATGGCGGTCGGGATGGCCGGGATGGCCGTCCTGCCGGGGGTGGCCTGGGGCTGGTTCTTCACCGTGCTGGCGGGCGCGCTGGTCCTGGGAGCGCTCGCCGGGCGCGCCGGGCGCGTGCACCGCCTGCACCACGGGGTCGGGGCGCTCGCGATGGCCTACATGGGGCTGGCCATGGCCGCCGCCCCGGCGGCACCCGGGCATCTGCACCACGCGGTGCCGGGCGTGCCGGGCCCGGTGGGCGCGCCGATGGGGCTGCCGCTGCTGACCGGGCTGCTCCTCCTCTACTTCGGCGGGTACACCCTGTGGGCCGGCAGCCGGCTGCTCTCCGCACCCGGCCGGGCGGCGGGCCACGCGGCGGCCGGCGCTGCGGTCGTTGGCGCTGCGGCAGCCGGCAGTGAAGCGGTCGGCGGCGCCGTCCGGAGCCCGGCTGCGGCGGGAACGAGCTCGCCGGAGGACGGCACGGTGCGGGCCTGCCGGGTGGCGATGGGCATCGCGATGTTCGCCATGCTCCTGACGCTCTGACGCCTCCCGGAGGCTGACGGGGTGTCGTTGGTCACCTGTCCCCCCGAACCCGTTCCACGGCGGCGCGGCGGAGCATAGGTTGGAGGCAGCGCACTGTCGCGCTCCTGATCGCCCCTCGGGGGAGCCCCTGCCATGACGGCCCTGCTGAGCCTGCTGCTGCTCGGACTGCTGCTCGCCACCGTGGCGCCGGGCCTGTTGGCCCGGGCCCGCTGGGCCGAGCGAGAACCCGTGCTGGCGCTGCTCGCATGGCAGTCCCTCGTGGTGGCCGTGCTGCTCTGCTGTGTGCTCTCCCTGCTGCTGGCCTGCGCGGCCGCGCTGCCGGCGCTGCGCGAAGCGGTCTTCACGGGAGCCCCGTCCGGCGTGGAGGAGGCCTACGGCCTGGCCGGCGCGGAGGGGTGGGGCCGGCTGACGGCGGCTCTGCTGGCGCTCGGCGGTGTGCAGACGGCGGTGTCGCTGACCCGCGAGGTGCGCGCCGCCCGGGCGCTGCGTGGTGCGCGCCATGCCCAACTCGACGACCGGGCACCGCAGTTGCCCGGCGAGCCGACGGCGGAGCGGCGCGGTGGCGAGCGGCTGGTGGTCCTGGAGAACGTCCGCCCGGAGGCCTGGTCGCTGCCCGGCCCGGAGGCCCGGCTGGTGGTGACCACCGGCGCGCTCCAGCAGTTGAGCGACCGTGAGCTGGCGGCCGTACTGAGCCACGAGCGCAGCCATGTGCGGGCCCGGCACCACTGGCTGGCCCAGTGCGCCGAGGCGCTGGCGACGGGATTTCCCGGCGTGGGCGTGTTCAGCGCCTTCCGGGACCAGGTGGGCGAGCTGGTCGAATTGGCGGCCGACGACCGGGCGGCGCGACGGCACGGCCGGATCACCACGGCGCTCGCCCTGGTCGAGATCAACGCCGGGCGCGGGGTGTTCGGCTCGTGCCCGCCGAAGCAGCTCGCGCAGGCGCCGCGGCGGGTGGACCGGCTGCTGGCGGGCGAGCCGCGGCTGCCGGTGCACCACCGGCTGCGGCTGACCCTGGCGGCGCTGGCGGCGCCGACCGCCGTGGTGCTGCTGGCGATGGCGCCGGGGCTGGGCACCCTGCTGTAGCCGCTGCAGCCCCCCGGCGGCCGCACGGCTCGGCGGACACCGCCGATGCCCGGGCCTCAGCCGAGGGTGCGGGCGAGCACCTCGCGGTGCAGCGGCTGGGCCTCCCGGTAGCGGGCGCGGCCCTCGTCGGTGAGCGCGACGAAGATCCCGCGCCGGTCGAGCTCGCACATGACCCGGGCGACCAGGCCGTCCTTCTCCAGCCGGCCGATCAGACGGGACAGCGCGCTCTGGCTGAGGTGCACCGTCTGCGCTATGTCCTGCACCCGGAGCTTGCCCGGCCCGACCCGCAGCTCGTCCTCCCAGAGGCGCTCCAACACCTCGAACTCGCTCATGCCCAGGCCGTACTGCTCCCCCAGCGCGCGGTCGAGCGCGCAGGAGACCGCGGCGTGGCGCGCGAGCACGTCCCGCCACTCGAATACGAGGGCGGCGTCTGGGGCGAGATCCGGTTCAGCCACACCGCCAGGCTAGCACATGCCCGCACATCTATTGCAGGCGCATTAAATTCACTTGCATTGGATGCACATGCATGTAGTCTCTGATCATGACCGCATCTGACGCCCCGTCGACGACCGAGGCCTGGAGCCCACGCCTGTGGGGCACCCTCGTCGTCCTCTGCGCCGCCCTCTTCCTCGATGCCCTCGACGTCTCGATGGTGGGCGTGGCCCTGCCCTCCATCGGCACCGACCTCCACCTGTCCACCTCCGCCCTGCAGTGGGTGGTGAGCGGCTACGTGCTCGGCTACGGCGGGCTGCTGCTGCTCGGCGGCCGCGCGGCGGACCTGCTCGGCCGCCGCCGGGTCTTCCTGGCCGCCCTCGCCGTCTTCGCCGCCGCCTCCCTGCTCGGCGGCCTGGTCGACGACGGCGGCCTGCTGATAGCCGCCCGGTTCCTCAAGGGCGTGAGCGCCGCGTTCACCGCCCCGGCCGGCCTGTCGATCATCACCACGACCTTCGCCGAGGGCCCGGCGCGCAACCGCGCCCTCTCGATCTACACCACCTGCGGCGCCAGCGGCTTCTCGCTGGGCCTGGTGCTCAGCGGCCTGCTCACCTCGGCCGGCTGGCGCTGGACGTTCCTGATGCCCGTCCCGGTGGCGCTGGTCGCCCTGGGTGCCGCCGTCCGGCTGCTGCCCCGGCAGCCCGCCCCGCCGCGCGGCACCGCCGGGTACGACGTGGCCGGCGCGGTCACCGGCACCGGCTCGCTGCTGCTGCTCGTGTTCACCGTCACCGAGGCGCAGAACGCCGGATGGGCGAGTGCCCGCACCATCGGTTCGCTGGCCGCCGTCGCGGTGCTGATGGCGCTCTTCCTGCTGATCGAGTCCCGGGCGGCCCACCCACTGGTCCGGCTCGGCATCTTCCGCAACGGCGGGGTCAGCCGGGCCAACATCGCGGCGCTGGCGGTCTTCGGTTCGTACGCCGGCTTCCAGTTCATCGCCACGCTCTACCTGCAGCGGCTGCTCGGCTGGTCCGCGCTGGAGATGGCCTTGGCCTTCCTGCCGGCCGGCGCGCTGGTGGCGCTGTCGGCGACGAAGATGGGCGCGGTGGTCGACCGGTTCGGCACGGCGCGCCTGATGCCGCTCGGCATCCTCTCGCTGACCGCGGGCTACGCGCTCTTCCTGCGGCTGGACGAGCACTCCGGTTTCCTCGGCCTGGTGCTGCCGAGCATGGTGCTGCTCGGCATCGGCTTCGCGCTCGCCTTCCCGTCGGTCAACATCGCGGCGACCAACGGCGTCCACGACGACGAGCAGGGCCTGGCCTCCGGCCTCGTCAACACGGCCTTCCAGGTGGGCAGCGCGATCGTGCTGGCCGTCGCCACGGCGGTGATCACCGCGGGCAGCGGCGGCGGCCAGAGCCCGCAGGCGCAGCTGGACGGCTACCGGCCGGCCCTGCTGCTGGTGACGGGCGTCTCGCTGGCCGCCCTGCTGGTGACCCTGGCCGGCTGGGCCGTGGAACGCCGCCGTGGTGGGGCATCCGCAGCCCCGGCGGCCGGGTCGGTCACGGAGTCCGGCCGGGCGGACCGGGAGGAGAAGGTGCTCGCCGACCGCTGACGCCACCGACCGCGCCGCACCTACCGCACTGCACCGAACTGCGGCCCCCCGCAGCGGACTTCGGCCCGGAACGCAGCAGCGCCGGCTCCACCAAACCCCCGTGTTGGTGGAGCCGGCGCCTGCCGTTGGCCGCCGCCGAGGCCACCTGGGCCCGGGCATACGGCCGCGCCGCGACGGGCCCGGCCAGTATATTGGCCGGGAGCCAGTCAACGTACGGAGCAGACACGATGGCACCTCGCGGGGAATCGGTCAATGAGGAGATGCGCCGGCGCTCCCGCCGCCGCATCATGCGTGCCACCGTCGAGCTCGTCGACCAGCGGGGATACGCCGGGACGACCCTCAGCGACATAGCCGAACACGCCGGGTTGGCACGTGGTCTGGTCTCGTACTACTTCGACGGCAAACGGCTGTTGATGCAGGCCGCCACCCATCGGCTGATGCATCTGGAGCTGGCCGCCGCCCTGGCGGAGCTGCCCGCCGGGACCTCCCCCGACGCCCGCCTGGCGCGGGCCATCGACGCCGTCCTGGGCCTCGCCCTGGACCACCCGCGGGTGATGCGCTCGCACCTCGCCCTGATCCTCGACCCGGACGTCGGCGCCTTCGTCCAGGACCCGGAGCAGCAGCAGCTCGGCGCGATCCTGCGTGGCCTGCTGAAGGACTGGGGCGCACCGGATCCGATCGCCGAGCACGCGGTGCTGCGCAGCGCACTGATGGGCGGCTGCATCGGCGTCCTGCTGCCAGGGGCGTCGACACCTCTGGCGCCGATCCGCGCGGATCTCTTCGCACGCTACGGGCTCTCGTGGCGCCTGGGCGTGCCGCCGCAGCCCGAGGCGCCCGAGCGCGCCCAGACGTCCACCCGCGCAGGGGCCTCGACCCGGGCGTGACGGCTCGGGCCCGGCCACCGGCGCCCGCCCGGCCTGCACCGCTCTTCTGTCGGTCTCGTCCGGCGGGTCGATAATCGGCTCGTGGACACCCGCACCGATCTCGTCCGGGGCCGTGCGTGCTACACCGCCGAAGCCTGGCGCGAGGCCTTCGAGAGCCTGAGTGCCGCCGACGGAGCCGCCACGGTCGGCGCAGACGACCTGGAGCTGCTGGCCAGAGCCGCCTACATGCTCGGCCGCGACGAGGACTACGTGGCCGCGTTGGAACGCGCCCATGCGGGGTGGCTCGATGCCGGCGATGTGCCGCGGGCCGTGCGATGCGCGGTGTGGATCGGCCACAGCATGCTGTTCCGGGGCCACGGTGCGCGGGCGAGCGGCTGGTTCTCCCTCGGCGAGCGCCTGCTGGGGGCCGAGGGGCGGGACTGCGTCGAACGCGGCTATCTGCTGATCCCCGTGTGGCTCGGCCAGATGGGCAGTGGCGACTGGCGGTCCGGCCGGGCGACGGCGGCCGAGGCCGCCGCGATCGGCGAGCGGTTCGGCGACGCCGACCTGGTGTGGCTGGCGCGCGACGACCAGGGCCGGGCCCTGGTGAACCTGGGCCGCGTGCACGAGGGCCTCCGGCTGGTGGACGAGGCGCTCGTGGTCGTCGAGTCCGGTGCGCTGTCGCCCGTCGTCAGCGGCATCGTCTACTGCAACACCATCAGCTTCTGCCACGACCTGTACGACCTGCGCCATGTGCGCGAGTGGACGGACGCCCTGACCCGGTGGTGCGAGCGCCAACCGCAGATGGTCGCGCACAACGGACTGTGCCTGGTGCACCGCGCCGAGGTCCTGCAGTACGGCGGCGCCTGGCCCGCCGCGCTCGACGAGGCCTGCCGGGCCACCGGCCGCTTCACCCAAGGGGTGCTGAACCGGATCGCCTGCGGGCAGGCCTTCTACCGTCAGGGCGAGATCCACCGGCTGCGGGGCCGTCCGGCCGAGGCCGAGCAGGCCTACCGGGAAGCCAACCGCTGCGGGTTCGAGCCCCAGCCTGGGTTCGCGCTGCTGCGGCTGGCGCAGGGCAACGGCGAGGCCGCAACGGCGACGATCCGCCGTGCCGTGTCGGAGCACACCCGGGAGCTGGAGCGGGCCGCGCTGCTGCCGGCGTATGTCGAGATCGTGCTGGCCGACGCCGACATCGACGGCGCGGCCGAGGCCGCCCGTCAGCTCGAGGCCGTCGCCGAGCACCAGGACAGCGAGGTGCTACGCGCGGCGGCCGCGTACGGCGTGGCCTCCGCGGCACTGGCGAAGGGCGACGCCGCCGCCGGTCTCGCCGCGGGGCGGCGGGCGTGGCACGGGTGGCAGGAGCTCGAGGTGCCGTACGAGGCGGCGCGGTCACGTGTCCTGGTGGCCCGCGCGTGCCGCGCGCTCGGCGACGACGACACCGCTGCACTCGAACTCCAGGCGGCCCGTGCGGTGTTCGCCGAACTCGGGGCCGACCCGGACGTCGCTCGCGTCGACTCCCTCGCCCACGGCGGCCCGGACACCGGCGCCCGCGCGCGCGGCTACGGTCTCTCACCGCGCGAGGTCGAGGTGCTCCGCGAGGTGGTCGGCGGCGCGAGCAACCGGCAGATCGCCGC
Organism: Kitasatospora sp. NPDC085879; assembly: GCF_040686255.1. Taxonomy (NCBI): domain Bacteria; kingdom Bacillati; phylum Actinomycetota; class Actinomycetes; order Kitasatosporales; family Streptomycetaceae; genus Kitasatospora; species Kitasatospora sp. NPDC085879. The sequence goes on along the minus strand of NZ_JBFBJZ010000029.1, from coordinate 100,095 downwards.
CGCCCTGGTGATCAGCGAGCACACCGTCGCCCGGCACCTGCAGAACATCTTCGGCAAGCTGGGTGTCTCCTCGCGCACCGCGGCGAGCACCTTCGCACTGGAGCACGGCCTCGTCTGAGCCGCATGGCCAGGATTGACCATGCCACCCGCACCGGTTTGGTGAATCTGCGCGACGCGGCGTCCGCTGCCGCAGGCCTAGCGTCGAACCGTCGGTACGGAACGACCACGAGCGAGGAGGACTCCCATGTATGTCGTGGTCCAGCACACGATCCTGAACCCGGAGACCGCGTTCCCCCGCGGCCAGGCCCTGATGAGCGGCACCGGAGCGCCCGACGGCACCCGCGTGCTCCAGTTCTACCCGCACGTCGACGGCTCCGCCGTGACCTGCCTCTGGGAGACCGGGTCCGTCGGGGACGTCCAGCGCTTCGTCGACACCACCCTCGGGGACTCGAGCGTCAATCTCTGCTACGAGGTCGACCCGGAGCAGGCGTTCGCCGACCGCCCGCTCGGTCTGCGGCCGTCACCGGCGCCCGTCGCCCACTAGGCCCCCTTTGCCCGAGGACCGGCCGAGCCCGCATCCGGCCGGTCAGCGGTCCTTGAGGATCGAGGTGAGCAGGTCGACGGTCTGATCGGGTGTCAGGCTGTCGACGCAGAGCCGCTCCATGACCTGGATGTAGGCGTCGACGTCGTCGCGCTTGTCCAGGTAGAGGGCGCTGGTGAGCTGCTCCAGGTAGACGACGTCGGCGAGGTCCTGCTCGGGGAAGCGCAGGATCGAGAAGGCACCGCTCTCGCCGGCGTGGGCGCCGAAGCGGAACGGCATCACCTGGACGGTCACGTTGGGGCGGTCGGCCATGTCGATGAGGTGCTGCACCTGGGCGCGCATCACGGCCGGTCCGCCGACCGGGCGGCGCAGCGCGGCCTCGTCGATGACGGCCCACAGGTGCGGGCTCCGGTCCCCCGTCAGCAGGTTCTGCCGGCGCATGCGCAGGCTGACCCGGCGCTCCAGTTCCTCGGCGCTGATGGCCGGGCGGCTCTGGCCGAAGACGGCGCGGGCGTACTCCTCGGCCTGCAGGAGTCCGGGGATGAACTGGACCTCGTAGGTGCGGATCAGGGCGGCGGCCTCCTCGAGGCCGACGTAGGTCTGGAACCAGCCGGGCAGGACGTCGTTGAAGCTGTGCCACCAGCCGGACTTGTTGGCCTCGCGGACGAGGCCGAGCAGGGCTTCGCGTTCGGTGGTGTCGTCGACGCCGTAGAGGCTGAGCAGGTCGGCGACGTCGCGTTCCTTGAAGGAGACGCGGCCGAGCTCCATACGGCTGATCTTCGACTCGGAGGCGCGGATGGTGTAGCCGGCGTCCTCGCGGGTGATGCCGCGTCCCTCGCGCAGGCGCCGCAGCTGCGAGCCGAGGAGGATACGGCGCACCATCGAGCCCCCGCCGGGCTGAACTGTGGTCATGCGGTCGGAAACCTCCACCTCGGGTCAAACAGCGCACAGTCTGCCATCAGTTGGGCGCGCTCGGTGCCGGTAGTGGTGCAACGATCTACTACTTCTGCATCACATCCTCCATCTTGCACGTGCATTCGGCGCTTGCATATGCCAAACATGCGACTGCACGTGAATCGACTCTTGCATCTGCAGTGGGCGCAGAGGACCATGGTGCACGTGCACTTGCACGCACCTGACAACTCCGCGGGCTTCGCGTCGACCGAACGCGCGACCCCCCATGCCCTCCCGGCCGCTCCCCTGTGCGGCCGGGAGTTCGTGTGCGGGTCCGGGTTTTCGGGCGGCCGGCCGGGCGGCCGAGCGAGTCGGAGGTGACCGGCATGACCCGGACGGGTCCCGCCGTGTCCGCCCCCTTATGGGAGGAGCTCTTCATGAGCACCGGTACGGCCATCGCTGCCGACCCGTACGTGGTCAGCTGTACCCTCGCCCCTCGCTACGAAGCCGTCAGATCAGCCCGGGACTTCGCCAGAACCACCCTGCGGAGCTGGGGACTCGACTCACTGTTCGACGATGTCGCCCTGGTCGCCTCGGAGTTGGTGACCAATGCGCTGCGCCACGCGCTGGGTGCGGTGCCCGAGGGGTGCGCCGGCACGGCGGCGCAGGTGCCGGCGCAGACGGTGCGCACACAGGACCGCACTCCGATACGCATCAGCCTGGTGCACCGGGCTCCGCAGGTGGTGTGCGCGGTGAGCGACCCCAGCAGCCACGGGCCGGTGGCGCGGGAGGCGGACTTCGTGGCGGAGTCCGGCCGCGGACTGCACCTGGTCGACTCCTTCAGCAGTTCCTGGGGCTGGCACCCGCTGGCCGGGGCGGGCAAGGTCGTCTGGGCGCTGTTCGACGCGGCGCCGGCTGCCGGACCGGGTCGGCACCGGTCCGTCTGAGCCGCCGGAGGGCGCACGAACGGGCGGGTCGGGCGGAGGGGACCCGATCGGTCTGCGGCGCCGCCCGGCGAAGTGGCCCGCCCGAGGGGAGACACCCGGGCGGGGAGCGGTCGACGGAAGGCAGTGGCCGCCGGACGGGCCGCGCCACCCGGCCCGCGAAGCGCAACCGGGCCGCCGTGGCGACCCCCACGACGGCCCCTATATGAACGAGTCGGATCGCCGGCGGCGACCGGCGGTCAGGTCGCCAGGTGGTCGAACTCGCCGTCCTTGGCGCCGAGCAGCAGCGCGGCTATCTCGGCCCGGGTGTAGACGAGCGCCGGCCCGTCCGGGAAACGGGAGTTGCGCATCGCCACCTCGCCGGTCGGGAGCGCCGCGAACTCCACGCAGTTGCCCTGCGAGTTGCTGTGCCGACTCTTCTGCCAGACCACTCCGTCGAGGTCCGCAGCGGCCATGCCGTTGTACGTGTCACTCATCGTTGTCTCCCAGAGCCTGGCGTTCGCCTCACTTGACGTGATGATAGCTGGCCTGCACGTGCATCAGCACGGGACAAAGCGCGTGCATCTGACTCATCAGTAGCACCGAACAGCGCCGGCGCCGACCGGGTAAACAGGGGCAGAACACCACATACGACCGCGTAGATGATCACCGTCGGTACGGATGGATCTGCGTCCCGTTGATCTTCACGCTCGACGGCGGGCTTTACGCGCAGTCACATCGGCCACTGTGAGCCGCATCACGCACCCCTCCGACGGAGTGCGCATCGCTTTGCCGGGTTTTGTCCGGTCTTGTGCCGTCACCACCAAGCCCTCACGGGAGTCGACTGCAGTACGGACCCCGGAATGTCCTACGATCTCCGCCATGAGCACCGCAGCCATCCCGGGCGCGCCACTGCCCGTCCGTACGCCAGGCTCCCGTGCGCGGGGGCGCCACCGCCGTCCCGAGCGTCCGGAGGTTCCGGTCGGCTCCCCGGCCCTGCTGCTGGCCGTTCCGGCCACGGCCGGTCCCGAGGCCCGCCCGATCGTCGACGAGCTGCTGTCCGTCGTGCGCGGCGAGCAGCCCGGTATCGAGATCGCGGCCGGCTACCTCGCGGACGAGGCGGAGGACGCCCCGACCGTCGCCGACCTGCTCGCCATGGCCGCCGGCAACGGTGCGCCGCCGCCGATCGTGGTGCCGCTGCTGCCCGGTCCGCACGGTTTCCTGGCGGAGCTGCACGAGGTGGCCGCGGCCGCGGGATCCCCGGTCACCGACCCGCTGGGCCCGCACCCGCTGCTCGCCGAGGCCGTGCACGTCCGCCTCTCCGAGGCCGGGCTGGCGCGCGCCGACCGCGCCCGACTGTTCGCGATCGCGACCTCCGCCGACGGCGTGGTGCTGACCGTCTCCGGCGGCGAGGACGCGGCCGCGGCCGCCGGGATCACCGGTGTGCTGCTCGCCGCCCGCCTCGCCGTGCCGGTGGTGGCCGCCGCCCTGGACGTCCCGGGTTCGGTCGTCGCCGCGGTCGAGCACCTCAAGGCCACCGGTTCGGAGCGCCCCGCACTGGCGCCGCTGGTGATCGGCCCGGAGGCCGACTCCGAGCTGCTGGCCACGGCCGCCGAGCAGACCGGCTGCCCGAGCGCCGCGCCGCTGGGCGCCTACCCGACGGTCGGCCAGCTGATCGCCTCCACCTACCTGGCCGCGCTGCCGCCGCAGCCGCCGGTCGAGGAGCAGGCCGAGGCCGAGGAGCCCGCGGCGGAGCAGTGAGCGCCGTGAGCCACCGCCTCGCGCAGTGAACTCGCAGGAGGGGCCCCGACCGCACCGGTCGGGGCCCCTCCGCGTTCCGTGTCGCGTTCGCTGCAGCGTTCCCCGTCTCGCCCCTCGCCCGTCCCCCGCCCCGGCCTCAGACCGGCAGCCGCCGGGTCGGTGCCGCGGCGTCGGCGAGCCGGATCGCCGGGACGGAGACCGCCCGGGGCGGGCTGTCCACGGTGGCGGGGGCCGCCACGGCGTTCCACTCCGCCTTGCCCGGGCCCGGCTCCAGCTGGACGGCCTGCCGCTCGCCGGCCTTGCGGAGGACGATCCGGGCCGGGCGGGGGGACTGCGGGTCCAGCCAGACCTCGTTGCCGCCGAAGGAGCAGTCCAGCACGGCGATGTCGTCCGGCTGGCCGTCCGGGGTGGCGCGGAAGGCCACCCCGGCCTTGCGGTAGCCCGTCATCCGGCTCCGACTGATCGTCACCGTGCCGCCGGCGAGCTGGTGTTTGGCCGTGGCGACCGCGTAGTCGGACTGCCCTGCCGCGTCGATCAGCAGGCCGTCGAAGACGGTGCCCTTCTCCCGGCCGAGCGCGTGCACGGCCACTCCCCCGGCGCCGTTGCCGTACAGCACACCGCCGTTGTAGTCGAAGTCGTTGAGATAGGCGCCGTGCTCGACGCCCCAGCCGCCGTTGTGGTAGGCGACGAAGCGCTCCAGGGTGTGGTGGTGACGGGCGTTCAGCCAGACGAAGATGCCGTTCTGCAGGTTGTTGTGGGCCAGGCAGCGCTCGAAGGTCCAGACGCCCTCGCTGGTCTCCGGCCACTCGTAGCCGGAGGCGCCGGTGGCGCCCTGGACGCCGACGGCCACGCAGTCGCGGGCGGTGCCGCCGGTGCCGGCGCCGAGTGCGAAGCCGGTGAGCCGGTAGCCGCGCGGGGCGGGCTCGTAGACCGTGCGGGAGGCCACGCAGGACTCGTAGGTGATGTCGTCCGAGGGTGCCTGCGGGGTCCGGGTGTCCGGCGGGCCGTCCCACCAGTAGGCGTCCTCCCAGGTGTCGTGGCTGATGCAGCTGCGGAAGGTGATGCCGTGGCTGGCGTGCGGGACGAAGGCGTGGCTGCCGCAGTCACGGACCACCACGCCCTCCACGACGGTGCCGCGGGAGGTGTCGCCGAGCATGTGGAAGTGCAGCCCGTACCGGCCGAGGACGGGCTCGGTCACCGGGGCGCCGTTCCAGGTCTCCTTGCCGGCCCGGCGCGGGCCGAGCCAGCGCAGCGCCGCGTGCCGGACATCGGCCCGCCGCGAGCTGGTCAGGTGGACGTGGGCGCGACCCCGGGGGGTGCCCTCGACCCGTACGCTGCGGGTCAGGTTGAGCACCTCGGCGCCGACGGCGACCCCGCCGCCGGCCGAGACGCGCGGGTGCGCGTGGGCCAGGGGTGCGCTCAGCACGACGGTCCTGCCGTCGACCCGTCTGATCGTGCACAGATCGTATCGGGTGGAGAATTCGTCCTCGCTCGGGGGTCCGGTCGGAGTGACGGCCAGCTCGTCGCCCGACTGCCAGCCGGTGGGCGGCTCGGCCAGGCTCAGCTCGGTGTCGCCGGCCTTGAGCGCGGTCGCCGCGCGAGCCCAGGCGGTCTTGGCGGCGCCGTCCAGCCGGAGGTAGCCGGTGCCGGTCACCCAGAGCCCGGTGTCCCCCTCCACCATCGTCATGCCGCCGCCCCGGAACGTTCGTTCGTCCACGGATGGAAATCGCAGGGTGTGCACGGCACCCTCCGCCGGAGCCAGCGCCAGGGTGCCGCGGACCTCGACGCCGCCCGCCGAGGAGAGCGTGAGGCTGCGCTCCGGCGCGAAGACCAGCGAACCGCCCGGCTCGACCAGCAGCGAGCCGACCGTCGCGTCGGCGTCCAGCAGGACGCGGTCGGCGATCCGCACGGCGCCCTTCGGGCCCGGGACGGCGCCGCCCCAGCCGGCCGGGTCGGACCAGCGGCGGCCCGTCAGATCGACCGGGGAGGGCGAGGGGTCGACCGGGGTCGGGGCGGCGTGCGTGTGCCCGGCAGAGGCCCCGCCAGGGCCCTCGGAGGGCGTGGCACCGAACGCGCCGGGATGCGCCTCGGAGGCGAGCGACCGGCGGGCCCATTCGCCGCCGGCCGCCGCGACCGCCGCGGTGGAGATCCCGATCCAGAGCAGCACCCGGCGCCGGCCCACCCGGCGGTGCGGGACCGGCCTCCGCGACATCCCGTCGGTCTCCGCCTCGCGGCGCCCGTCGCGCTCGTCCATGACCGGTCGACCCCTCCCCCGGGTCGCCGCCCGGCCCCCGCTGCCTGAAGCATAAACAAGCCGGTTTTCCCGGACGGGATTTGCACGAAAGCGGCGAAAGTCGATCACGGGGATATCAAGGAATCGATCATGAATTACGCCAAGATCACCTGTGACCGGCATCACACATGTTTGCGGTTTGAACTTAACTCTGTCTAATGTCCTCCCACGTTCGTGGTCACACGGACCCAGTTGGCCCGAACGCCGAGTCCTGCCGGCGGTCCGACTGGCAAGCGAAACGCACTTCGGCAGGGGCGGGGGAACCAGGTAAGTCGCCCGGGAGCGGTCCAGCGCCGCTCCCCGGCTTGGGGTGAAGCCGCGCGCGCGGAAACGGCGAGAGATCGCCGGAATCCGTGCGTGCGGCCGGGCAACTCCAGCCCGAATCCGACAGCTCACCTCGCAGGCGTGGGAGAGGAACGCTGCTTCATGCTGTCCATCAACTCCAAGCGCGGCCGACGCATTCTCGCCACCACCGGCGTCGTCGGCATCGGCCTCACCATCCCGTCGCTGGCCGTCGGCAGCGCCTCCGCCGCCTCGGTCTCCACCTGGGACAAGGTCGCCCAGTGCGAGTCCTCCGGCGACTGGCACATCAACACCGGCAACGGCTTCTACGGTGGCCTCCAGTTCACCAACAGCACCTGGTCCTCCTTCGGCGGCGGCAGCTACGCCTCCCGCGCCGACCTGGCCACCAAGGACCAGCAGATCGCCATCGCCGAGAAGGTCCTCGCCGTCCAGGGCCCCGGCGCCTGGCCCGTCTGCTCCGTCAAGGCCGGTCTGACCAAGGGTGGTCCGGCCCCCGAGATCAACCCCGGCGGCTCGGCCTCCACCACCGCCCCGGCGGCCTCCACCGGCAGCAGCACCGCCGCCAAGCCGGCCGCTCCGGCCGCCCCGGCCGCCTCCACCGGCAGCGGCTCGACCGCCTCCGCCGGCACCTCCCAGGACGGCAAGGCCTGGCAGGGCAAGAAGTCCTGGCAGGGCAACCGCTCCCACGGCGCCACCTACACCGTGCGGGCCGGCGACTGGCTGTCGACCATCGCGGAGCGCAACCACGTCCAGGGTGGCTGGCAGAAGCTCTACGAGATCAACAAGTCGGTCCTGACCAGCGGTCCGCACACCATCTACCCGGGCCAGAAGCTGTCCCTGGGCACCGGTGCGCAGCACGCCCAGGCCGCCCAGGCCGCTCCGGCCGCCGCCCAGCCGGCCGCCAAGCCCGCCACCACGGCGGTCAAGGCGAGCACCACCACCCCGGCCGCGCAGACCGCCACCGGCTCCAAGGCCGCCGCGGTCAACTTCGCGCTCTCCAAGGTGGGCCAGGCCTACATCTACGGCGGCACCGGCAACGGCGGCTGGGACTGCTCCGGGCTGACCCAGGCCGCGCTGCGCGCCGCGGGCATCTCCGTCCCGCGCGTCGCCGCCGACCAGGCCGACTACTCCACCCGCGTCTCGCTGGACAGCCTGCAGCCGGGCGACCTGCTGTTCTGGTCCAGCAACGGTGCCAACTCCGGTGTGCACCACGTCGCCATGTACATCGGTGACGGCAAGTACGTCGAGGCCGCCAACCCGAGCGCCGGTGTCCGCGTCCAGACGATCGCCAACTGGGCGCCGGACTTCGCCGGCCGGGTCTGATCCCGGCTCGGTGCCGGCGTCCCGCACGCCGGCATCCCCGCGCCCGTCGGCCGTACACGGGTCCCACGGCCCGGGCGCTCCTCTCCCCTCCGATGCCCCGGAGCGGCCTCCCGCCGCTCCGGGGCATCGGCCTGCCCGCGCGGATAGGCTGACGCTCCCACGGAGTTGAGGAGTCGCCATGGCAGCGAAGGTCACCGTCACGCTGGACGCCGATCTGGCGATCGAGGTCATGCTGGCCGCCGGGGCGGGCAACCCGCAGGACGCGGTCGAGCTCATCGTCCGCGACTACCTGGCCCGCAGCCGGCGCACCGAGGCCCGCACCGGGGACGCCGCCGACGCCGAACGCACCGCCCGCCCGCACCGCACCGTCGAGGAGGGCTGACCGGACCGCCGCCCGGGGGCGTCGGGGACACCGGGCCCCGGGAACGCCTGCGGCCCCGGAGAGAGAGCTCTCCGGGGCCGCAGCCGTGTGCCTCCGGCCATGGGCCGGGTGGCGGGGTGTCAGCGCACGCTGGCGCCGGTGGAGCCGCGCATCACGAGCTCCGGCTGGAACATGAACTCCGCGCGCTGCGCGGGGTTGCCGCCGACCTCCTCCAGCAGGGCGTCCACCGCGGCGGTGGCCATCGCCTCGACCGGCTGGCGGATCGTGGTCAGCGGCGGCTCGGTGAACGCTATCAGCGGCGAGTCGTCGAACCCGACCACCGAGACGTCCTGCGGCACGGAGAGCCCGCGCTGCCGGGCGGCCCGGATCGCGCCGAGCGCCATCATGTCGCTCCCGCAGACGATCGCGGTGGCGCCCTTGTCGAGCAGCGCGCCGGCCGCGGCGTGCCCGCCCTCCACGCTGAACAGCGTGTGGTGGACCCAGCCGTCGGCCTCCTCCGCGGTCAGCCCGAGGAGTTCCTGGACGGCCGCCCGGAAGCCCTCGATCTTGCGGAGCACCGGCACGTACCGCTTCTGGCCGACCGCGAGGCCGATCTTGGTGTGGCCGAGCTCGACCAGGTGCTGGACGGCCATCCACATCGCGGCCCGGTCGTCCGGCGAGATGAACGGCGCGGCGATCCGCTCGCTGTAGCCGTTGATCATCACGAACGGCACCTGCCGGCCGATCAGCTTGTTGTACCGCTCGTGGTCGGCCGTGGTGTCGGCGTGCAGGCCGGAGACGAAGACGATGCCCGCCACTCCGCGCTCGACCAGCATCTCCACCAGTTCGTCCTCGGTGGAGCCGCCGGGGGTCTGGGTGCACAGGACCGGCGTGAAGCCGTGCCGGCTGAGCACCTGCTCGATCACCTGCGCGAGCGCAGGGAAGATCGGGTTGCTGAGCTCCGGGGTGATCAGGCCGATCAGGCCCGCGCTGCGCTGCCGCAGCCGGGTGGGCCTCTCGTACCCGAGCACGTCGAGGGCGGCCAGCACGGTCTGCCGGGTCGTTGCGGAGACACCCGCCTTGCCGTTGAGGACGCGGCTGACGGTGGCTTCGCTGACCCCCGCCTGCGCCGCGATGTCCGAGAGTCGCGCTGTAGTCACGACCCCAGAGCCTATTGCAACCATCTCAGACCGCCCACCATACGGTGCTGTCCGCCGGCAGCAGAATCTCGCCGTCCACGGCCCCGGTGTCCGCGGAGGACAGCAGGATACGTCCGGGGGCGGTGATCCGGACCGGCTCCCCGGTGGTGTTGGAGGTGCAGACGAACGAGCCCTGCGCGCTGTCCCGGCGGAAGGCGAGGACGCCCTCCGGCGACTCCAGCCAGGTCACCTCGGTGCCGGCGCCGAGCGCGGGGTGCTCGCGGCGGACGGCCAGCGCCGAGCGGTAGAGCTCCAGGGTGGAGGTCGGGTCGCCGGTCTGGACCTCGACGCTGAGCTCGGCCCACTCGGCCGGCTGCGGCAGCCAGCTCGGGCCGCCCGCGGCGGGGCCGAAGCCGTACGGGGCCTCGGTGCCGGACCACGGGATCGGCACCCGGCAGCCGTCGCGGAAGCCGTCCTGGCCGGAGGCCCGGAAGAAGGACGGGTCCTGGCGGACCTCGTCGGGCAGGTCGGTGACGTCCGGCAGGCCGAGCTCCTCGCCCTGGTAGACGTACGCGGAGCCGGGCAGGGCCAGCATCAGCAGGCTGGCGGCGCGGGCGCGGCGCAGGCCGAGCTCGCGGTCGCCGGCGGTGCGGATCTGGGTGCCGAGGCCCGGCTCGTTGGCGAACCGGGTGGCGTGCCGGGTGACGTCGTGGTTGGAGAGCACCCAGGTGGTGGGGGCGTCGACCGGGCGCATCGAGTCGAGCGAGACGTCGATCACCTCGCGCAGCTCGGCGGCGTCCCAGGAGGTGCCCAGGTACTGGAAGTTGAAGGCCTGGTGCAGCTCGTCGGGGCGGACGTAGTTGGCGGTGCGCCGGACGGTCGGGGTCCACGCCTCGGCGACGCCGATCCGCTGGCCCGGGTACTCGTCGAGGATCTTGCGCCACTCGCGGTAGATCTCGTGGACGCCGTCCTGGTCGAAGAAGGGCATCACGTCGCTGCCGAGCAGCTTGAGCTGGTCGCCGGCGCCGATGTCGGGCAGGCCGGCCTCCTTGACCATGCCGTGCGCGACGTCGATCCGGAAGCCGTCGACGCCCATGTCCAGCCAGAACCGCAGGATCGAGCGGAACTCGTCGGCGACGGCCCGGTTCTCCCAGTTGAAGTCGGGCTGCTCGGGGGCGAAGAGGTGCAGGTACCACTCGCCCGGGGTGCCGTCCGGGTTGACGGAGCGGGTCCAGGCCGGACCGCCGAAGATCGACTCCCAGTTGTTGGGCGGCAGCTCGCCGTTCTCGCCCTTGCCGGGACGGAAGTGGTAGCGGTCGCGCAGAGGGGACGCAGGGCCCTCGCGCAGCGCGCGCTGGAACCACTCGTGCTGGTCGGAGGAGTGGTTGGGGACGAGGTCGACGATGATCCGCAGGCCGAGCCCGTGCGCGTCCCGGATGAGCCCGTCGGCGTCCAGCAGGGTGCCGAACATCGGGTCCACCGCGCGGTAGTCGGAGACGTCGTAGCCGGCGTCGGCCTGCGGGGAGGCGTAGAACGGGGAGAGCCAGACCGCGTCGACGCCGAGGTCGCGCAGGTAGGGCAGGCGGCTTCGGATGCCCGGCAGGTCGCCCATGCCGTCGCCGTTGGAGTCGGCGAAACTGCGCGGGTACACCTGGTAGATGACCGCATCCCGCCACCAGCCTCTGCTCGCGCCCGCACTCGCTGCGAGGGGCTCGGCGGCGGGGACGGGGGCGGGCCGGGAGGCGTCGGCCAGGTTCTGGGTCATGGGTCAGTCATCCCTTGGGGATTCGTGGCGAACAGAGCGTGGTGTGACGGTACGTCAGCCCGTCAGCGACGGCCGGTACTTCGGCCGTTCAGGGCGCGCAGCTGTCAGGACTTGGCGGCACCGGCGGTCAGTCCGGTGACGAGGTGGCGCTGGACGAGGTAGAAGACCAGGGCGGCGGGCAGCGCGATCAGCACCGAGGTGGTGGCCATGAGCTGCCACTGGTGGTCGTGCTCGCTGATGAAGGACTGCAGGCCGACCGCGAGGGTGTACTTGTCGGAGCTGAGCATGAACGTCGAGGCGAACGCGACCTCGGCCCAGGCGGTGAGGAAGGAGTAGAAGGCGGCGACGGCCAGGCCCGGGCGGGCAAGCGGCAGGATCAGCCGCCAGAACGTGCCGAACGGGGAGAGCCCGTCGACCCGGCCGGCCTCGTCGATCTCCACCGGGATGGTGTCGAAGTAGCCCTTCAGCAGCCAGGCGCAGTACGGGACGGTGGTGCCCGAGTAGACCAGGATCAGGCCGAAGTAGCTGTCCAGCAGCTGGAGGCTGGACAGGATGTAGTACATCGGCACGATCAGCACGGCGATCGGGAACATCTGGGTCACCAGCAGCGTCCACATCAGCTGCTTGTGGCCGGCGAAGCGCATCCGGGAGACGGCGTAGCCGGTGCTCGCGGCGAGCATGACGCCGACGACGGTGGTGCCGCCGGCGACGATCACCGAGTTGCCGAACCAGCTGAAGAAGTCGGTGTCGTTGAGCACCGTGGTGTAGTTCGACAGGGTGGCCTTGCCGAGGATCTGACCCGGGTGCAGGTAGTCCATGTCGTCGGGGCCGAGCGAGATGTAGGCGATGTAGACGACGGGGAAGAGCGCGATCAGGCTGGCGGTGATCAGCGCGAGGTGGCTGAGCACGGTGGCGAGCGGGCTGCGCTGCTCACGGCCGCGGACCTTGGCCGGCCGGGCGGCGTGGGCGGCCGCGGAGCGGGCGGCCGGGCGTTCGGTGGTGGTGGTCATCGGGTACCTGCCTCGTGGATGTCGCTGGTCTGCTGGATGCGCGCGGCGGTCAGCCGTTCGCCTGCTCGTTGCGGGCCAGCCAACGGCGGTAGAAGCTGGTGAAGACGATCAGGAGCGAGAGCAGCAGGACGCCGTAGGTGGCGGACTGCGCGTAGTCGCGGGGCATCTGGCCGAAGCCGAGGCGGTAGGCCCAGGTGACCAGGATCTGGGCGTCGGGCGCGCCGTTGCCGAACAGCAGGAAGATGACGGCGAACTGGTTGAACGTCCAGATGACGCCGAGCAGGACGACGGTGCTGCTGACGGTGCGCAGGCCCGGCAGGGTGACGTAGCGGAAGCGCTGCCACGGGGAGGCGCCGTCCATCTCGGCGGCCTCGTACAGCTCGGCCGGGATGGACTGCAGGCCGCCGAGCAGGGAGACCATCATGAAGGGCACGCCGACCCAGGTGTTGACGGTGATCGCGGCGGCCTTCTGGGCCAGCGGGTCGGAGAGCCAGCCGGGCTCGGGCAGGCCGACCGAGCCGAGGATGCCGTTGATCGCGCCGCCGTCGGCGAGCATCAGGCGCCAGGAGAACACGGTCACGAAGGTCGGCACGGCCCAGGGCAGGATGAGCATCATGCGGTAGAGGCCGCGGCCGCGGAGCTTCTGGTTGAGCAGCAGGGCGAGGGCGAGGCCGATGGTGTAGTGCAGGACGACGCAGATGGCCGTCCAGGCGATCGTCCACACGAAGTGCGACCAGAAGCGGTCGTACGAGCCGGGGCCCCAGAGCACGTCGGCGTAGTTGTGCAGGCCGACGAAGTTGAAGCTGTCCGGGATGTGGTTGACGCCGATCTGGCGGCCGGTGTTGAGGCTGGTGGCGTCGGTGAGCGTCAGGTAGACGCCGCGCACGAGCGGGTAGCCGACCAGCACGCCGAGCACGATCACGACCGGCGCGATCATGGCGTAGGCGTACCAGTACTTGCTGTACGAGAGCTTGAGGCGCTGCACGAGGCCCGGACGCGGTTCGCGGCCGCGGCGGCTCTTACCGGGAGCGCCCTGCACGGCGACTGCCATTGTTGACACCTTTTCGGGAGGTCCGCCGTCTCGCGTCGGCGACTGGGTCTTCGTACGGGGGTGGCCGACGGCCGCCCGGCCCACCAGGGGTGGGCCGGGCGGCCGGAGGGCTTACTTGGCGAAGCCGGGGAGGAGCTTCGCGTAGTCGACGGCGGTGGCGTCCAGGCCGGCCTTGGTGTCGGACTGGCCCTGGACGATCTTGCCGAGGTTGGTGCCGATCGAGCCGAACAGCGAGGAGTACTCGGGCAGCTCGGGCCGCGGCTGGGCGGAGCCCAGGATGGCCTGGTAGCCGGCGATGCCCAGGTTGGCCTTCACCTCGGCGGTGTAGGCGTCGCCGCGGGTCGGCAGGGTGGAGTTCTTCAGCGCGAGGGTGGTCTGGCTCTCGGCCGAGGTCAGGAACGCGGCGAGCTTCTCGGCAGCGGCCTTGTGGGCGGCGTCGGAGCCGGCGTAGACGGAGACGTTGTGGCCGCCGGTGGGGGCGCCGGCCTTGCCGGTGGAGCCGGCCGGGACGGCCGCGATGCCGAGGTTGGCCTTGTTCGCGAACGCGGTGCCCTTGTAGATGTTGGTGATCTCCCAGGGACCCTGGATGATCATCGCGACCTTGCCGGTGTTGAAGGCGTCCATCATGTGGGCGTACGAGTCGGTGGTCACGTCGGCCTTGGCGGTGCCGGGCGCGGTGAACATCGTCTTGTAGGTCTCGATGGCCTTGACGGCCTCGGGCGAGTTGACGGTGATCTTCTTGCCCGCCGCGTCGACCATGTTGGTGCCCTCGCCGAACAGGAACGGCATGGCGAAGTAGCCGTCGCCGGCCCGCATGAAGAAGCCGTCCACGCCGGCCTTCTCCTTGACCAGGGCGGCGTCGGCCTTGAGCTCGTCCCAGGTGGCGGGGGCCTTGGTGATGCCGGCCTTGGCGAAGAGCTCCTTGTTGTAGAGCAGGCCGAGGGTGTCGGTGACCAGCGGGGCGCCGTACGTCTTGCCGTCGTACTTGGCCTGCTGGATCAGGCTCGGCTGGAAGGAGGACGCGTCGGGGAGCGCCGGGGTGCCGTCCAGCGGCTCCAGGAAGCCGGCCTTGGCGAAGGCGGAGGTCCAGCCGACCTCGGCGCGGAAGGCGTCCGGGGCGCCCTTGGCGCCCATCGCGGTCTGCAGCTTGTTCTGCGCCTGGTCGAACGGCACGTTGACGAAGTTGACCTTGATGTTCGGGTTGGCGGCCTCGAACTTCTGGACGAGCGCCTGGTAGGTCGGAGCCTCGTTGGTGGCGTTGGACGTGTCCCAGTAGGTGATGGTGACCGGTCCGCCGTCGCCCTTGGCGTCCGAGCCGGAGCCGCTGCTGCCACAGGCTGCAAGAGATACCGCAAGGGCCGCAACGAGAGCGGAGGCCGCGATGCCACGCCGCATGAGAACTCCTAGGAAAGGTGGGGGTGCCCGAATTGGTGGAGGACCGCGCATAATGGCTGTCCCGTGCCGACTGCGCCGTTGCCGCCGTCGGGCTTGTGGAGGAACGTAACAGCGGCGAAAGCCAACCTGAAAGCCCTTGCAGCAACTTTCTGCAAGCGTCATTCAGATCGTTACATCCGCGTGTCCTCCGAGTTGCCGACCCGCGAATCACCGTGTCGATCCCGGTGGCCTGCATCACTCCAGCTCAACCCGGGCATGCGAACGGCCCGCGCCGACCGGGGGGTCCCCGGCGGCACGGGCCGTCGTTGCGGAGCTTTCAGCAACCGGTCTCGGCGGACGGGCACCCGGCCCGCCTCCGGCCTCCGCTCTCAGGCGGTTCCGAGGCGCAGCACCGTGGTCGAGCGGAACTCCTCGCCCGGCCGCAGCAGCGTCGACGGGTAGGAGGGCCGGTGCGGCGAGTCCGGGTGGTGCTGGGTCTCCAGGGCGACGCCGGCGTAGGGGCCGTACGAGACGCCGCGGGCGCCGGCGACCGCGCCGTGGAAGCCGTTGGCGGTGTAGACCTGGATGCCCGGCTCGGTGGTGAGCACCTCCAGGGTGCGGCCGCTCTCCGGGTCCTCCAGCAGGGCGGCGCGGGCCGGGGTGCCGTCGGCCGGGCGGTCGCGCAGCACCCAGTTGTGGTCGTACCCGCGGGCGGCGACGATCTGCGGGTGGTTCTCGGCGATGCCCTTGCCGAGCGGTCGCGCGGTGGTGAAGTCGAAGGGGGTGCTGGCCACCGCCTCGAACGGGCCGAGCGGGATCTGCCGGGCGTCCACCGGGGTGTAGTGGTCGGCGTCCAGGGTGAGCAGGTGGCCGAGCACGTCCCCGCTGCCCTCGCCGGCGAGGTTGAAGTAGGCGTGGTTGGTCAGGTTGACCACTGTGGGCTTGCTGGTGACGGCGTGGTAGTCGATGGTCAGCGCGTCCGCGGAGAGGGTGTAGGAGACCGTGACGTCGAGGCCGCCGGGGAAGCCCTGGTCCCCGTCGGGACTGTGCAGCCTCAGCCGGACGCCGCCGGGGATCTCCTCGGCCTCCCAGATGCGGTGCGCGAAGCCGTCCGGGCCGCCGTGCAGGGTGACGCCGTTGCCGGTGGGGGCGAGCGGGTGGTCCTCGCCGTCGATGGTGATCCGACAGTCGGCGATGCGGTTGGCGTAGCGGCCGACGGTGGTGCCGTAGTGGCGGGCGGCGCCGAGGATCTGCGGGAGTTCGTCGGTGGAGAGCAGGATCTGGCCGGGCGTGCCGGAGCGGTCGGGCGCGGTGAGGGTGTGCAGGGTGGCGCCGAGGGTGAGGACGTCGGCCTGCAGCGGGCCGTTGCGCAAGGTCCAGCGCTCGATCGCCGCGCCCGCGCCGCTGGGTTCGAAGGGCCCGTGCCCGACCTCCGTGGCCTGTGCGGATGCCGCCATGGCCTGCTCCTCACCGAAGCGGCCGCAACCGCCTCACCTCGACAGCTGTTCGATTATGGGCGATCTTGTCGCTCCAGGAGCAGCCTAGCCCGACCGGGGCCCGGTACGGCGCTGCTGCGCGGTACGTGCCCCGGCCGGTCGGCCGCTGCCTGCGGTGGTCAGAGGCCGTCGTCGGTACGGGAGTCCTTGTCGGGCAGCTCGAGGGCGGCCGCCAGGCCCTCCGGCCCGGTGCCCGCTTTGCGGTGCACGGCGGCCAGCCGGCGGTGCACCAGGCTGAGCGGCAGGTCGAGGTGTTCGGCGATCCGCTGCGGCGGCAGGCCGCGGACGGCGAGCTCGGCGACCTCCCACTCGTGCTGGCTGAGCGCGTCCTTGGAGAGGGTGCGCAGCCGGTTGGGGCGCAGCCCGGAGACGGCGAGTTCGCGCCGGGCGCGGGCGACCAGGCCGTCGGCGCCGCACTGCTGGGCGAGTTCCATGCCCTGGTAGAGGTATTCGCCGGCGCCCACCAGCCGGCCGCTGCGGCGCAGCGCCGCGCCGAGGTCGACCAGTGCGTGGGCGTGCTCGTGGCCGGCCGGGGACTGGCCGAGCACCGAGACGGCCTCCTCCAGGAGGTCGACGGCGACCGGGCCGTCGGTGACGGCGGCCTGCAGTCGCAGGGCGGCGCCGACCGCGGAGGCGGAGCCGAAGTGCCGGGCGCGGTCGACCGCGAGCTGTGCGTACTCGCGGGCGGCGTCCGGATCGTCCGGGGCGAGCGCGAGTGCGAGGTGGCCGGCCCAGGGCGCCCAGACGGTGTTGTGCCGGCCGCGGGCGGTGAGCTGGTCGCCGACCTGGTGGAGCACCTTGGCGGCCTCCGTGAGTTCGCCGCGGGCCAGCAGCAGCTTGCCGTAGAGGGTGGGCGCGTCGGGCAGCACCATGGCGGTGGGGTGGTAGGGCGGTGCGAAGCGGTACTGCTCGGCGAGCTCCCAGGCCTCCTGGACGCGGCCGCGGGCGAGCAGGGTGTCGGCGAGGACGCCGACGATGTCCCACTGCAGCAGCAGGTCGGGAGCGATCCGCTCGGAGATCCGCAGGCCGCGGCGGAGGAAGTCCTCGGCCTCCAGCAGGAATCCGCGGCGGAACCGGACCAGGCCCATCAGGAAGTAGGCGAAACCGCGGTGGGCGCCGCTCCAGCCGGCGATCTCGAACTCCATGATCGCGTCGGAGAACAGCCGTTCGGCACGGATGAGTTCGTCGGTGTAGGTGAGGGTGAGGCCGATCAGGGCGGGCAGTTCGAAGCCCCAGGTGGTGCCCGTCCAGCCGAGCTCGGTGGGCAGCCGGCCGCCGACCAGGGCCCGGTCGGCGAGTTCGACGGCACGGGCGGCGGACTCGCCGCGCAGGGTGAGGTCCCAGGCGCGCATCGCCATCACGGCGCGTTCGGCGCTGTCCCGGCCGGTGAGCGAGTGGGCGAGCTGCTCCAGCCGGTCGGAGCGGGCGCCGGCGTCGTCCTCGTCGCGCTGGAAGGCGGCCCACATGAAGTGCGCGGCCTGCAGCCGCAGCCGGCCGGGGCCGGGCGGGGTGCGGTCGGCCTCCTCCTGGCAGATCTCCGCGGCCCGGGTCAGCTGCCCGGCGTGGGCCAGCGCCTCGGAGAGCCGGAAGGTGGCGTCGACCCGCAGTTCGGCGCCGAGGCCGTTCTCCTGCTCCAGCGCGATGGTGAGCTGGTTGACCGTGGCGGCCGGGTCGGTGAGCAGGGCGGAGCAGCCGAGCTCGTACATCACCTCGGCGCGGATGTCCTCGTCCGGCGGCTCGTTGAGGGCGCGCTCCAGGCAGCGCTTGGCGGCGTCGGGGGCGCCGATCGCGAGGTGCTCCTGGGCGGCCTTGCGCAGCTTGCGGACGATCGCGTCGTCGCCCTCGGGCAGCACCTCCAGCAGGTGCCGGGAGGCGGCGAGCATCGAGCCGCCGGCGTTCTCGATCGCGGTGGCCGCGATGCCGTGCATGGCCGTCTTGGTCGCGGCCGGCATGGTCAGGTAGATCGAGGTGCCGATCAGCGGGTGGACGAACTCGAGCCGGCCGTTGGGCTGGCTGGTGAGGACACGCTGGCGGCGCAGCTGGCGGACGGACTCCTCGGCCTGGTCGGGGCCCTGGGCGGAGATGGTGGCGGCGAGGCTCTGCCGGATGTCGGTGCCGAGCAGGGCGGCGGCCCAGGCGAAACGCAGTGTGGTGGGGCCGAGCTTGTCGAGCCAGTGCTGCAGCGTCTCGCCGCGGGCGGCGGCGGCGAGGTCGTGCAGCCGGCGGGAGTTCTCCTCGCTGGGCTCCAGCGCCTGGTCGCGGACCTCGCGGAGCAGCGCGACGACCTCGTACGGGGTGCCGCCGGTGACGGCCCAGACCTGGCGGCAGAAGGCGTCCTCGGCCTCGCCGCCGAGTTCGGTGCGGACGAGGTCGGCGACGGTGTCCGGGGTGAGGCGGCGCAGTTCGTGCCGCTGCTGCGCGATCGACTCGACCTGGTGCCGCAGGGCGTGCGCCTTGTGGTCGAACTCGTCGCGGTAGGCGAGGACGAGCAGCACGGGGAGTTCGCGGGAGCGGACGGCGAAGGCGGCGAGCCAGCTGAGCGACTCCTGGTCGGCCCAGTGCAGGTCGTCCACCACCATCACCAACGGCGCGCGGCGCGGCGCGAGTTGGGTGAAGACGAAGTCGAGACCGTCGCGCACGCCCTGCGGGTCGAGCGGCTCCAGTTCGTCGGAGGGCGGGACGAGGCCGATGGCGGGGCCGACGATGCCGTACCAGTTGCCGAAGACCTCCTGCTTCTCGTCCTCGGGCAGCGCGCCGAGGACGGGCTGGAGCAGTTGGCGCAGCACCCGGAAGGGCTCGTTGCGCTGGCGTTCGCCGCCGCGGGCGAAGAGCACGGTGCAGTCGGGCTGGAGCTTGGCGAGGCGGCGCACCCGGTGCAGCAGCGAGGTCTTGCCCATGCCGCCGGGGCCGGAGTAGCAGAGGACCTCGCCGATCTCGGTGCCGCCGGCGGCGAACTTGCGGCAGAGCCGGGCGACCGCCTCGTCGGCGGCGTGCAGTTCCGCGTCCCGCTCGCGGAGAGTCTCCTCGGTCGGCGAGGCGACGTACTCCTGCTCGCCCTGGCCGTTCTGATCTGCCGCCACCGCAGCGCCTCCGCCTCTTCCGATCCTGGTACGTTCCCGACCCTAGCGCCGTGCACGCCCGCGCGGGCGGCATTCGTGCAGGCCCGAACGGAGTCGAGGATTGAGGCCCGACGCCCCGGGCAAATGCCCTGGTGCGCATGCCATCTGATGATCCGATCGGGTAGTCTGCCGGGCCGGACGGCGCAGTCGATCTTCAGTACGTCCCAGTATCAGCAGCGGAGTTCACCGCACGACGCGCACGTACAGCACCGGATCCGAGAGTCACCTCGCTGGGAGCACGATGTCCGACGACAGCTCACTCGACTTCCCGTTCCCGCACCGACGCAGCGGGCACCACGCCCACGCGGCCGAGCGGCACCGCTCCTGGCTGGCCCGCCACCGCGAGCTGGCGGACGTCGCCGACGCCGCGGTCTACGGCCACTGGGAGGTGGCGGAACTCGCAGCGCTCAGCCATCCCGGCATCGAGGCGGACGAACTCGCCCTCGCCGCAGACATGTTGGGCTTCTTCTTCCTCTTCGACGACCAGTTCGACAGCGACCTGGGCCGGCGCCCCTCCGAGGTGGGCCGGATCTGCGACCGGCTGACCGCGATCCTGCACGGCGCCCTGCCGGACGGCAATTCGGGGGTCGAGCGGGCCTTCGCCGACCTGTGGAGACGGTCCACGGCCGGCATGCCCGGCCGCTGGCGGGCACGGGCCGCCGCCAACTGGGAGTGGTACTTCGCCAGCCACCCCGCCGAGGCGGCCGGCCGGCGCTCCGGGCGCATCCCGGACCGCGAGGGCTATCTGATGCTCCGTCGGGGAACCGCCGCCATGGAGACCATCTTCGACATGCTGGAGCGGCTCGGCGGGTTCACGGTGCCGCAGAGCACCTTCCACCACCCGGTGTTCCGGCAGCTGCGCCAGGTGGCCGCCGACATCCCGTCGTACAGCAACGATGTCCGCTCCTACCCGTTGGAGGCGCCGCGCGGCGACGTCTACAACCTGGTGATGATCGTCCAGCGCGAACGCTCGTGCCCGCCGGAGGAGGCCTGCTCGGTCGTCCTCGCCGAGGCGCAGCTGCTGGTCGACCGCTACGGCCGACTCCTCGCCGAACTGCCCTGCGCCTTCGGAGAGCTGGAGCTGGACGAGGAACAGCGCGGCATCGCGCAGCGCTACGCCGACGGCATGACCGCCTGGCTGGCGGGCTACCTGCACTGGGAACGGTGGACCGGCCGCTACCGCACCGGGTGACCGGCGATGCACCCACCGTAGCGGAACGCCGGGCTCGGGACCAGAGGCTCCGGCGCACGCGTGCGAGTATTCCGACGGGCGCGCACGGGTCGGCCCGCGCCCCTCACCCCGCCCGGCGCGCGTCGCCCGGCGCAGGGGTCTGCACACCACGTACGGGCGGCCACTCAGGGGCGCGTGACGACACCCGACGCCCCGAGGGCGACTCCTGACACTCAGCGCCCGCTGCCCGCCCGGGCGCGTGCGGCGCGGACGGCCTCCTCGATCCGCTCCGGCGGGATCCGCACGCCGGACGCGATCCGCCCGCCGACCGCGCCGAGCGCGGCCGCGGCGCTCTGCGCCCACAGGTGCTCGATCAGCACGACCACCGCGACGGTGCCCGGGGCGAGCAGGGCGGCCGCCTCCTCGGCGTCGGCCGGCCCGATCAGCGGCAGCTCCGCGCCGCCGGCCGCGACCACCCCCTGCAGGTGCTCCACCTCACCGACCTCCGCGTACTCCACGGTGCCGTCGGCCCGGCGGGCGACCACCAGGGCGTCGATCACCCGGATGTCCCCGGCCGTCCGCAGGGCGCCCAGCGCGCGGGCGCTCTCCGCGGTGATGGCCTCCTGCGGGAACGTCAGGACGATCAGTTCGGCCGGCCCCATCCAGGGCACTCCTTCCGTCGGCGGTTCCCCGCGGTGGCCCCCCCGGAAGCGGATCAAAGCACAGCCCGGGCCCTGCTCGGCGGAGGCGGGGCGCGGACGGAGTACGCCGCTGGCGGCCGGGCGGGCGCCGTGCTCTCTGGAAAGCACGGCACCGTGCCGTGCACCCGGGACGAGGAGGCCCCGACCATGACGATCCCCGCCGCCAAGCTGTCCAATCCCGCCGTCCGCGCGCTGGTCGCCGCGATCAACGGAGGAGACCCGACCGCGTTCTTCGCCGCGCTGACGCCGGACGCCACGATGTCCGACGACGGCTCGGACCGCCCGCTGGCGGCCTGGGCCGAGCGGGAGATCTTCTCCTCCCGCGGGCACATCGAGGTCCAGACCGAGAAGGACGGCGGCCTCGCCCTGATCGCCAACTACCGCAACGACACCTGGGGCGAGATGCGCACCGCGTGGCGGTTCACCGTGGACGGCAACCTGATCAGCCGTTTCGAGACCGGTCAGGCGTAGGACTCCGGGCCCCGGCGACACGGCCGGGCACAGTTGGTGAAGCGCTTCGACACCGGGTCTGGACACAGTCCATCTGCCTCTCTAAGCTCTCGGGCAGGACAGCATCGAGCCGCACAGCAGACATCGTCGAAGCGCTTCACCAGCCGCGCCCGGCCGTGTCGCGAGATGGAGCACCAGATGGTCACGCTCGCCCAGGTAGCCCGGCACGCCGGGGTGTCCCCGAGCACGGTCTCGTACGTCATCAGCGGCAAGCGGTCCATCTCGCAGGACACCCGGCTGCGGGTGGAGCGCAGCATCGCCGAGCTCGGCTACCACCCGCACGCCGGGGCCCGGGCACTGGCGAGCAACCGCTCCAATGTGATCGCCCTGATGATCCCGCTGCGCACGGACATGTTCGTGCCGGTGATGATGGAGATCGCCATCGCCATCACCACCACCGCCCGCCGCTTCGGCCACGACGTGCTGCTGCTCACCAGCGAGGAGGGCCCGTCCGCGGTGAAGCGCGTCGCCGCCAGCGGACTGGCCGACGCGATGATCCTCATGGACGTCGAACTGGAGGACGAGCGGATCCCGCTGCTGCGGCAGACCGGGGCCGCCGCCGCGCTGATCGGCCTGCCCGCCGACCCGGCCGGGCTCACCTGCGTCGACCTGGACTTCGAGGCCACCGGCGCGCTGGCCGCCGACCACCTCGCCGACCTCGGCCACCGCGAGGTGGCGCTGATCGGGGCCGCCGAATCGGTCTACCGCCGGCACACCGGCTTCGCCGAGCGCACCCTGGCCGGCTTCCGCCAGCAGGCCGCCGCCCGCGGCCTCGGCTTCCTCCACCGCCCCTGCGGGGCCGGCCTCGAGGCGGCCAGCGGAACCCTCTCCCGCATCCTGCAGGAGCGGCCGAACACCACCGGCTTCGTGGTGCAGAACGAGGCCGCGCTGCCGCACCTGCTCAGCCAGCTCCGCCAGTCCGGGCGCGCCGTGCCGGAGGACGTCTCGGTCGTGGCGATCTGCCCCGACGAGGTGGCCCTGCACTCCGCCCCGCAGCTCACCTCGGTCTCCATCCCCGCCCAGGAGATGGGCCGCCGGGCGGTCGAGCTGCTGATGGCCCAGGCCGGCGGCGAGGACACCTCCGGGCTGACCCTGCTGCGCCCCACCCTCACCATGCGCGAGTCCAGCGGACCGGCCGTCCGCACGAACTGACCCGTCCCCCTCGCCGCGCACCACCCGCAGCGGACTCCCGCAGCACCCGCCAGGCACCACCGCTCCAGCGCACCACCCGCTCCACCGGGCCGCTCGCGCGCATCGCCGATCCCCCGGAGCCGGGCGCACCCGCACGCGCCCGTACCCCCACCGATCCCACACGCCGGGGCGTCGCCGCGCCGGCGCGCCCACCGCTGCCCACGCGCACCCCCAGGAGTCGTCCCGTGAACCAGCTGGTCGCACCGGTGGTCGAGGCGGGTGCGCGGGAGCGTGCCGTCCGACTGCCGGCAGGCGCGACCTGGCGGTGCGCCTGGACGGGCGAGACCCACCCGGGCGGCACCACGGTGACCGCCGACGCCCCGCTCGACCGGATCCCGCTCTACCTGCGCGACGGCGCCCGGCTGCCGATCTGATCGGGCTGACCGGGCCCCGTCCTTCTCGTGGCAAGGAGGCCACCATGCACCCCCCCGCCCTGCACCCGACCGCTGCGCCCCATCCCGCCGCCCTGAACCGCGGCCGCACCCCCGCGTCCGGCCGGCTCGGCCCGCTACAGGCACCGCCGTACCGGCAGGCCCAGCCCGTGCCGCAGACGCGGCGGC
The DNA here is from genome assembly GCF_040686255.1 of Kitasatospora sp. NPDC085879. Classification (NCBI taxonomy): domain Bacteria; kingdom Bacillati; phylum Actinomycetota; class Actinomycetes; order Kitasatosporales; family Streptomycetaceae; genus Kitasatospora; species Kitasatospora sp. NPDC085879. The sequence goes on along the minus strand of NZ_JBFBJZ010000029.1, from coordinate 76,609 downwards.
CCGCCGCCGGACTGCTCGCCCCGGAGGAGCACCAGCTGCTGCTCCTGCTCGCCGAGGGCCTGCCGCTGGACGCCATCGCCCGCCGGCTGTCCACCTCCAGCCGCACCCTGCGCCGCCGGATCCGGGTGCTCTGCGACCGGATCGGGGTGCGGACCCCGCTGCAGGCCGCGGTCTGGGCCGCCCGGCGCGGCCTGATCTGACCACCCGCCACCACCGGGACCGTCCGCCACCACCGGAACTTCCCCGGCTTCGGCGGCGAGCCGGTCGCCGGGTGGCTGCTGCTGCCGCACGGCGCCGCGGGTCCGCTGCCGGCGGTGGTCGAGTACCTGGGCTACAGCCAGGTCGGGGCCTGCCACCGGAGCGGCTGCTGTACGTCTCGGCGGGCCATGCCCACCTGGTCATGGACACCCGTGGCCAGGGCCACGACACCCCCGACCCGCACCCGGGCGGCCCGCAGTGGGCGGCCGGGTTCATGACCCGCGGGATCGACTCCCCCGCGGGCTACTACTACCGGCGGCTGTACGCCGTCCGGGCGGTGGGCTTCGTCCGGGGCCTGCCGCAGGTCGACCCGGCGCGGGTCGTCGTGGCGGGCGCCGGCCAGGGCGGCGGGCTCGCGCCGGCCGCGGCCGCCCTGGCCGGGGAGGCGGTGGCGGCCGCGCTGGTCGACGTCCCGTTCCTGCAGCACGTCCCGCGCGCCGTGGAGACCGCCTCGGCCGGCCCCTACCCCGAGATCGCCGACTACTTGGGCCTGCACCGCCCCCGCCGCCATCGAGGTCTGGCGGTTCGGCGACCACGCCGGCGGCCGCGCCTCCCAGCAGCAGCGCCACCTGGAGTGGCTCCGCGAACAGGGCCTGGGAGCATCGAACTGACGGACAGTCAGGTCAGGACGGGGCGGACCCGTCAGCCGGTCCGGCCGTCCAGGCAGGCGCGGACGGCGGCCATCAGGCTGCGGGAGCGGATGTCGCCGGTCACGCCGGGCTGCATGCCGTTGGTCACGTAGCCGAAGCCGATGCCGAGGTCGGGGTCGGCGAAGCCGAGGGAGCCGCCCCGGCCGGGGTGGCCGAAGCTGGCCGGGGAGGCCATCGGCGAGGTGGCGGCGTGGCGGAAGAAGCCGTGGCCGAAGGTGGTGTTGACGATCAGTACCTTGTCCGGGCCGCTGACCGCCGGGCCCATGGCCTCCTTCAGCACCTCCGGGCCGAACAGCGCGGGCAGCCGCTCACCGGGCGCGCCGCCGTGCCGGTCCGCGGCGCCGATCAGCGAGGCGTAGAACCGGGCGACCGACCGGGCGGTGCCGATGCCGCCGGCACCGGGCACCTCGGCGGCCTGCACGGCGGGGTCGTTGAGGTCGACGGCGGCGAGAACGGCGCCGAACGCCCGGGCGGTCAGCGAGGTGCGGTCCTGGTAGGCGCGCACCACGGAGGCCTTGGGGCGGACCTTCATGCCGCTCGGGCCGGTCTGCGCGGCCTCGGGGGCCGGCAGGTCGACCAGCCGGCCGACCCGGGGCGCGGCCCCCGCGGGCAGGCCGATCCACAGGTCGAGGCCGAGCGGCTGGGCGATCTCCTCGGTGAGGTAATGGCCGATGCTCCGGCCGCTGACCCGGCGGACGACCTCGCCGACCAGCCAGCCGAAGGTGTACGGGTGGTAGCCGTGGGCGGTGCCCGGCTCCCAGGCGGGGGCCTGCGAGGCGACCGCGGCGGCGGCCGGCTCCCAGGTCAGCAGGTCCTCCAGGCGCAGCGGCACGTCGAGCACCGGCAGCCCGGCCTGGTGCGAGAGCAGCCAGCGGACGGGGACCCGACCCTTGCCGGCGGCTGCGAACTCCGGCCAGTACGAGGAGACCGGGGCGTCCAGGTCGAGCAGGCCCCGCTGGACGAGGTGGAGCGCGGTGGCGGCGGTGAGGCCCTTGGTGACGGAGCGCAGCACCTGGGCGGTGTCGGCCGTCCACGGCACGGCGGGGGCGGGCCGGCCGCCGACCTCGGGCCGGGCGTCGCCGCCCCACAGGTCGACCACCTTGCGGCCGTCCAGGTAGAGCGCGAAGGCCGCGCCGAGTTCGCCGTACTCGCGGAAGTTGCGGGCGAAGGCCTCGCGGACGGGTTCGAAGCCCGCCGCCGTCTCGCCCCAGATCTCCACCGCTGTCACGTTCCCCGCCGTTCCGTCGTCTGCGCCTCCGGTTGGAACGATAGTCGGGTGGTCCGACCGGTGCCGCCGCGGTCCCGGGGCGGCTCTCCTCCCCTGCCCCTGTCCGGCCGGCTCCGGCGGTAGTGTCCGGAGACATGACGAACCCCGCCGAAGAACTGCTCGACGTGGTCGACGCCCAGGACCGGGTGGTCGGCACCGCGACCCGCGCCGAGGTGTACCGGGACGGTCTGACCCACCGCTGCGTCTTCATCCTGGTCCGCGACCCGCAGGGCCGGATCTTCGTCCACCGGCGGACGGACACCAAGCTGTTCGCCCCGGGCGCGTACGACTGCTTCGTCGGCGGGGTGGTCGGCTCCGGCGAGTCGTACGCCGAGGCGGCCGTCCGGGAGGCCGAGGAGGAGCTGGGGGTGACCGGGATCGAGCCGGTGCCGCTGTTCCGCTTCCTGTTCGAGCAGGACGGACTGTCCTGGTTCTGCGACATGTACGAGGCCCGCTGGGACGGCCCGGTGTCGCCGCAGGTCGAGGAGGTGGCCTGGCACGGCTGGCTGTCCGAGGAGGAGCTCGCCCAGCGGCTCACCGAGTGGGACTTCGTGGTCGACGGCCGGGAGGCGTACCGACGCTACCTGGAGTCGCGGTCCTCCTGAGGGATCCCCCGGGCGGCGTCCGGAGGGTCCCACTCGGGGTGCTCGCGGGCGGCCCAGTGCCGGTCGACCAGGCCGGTGCGCATACCGCGGCGGGCCTCCGGGTCGCGCACCGCCATCCAGATGTGGCCGGCCACCGCGACGGCGACCGCCACCGCCAGCCAGTCGTGGACGAAGGTCGCCCCCGTGCGCCAGACCAGCGGCGCCAGGTGCGTGAACCACATCAGCAGGCCGGTGCCGAGCATCACCAGCGCCGCCCCCGCGATCCACGCCGCGTACAGCTTCTGCCCGGCGTTGAACTTGCCCGCCGGCCGGTCGTACGAGCGTTTGCGGACGGCCCGCAGCCAGCGGCGGTCGGCTGCCGTGAACCGGTTGAGCCGGACCAGGTCTGCGCGCAGCGCCCGGGAGGCGAGGCCGAGCAGCAGCGGGACGGGCAGCAGCAGCCCGCACCACTCGTGCACCACCACGACCAGCCGGCGCCGGCCGACCAGCTCCGACAGCGGCGGGTAGTACAGCATCAGCGCGGTGGCCAGGCAGCTCAGCATCAGCGCGGCGGTGGCCCGGTGCACCCAGCGCTCGGCGCGGGCGAAGCGGGCCACCCGGGCGGGCCGGGCGGCGGGCCCCGGGTCAGCCGGTGGGTGCATCGTCGCGTCCGTTGGAGCGGCCGACCCAGGCGTCGACGTCGTAGCCGAGGTGCTCCCAGTAGCCCCGGCGGACCTCGGGGGTCAGCGTGATGCCGGAGAGCCACTTCGCCGACTTGTAGAAGTACATCGGGGCGACGTACAGCCGCACCGGGCCGCCGTGCGCGTGGCCGAGCGGGCGGTCCTGCATGCGCAGCGCGACGAGGACGTCGTCGCGGCGGGCCTGCTCCAGGGTGAGGCTCTCGCTGTACGAGCCGTCGAAGCAGCTGAAGCGCACCGCGGTGGCGCCGTCCCGCACGCCGGCCCGCTCCAGCAGGTGGCTGAGCCGGACCCCTTCGAACGGGGTGCTGGGCACCCGCCAGCCGGTGACGCACTGGACGTCGTGGACGATCCGGGTCTGCGGCATCGCCTGCAGGTCGGCGAGGCGGAGGGTGGCCGGCCGGTCGACCAGGCCGTCGATCGTCAGTGTGTAGTCGGCGGCCGTGCGCTGCGGTACCGCCGCGACCACCGAGTAGTAGCGGAACCCGCCGCCGCCCGGCACCAGGTCGCTGAGCCCGGTCGGGTCGTGGCTGGTGACCGCCTCGACGGCGCGCTGCAGGTAGGGCCCGGCGGCGACGCCCGCCGCACCCAGGCCCAGCATGCCGAGCACCACACGGCGCCCGACCGGCGTACCGGTGGATTCGTTCACCCCCCGATTCGACCACTCCGCGCGGCCGCGGACCAGGGTCGGCGGCCGGACGTCAGACTTTCGTCACCTCTGATCGGGCACGTGATCGGACGCGTGATCGGGCAGATCGCCCGGACGGATTCCCAAGATCAGGTGATCATCCGACGGCCGGGGCTGGATAGGGTGGCGCCATGGTTTCCCGTACGCCCTCGACGGCGCCCCGGTCGGAGGATCAGCCAAGCCGTGCCGACAAGGCGCCCCGGCGCCGGCTCAGCGTCGACGAGCGGCGGGAGCAGTTGATCGCGGTGGCGCTTGAGCTGTTCAGCAAGCGCCCGCCGGAAGAGGTGTCGATCGACGACATCGCCGCGGCGGCCGGCGCCTCCCGGCCGCTGGTCTACCACTACTTCCCCGGCAAGCAGGCGATCTACGAGGAGTCGCTGCGCCGGGCCGGGCAGGAACTGACCGCCCGGTTCGAGGAGCCCGCCGAGGGGCCGCTGTCCGAGCGGCTGCTGCGGGTGATGGGCCGCTACCTGGACTTCGTGGACAGCCACGGCCCGGGCTTCGCCGCCCTGCTGCGCGGCGGCTCGGTCGCCGCCAGCCCGGGCACCAACGCGGTGATCGACGAGGTGCGGCGGGCCGCACAGGAGCAGATCCTGCTGCACCTGGCGCTGCCCAAGGCCGGACCCGGGGTGCGCCGCACCGTGCGCGCCTGGATCGCCAACGCCGAGATCAGCTCGCTCGACTGGCTCGGCGAGCGGGCCGTGCCCCGCGAGGAGTTGCAGCTGCAGCTGGTGCAGGAGCTGGTCGCGGCCCTCGCCGTCACCGCCGCCCGCGAACCCGAGCTGGCCGTGGAGTTCGCCTCCTTCTTCGCCGACGAGCGTCCGGACGGTCCGTGCGCCGGCCTCGTCCGCGACCTCGCCGGCCTGCTCGCCGTCGACGGCATCGCCGACGCGCTCGGCCGGCTCGCCGCACCATACTGAAGTCATGGCGCAGCACGACCAGCCGCACCGCGACACACCGCGGTGAGGCGCGAAGGGACGGCACCATGTTCCAGGAACGGCGGGACCGCCGGAAGGCCAACGACGCCTTCGACCACGGCGACGGCGTGACCAGGTACCGCATGCGGCAGAAGGCGGTCGCCATCGGGGACGACTACTGGATCGACAACGACGCCGGGGACCACGTCTACAAGATCGACGGCAAGGTGCTGCGCGCCCGCCGCACCTTCCACATGGAGGATCCGCAGGGCCACCGGGTCGCGACCGTCCAGAGCCGCCCGATGCGGATCAAGGACTCGATGGCGATCGACGACGCCGAGGGCCACCGCGTCGCGGTCGTCAAGAAGGCCGTGATCAGCCCGATCCGGGACAGGTGGACGATCAAGCAGGAGGACGGCGACGACCTGAGCGTCGAGGGCAACGTCCTCGACCACGAGTACACCATCGAACGCGACGGCTACAAGATCGCCGAGGTGTCGAAGAAGTGGTTCCGGGTCAGGGACACCTACGGGGTGGACATCGGCCCGGACGCCGACCACGCCACCGTCCTCGCGGCGGCGGTCGCCATCGACTCCATGGCCCACCCCGGCGACTGAGGCCCCGGACACGGGTCAGGGCGTCCGGCGGTCCTGTGCGGGCTCGGCAGGCATGTCGGGCCCGGCCGGCATGTTGGGCTCGGCCGGCACGGCGGGTCCGTCGGACGCTGTCCAGGCGAGGAGCATCCGGAGGGCGTCGTGGGACGGGGTGCCGGGGTCGGCGGTGTAGGTGATCAGGGCCTGGTCGGGGTCGTCGGCGGCGCGCAGGGTGTCATAGGCGAGTTCGAGGTCGCCCACCAGCGGGTGGTGGAAGCGCTTGCTGCCCGAGGTCTTGTCCTGCACGGGGTGTTCGGCCCACCAGCGGCGGAAGTCCGGACTCTTCATGGAGAGTTCGCCGATCAGGGCGGCCAGCAGCGGGTCGTCGGGGCTGCGCCCGGCCTGCAGGTGGAGGTAGGCGACGTTCTCCCGGGCGCACGCCGACCAGTCCGCGTACAGCTGCCGGGACGCCAGGTCGAGGAAGGTGATCCGGGCGATGTTGCGCCCGGCCGCGTCCCGCGCGGAGTAGTCGCCGAGGAGGGCGCAGGCGGCCGGGTTCCACGCCAGGACGTCCATCCGCGGGCCCATGACGAAGGCCGGGACGTCCGGCAGTTCGTCGAGCAGCCGCCGGAACGTCGGCCGGACCCGCGGGCGGCGCGGCGGCTGCGGGCGGCCCGGGCGGGCGGCGCGCCGCGGCCGGGCCAGTTCGTGCAGGTGGCGCCGCTCGTCCTCGTTCAGCCGCAGGGCGCGGGCCAGCGCGTCGAGCACCCCCTCCGAGGGGTTGGCCACCCGGCCCTGCTCCATCCTCGTGTAGTAGTCGACGCTGACCCCGGCGAGCAGGGCCGTCTCCTCGCGGCGCAGTCCGGCGACCCGGCGGGTGCCGCCGTAGTCCGGCAGGCCCACGTCCTGCGGGCGCAGGCGGGCGCGGCGGCTGCGCAGGAAGTCGGTGAGGCTGCTCGCTGGGCTCATGTCGGCGATTATCGCCCTCCGCGGGAGCGCGCCGCCTGGCCCTGCGAGGACCAGGCAGCCGACGGCCGGCCTGTCAGGGGGGTTGTGCGACGCGGCTGTTGGCCGATCTGACCGCGGAACGGGGCCGATCGGCGCGGGCCGGACGGCCGGTCCGGTTCGGGGCCCGATCCCTGCGTCGGCCAGGTCTGATAGAAAGTGGGCAGATTTTCCACCGAGAGCGAGGGGGCTCGGCGCATGACCCAGGACGGCTTCGCTGGCGCGGAGCGGATTGCCGCCACACTCGACGTGCTGGCCGAGGCGTTGCTGGACGAACGGGCCACGCACTACGACGTCGGGTCGCTGACGGCCATCCGGCGCGAGGAACACCCGTCCGCGGACGCCTTGTTCGGTCTGCGGATCACCTCCGACGGGCCGGGGGTGCTGACGGTCCGTGGGCTCGGCACCGTGGTCGAGGGCGGCACGGCCCGCCGGATCGGGTCCGCCGCCGGGGTGACGGCCGCGCTGGCCGCCCGGTTCGGTCCGGGCGAGGTGCGCGGGGTCGCCGTCGACGCCGGGGCGGGCGACGCCGTCCCGGGCGCGTTCCAGCTGCCGGTCGCACCGGAGCCCGGGGACGTCAAGCTCCGGCCCCCGTTCACGGCCGCGCTGGCCGCGCTGGCCTCCGAGCGGGTCACGCTGGCGCCCGAGGAGCTGTCGACCGGCTCCGGCACCGAGGTCCGGCTGGTGGTGCCGCCGGTCTTCCACCCGCTGACCGCGCGCGGCGGCGGCGCCGCGGTGGCCGCCCATCTGGCCGAGGTCGCGGAGGAGCTGTTCGCCGGCGCCGGCATGGCGGTGCGCCGCGACTGGTCGGTGGTCGCCGCCTCGCTGGCCGCCGAGGCGGCCGCAGCGGGGGTGGTCTTCGCCGGGCTCTGCGCGCTGCGCTCGGAGGGTCGGACCAGCCACGCCTCGCTGACCGTCTCGCTGCACCGGCACGGCGGCCCGGCCGACCAGGTCGCCGTCCGGCTGGCCGACGCACGGCCGCACGCCGAGGTGTGGACGGTGCTGCTGCCGGCCGGCCCCGCGGCCCTCCTGGTCGAGCCGCGCACCTCGCCGGTGCCCGCGGCCCTCACCGCCGACGGGCAGCGCCGCTGGGCGGTCAGCTCGGTCGTCGAGGCGGTGCTGCCGCTGCCGGACGGCGCCACGGCGCTGGTCGTGCAGCTCGGCACCGTGGACGCGGACGACTGGGAGCTGTACGCGAGCGTCTTCGCGGACGTCCTGCAGAGCGTGCAGCTCGGCTGGGACGGCGTCGCCGCCGCCGAGCCGCAGCCGGTCGCACCGCCGCAGTCCCGGCCCGAGCCGGTCGCCGCCGAACCCGCCCAGTTCGCTCAGCCCGCTCAGTCGGCGCCGTTCGAGCCGAGCACTCCGGCGCCGACCGTGCCGCAGGCCGTCTTCGAGCAGCCGCCGGCCGCCCCGCCCGCGCCGCCGATGCCCCCGGCTCCGCCCGCGGTCCCCGCCCCGGTGGCCCCGCCCGCGCCGGTCGAGCCCGCGCCCGCGCTCGCCTCGGCGGCACCCGAAGCCGGCCCCGCCGCTGCGCCGGAGCAGCCCAAGGGCACCCCGGTGCGGATCCCGCCGGCGGACTTCAACCCCTTCGCCCCGCCCGCCCCCGCGCCGGCGGCGGCCGAGACCGCGGCGGCCGCACCGGCCGGCGGCCAGGCCCCGGGCGCGGGCAAGGGCACCCCGGTGCGCGTTCCGCCGGCGGACTTCAACCCCTTCGCCCCGCCTGCGCCCTCCGGCGCCACGGCGGCCCCGGCGCCCGCACCGGTCGCTCCGGCACCCGCGGCTCCCGCGCCGGCCAAGACCGACCCGTTCGGTACGACGGTCGCGAACGAGCCGCAGGACCCGTTCGGCACGGTCACCTCGAAGCCGGCCGCGGCGCCGGCCGCTCCCCCTGCCCCCGCCGCTGCGCCGGTGGCTCCGGCGGCGGCCCCGCCGGGCCCCGGCAAGGGCACCCCGGTGCGCGTCCCCCCGGCGGACTTCAACCCCTTCGCCCCGCCCGCCCCCGCGCCCGCAGCGGCCGAGGCACCGGCCGAGGAGGCGCCGTCCGGCCCGGGCAAGGGCACGCCGGTGCGCGTTCCGCCGCCGGACTTCAACCCGTTCGCCCCGCCGGCGCCCTCCGCGCCGGCCGCTCCCGCCGCGCCGCCCGCGCCCGAGGAGCCCCCGGCGTACAACCCCTTCGGCTGACCCGGGGTCAGCGGTCGTTCCGGCCGGCGGCCGGGCAGGTGGTGCCTCCACCCGCCCGGCCGTCGGTCGTTGCGCGCGTGCTCCCGGCCGGCTTGCAGCCGCCACGGCATGACGGATCGTCACGGTCCGACCACCCGGTATGGTCCAGACCTATTGCGCAGTGACCGCGCCCTCCCTAACCTCCTGGACAGGACCTCCGCGGCAACCCGACGGCCCGGGGAACCCGGCTCCGCCGCGCCCTCGCGTCCGGAGCCCTGCACCTGGCACCTCCCCCACAGGTAGCGGAGCCCTGGGCCGTACGCGGTCCGGCGTGCTCCCGGACAGGAGCTCTCACCCATGCGCAAACGTCGGTTCCGCCTCCCGCTGCTCGCCGCGGGGACCCTCCTCGCACCGCTCGTCGCGGTCGCCCTGCCCGCGACCGCGGCCCACGCCGCCGGTGCCACCGCCACCTTCGCCAAGGACCAGGACTGGGGCACCGGGTACGGCGGCAGCTACACCATCAGCAACGGCACGACGAGCGCCATCAACGGCTGGACGCTCGAATTCGACCTGCCCGCCAACAACTCGGTCTCCTCGCTCTGGAACGCGAGCTACACGGTGGCGTCCTCGCACGTCACCGTGAAGAACCCGAGCTGGCAGCCGACCATCCCGGCCGGCGGCTCGTACAACTTCGGCTTCAACATCGCCTATTCGGGCGCCTACGCGCCGCTCGCCAACTGCAAGCTCAACGGCGCGCCCTGTGGCGGCGGGGGCGGCGACACCGCGCCGCCGACCACCCCGGGCAACCTGACCGGCGCGCTGAGCGGCGGCAGCGGTGCCGCGCTGTCCTGGACGGCCTCCACCGACAACGTCGGGGTGGCCGGCTACGACGTCCTGGAGGGCACCACCAAGCGGGCCACCGTGACCGGCACCTCGGCCACCGTCACCGGCCTGTCGGCGGGTGCGCACGGCTTCACCGTGGTCGCCTTCGACGCCGCGGGCAACCGCTCCGCCGCAGCCGGACCGGTCACCGTCACCGTCCCCACGACGACCGACCCGCAGCCGCCGACCGCCCCGGGCACGCCCACCGTCACCGGCACCTCGTCCAGCTCGGTCTCGCTGGCCTGGGGCGCCTCCACCGACAACGTCGGCGTGGTCGCCTACGACGTGTACAACGGCGGGACGGTCGCCGCGACCGTCACCGGTACCTCCGCCACGGTCGGCGGCCTGGCCGCGGACACCTCGTACACCTTCACCGTGAAGGCCAGGGACGCGGCGGGCAATGCCTCGCCCGCCTCCGGCGCGGTCACCGCCCGCACCCAGACCGGCGGCGGGGGCGGCGGAAACCTGAAGATCGGCTACTTCACCCAGTGGTCGATCTACTCCCGCGGCTACAGCGTGAAGCAGCTGGAGACCTCGGGCAGCGCGGCGAAGCTCACCACGCTCAACTACGCCTTCGCCAACATCCACCCGACCACCAAGCAGTGCTTCATCACCAACAAGGCGGCCGGCAACGACTCCGACCCGAACGCGGGCGACGGCGCCGGCGACGCCTGGGCCGACTTCGGCAAGGGCTGGGACGCCGGCACCTCGGTCGCCGGCACCACCGACACCTGGGACCAGCCGCTGGCCGGTAACTTCAACCAGCTCAAGCAGCTGAAGGCCAAGCACCCCAACCTGAAGATCCAGATCTCGCTGGGCGGCTGGTCGTACAGCAAGTGGTTCTCCGACGCGGCCGCCACCGACGCCTCCCGCAAGGCGCTGGTGAGCTCCTGCATCGACATGTACATCAAGGGCAACCTGCCGGTGATCGACGGCCGCGGCGGCGCGGGCTCGGCGGCCGGCATCTTCGACGGCATCGACCTCGACTGGGAGTGGCCCAACTCGGAGGGCCACCTCGGCAACATCTACAAGCCCGCCGACAAGGCCAACTACACCCTGCTGGCGCAGGAGTTCCGCCGCCAGCTGGACGCGCTGGGCGCCACCACCGGCAAGCACTACACGCTGAGCGCCTTCCTGCCGGCCGACCCGGCGAAGATCTCCGCGGGCATCGACATCCCGGGCCTGTTCGGGGCGTTCGACTTCGCCACCGTCCAGGGCTACGACTACCACGGCGCCTGGGAGACCACGACCAACCAGCAGTCGGCGCTCACCCTGCCGGCCGGCGACCCGAGCCCCGCGAACCAGCGGTTCAGCTCCCAGATCGCCATCAACGCGTACGTCGCGGGCGGTGCGCCGAAGAGCAAGCTGACCCTCGGCATCCCGTTCTACGGACGCGGTTGGCAGGGCGTGCCGCGCGGCACCACCAACGGCCTGTTCCAGACCTCGACCGGCGCCGCCCCCGGCACCTACGAGGCCGGCTACGAGGACTACCACAAGCTCAAGGACATGGCCACGAGCGGCGGTTACACCGTCTACCGCGATCCGGTGGCGGGCTTCGCCTACATCTACAACGGGAACGTCCTCTACACCTACGACGACCCGACGGAGATCGCCCGCAAGACCGCCTGGATCAAGTCGCAGGGCCTGGCGGGCGCCATGATCTGGTCCTTCGACGGCGACACCGCGAGCGGTGAGCTCATGACCGCGGTGGACAACGGTCTGAAGTAGCAGTCGGGCGAACGGAGTTCACGCGCGGCGTGCCAGATGCACCACATCCGGCACGCCGCGCGCGACCGTGACCTCCAAGGTCTCGACCTCGGCGAACCCGGCCTCCCGCAGCGCCTGTTCGAAGGCAGCGGAGGGCCGGGCGCTCCACACCGCGAGGATGCCGCCGGGGTTGAGCCGGCCGCGTGCGGCGGCCAGCCCGGCCGGACCGTACAGGCCGTCGTTGGCCTCGTCGACCGTCCAGTCCGGGCCGTTGTCGATGTCGAGGCAGAGCGCGTCGTAGGCCTCGCCGCCGCCGGCCAGGTGCACCACCAGATCGGTGTGCAGCACGGTGACCCGGGGGTCGTCCAGCGCCCCGGCGGAGAACGCGCCGAGCGGGCCGCTGCGGTGCCAGTCGATGACGGCCGCCTCGCGCTCCGCCACCGCGACGGCGCCCCAGCGCGGTTCGGCGACCGCGTACGCCAGCGAGAAGCCGACGCCGAGCCCGCCGATCAGCACCGACGGCCGCGGGGCGGCGATCCGGTCCAGCGCGGCCTGCACCAGCAGCCGTTCGGAGCGGCCGTCCGCGGTGTCCATCAGGAAGCAGCCGTTGGCGATGATCTCCAGCTGCTCGCCCCGGCGGCGCAGCACCACCTCGCCGTACGGGCCCTCCCGCCGGTCCAGGGTGACCGGGGCGGCGTCGTCGCGCACGGGCGGGTTCATCGCTGGGCACCTCCGGCCGTCACAACAAGATCGGACGCGATCGACTCTATCCGTTCAGCGGGTCAGCAGGACACCGAGATACGACACCCCCGCGACCACCACCCAGGAGCCGAGCCCGAGCAGCGCGATCCGGCCGCCGGTGCGCAGCAGGGCCGGCAGGTCGACGGCGCTGCCGAGGCCGAACAGCGCGGCGGCGAGCAGGAGTTCGCGGCCGTCCTGGGCGAGTGCGAGTGCCTCGTCGGGCAGCAGTCCGGTGGAGCGGACGGCGGCGGCGAGCAGGAAGCCTGCAACGAAGAGCGGCATCGGGGCCGGCCGCCGGGCGCCGGCGGCGCGGGTAACCGCCGTGCCGCCGGCGGTTGGTGCGGCCGCCCGCCGGGCGCGGCGGGCGAGCGCGAGGGCCACCCCGGCGACCAGCGGGGCGAGCAGCAGCACCCGCATGAGTTTGACCACCACCGCCTCGCGCAGCGCGGCGGGCCCGGCGGTCTGGGCGGTGGCGACGACCTGGCCGACGTCGTGCACGCTCGCCCCGACCCAGCGGCCGAAGCCGGGCGCGTCGAGGCCGAGCGGGTGGTGGAGCATCGGCAGGACGGCGATGGCGAGGGTGCCGCAGAGGGTGACCAGGGCGACGGAGGCGGCGACGTCCTCCTCGTCGCTGCCGGCGGTCTCGGCGACCGCGCAGATCGCGGAGGCTCCGCAGATCGAGTAGCCGGTGGCGACGAGCAGCGGCTGGTCGCCGGGCAGGCCGAGGCGGCGGCCGAGCCAGAGCGTGCCGGCGAAGGTCGCGGCGACCACCGCGAGCACCATGGCGAGGGTGGCCCAGCCGAGGCCGAGCAGGTCGTCCAGGCCGAGCGCGAGGCCGAGCAGCACGATGCCGGCGCGCATCAGTCGGCGCCCGGCCAGCGACAGGCCGGGGCGGGCCGGGCCGCGGACGACCGGGCGCAGCCCGGGCAGATGGGCGGCGGCGACGCCGAGCACCACGGCGGCGGTGAGCCGGGGGACGGCGGGCACCGCGGCGTGCAGGGCCCACGCGGCGGCGGTGCCGAGGCAGGCCAGGAGCAGGCCCGGGCCGGTTCGGTGGAGCAGCGGGGGCGCGGCGGGGCGGGCGGGGGTGCGGAGGGTGAGGGCCATCGGGTTCACGCCCCGCCGGGGCCGCTGCCCGGGGCGGCGGGCAGCCGGTAGACGCGGCGGATGCTGGTGGTGAGGCGGGCGATGTCGGCGCCGTAGATGTGGATGGAGAGGGCGGTGTCCGGGCCGGGGTTGCGGACGAGGTGGATGTCGCCTGGCGGGGCGAAGGCGGCGACCGAGCCCTGCGGGCTGACGGCGGCCTCGGTGAACTCCAGGCGGGCGGTGGGTCCGTCGGGGACGAGCCGGTAGCGCAGTTCGCTCTCCTGGCCGCGGTGGACGCCGGCCACGCACCAGGCGACGTGGTCGTGGATCGGGGTCTGCTGGCCGGGCAGCCAGACGAGGGCGACGACGGAGAAGGAGCCGTCCTCCTCGGCGTGCACCAGGTGCTGGCGGTAGCGGGCCGGGTCGCCCTGCCGCTGCTGGGCGGTGAGCAGGTCGTCGGGGCCGAGGTGCGGGGCGAGGCGGTCGGCGACCAGCCGGGCGGTGGTGTCGGGGTCGAGGCCGCGGCGGACGGCGGCGCGGACGTCGGCGATCAGCAGCCGCATCCGCGGGGTGGCGGGTCCGGCGACGGCGATCCGGCCAGCGCCGGGCCCGGTTCGGGCCGGGGCGGCCGGACGGGCGGCAGCCAGACCGGGGACGGCGGTGGGACCGGGGACGGCGGTGGGGACGGTGGCGGCGTTCGGGACGGTGGCAGCGGCCGTGCCGGCCGGGGTGGTGGCGGGAACGGCGGCGGGATTCGCGGCGGTGGCCATGGCAGCAGAGTCGGCGCCGCAACCCATCACGTCCAACGACAGTTCGTTGAGGTACCGCCAACTCCCGCTTATGGGTGCGGGGTGGCGCGACGGCCGGTCAGCAGCCGGCGCGGGCCGCGGCGGCGCGGCGGAGCTCGTCCAGCACCAGGGCGGTGGCGGGCATCCGGAGGTGCTCGCGCAGTGCGTAGGCGAGCACCCGGCGCCGGTGGTGCGGCTCGACCAGGCGGCCGGTCACCTTGGCGTGGCACAGGAAGGAGAGCACCAGCGCGGGCATCAGCGCAATGCCCACGCCCGCGGCGACGAGGCTCTGCACGGCGAGGTTGTCGTCGGTGGTGAAGACGATGTCCGGGGTCCAGCCCTGCTCTGCGCAGATCTTCAGCAGGTTGGCGCGGCAGCGCGGGCAGCCGGCGATCCACCGCTCGCAGGCGAGGTCGGCGAGCCGGACGGCGTGCCGGCGGGCCAGCGGGTGGCCGACCGGCAGCAGCACGGTGAGCTGGTCCTCCATCAGCGGCGTCTCGACCACCTCGGGCGGCACGTCCACCGGCAGGCCGGGGTACTGGAAGGCCAGCGCGATGTCGCACTCGCCGCGCAGCAGCCGGTCCACCGAGTCGGGCGGCTCGGCCTCCAGCAGCTCGACCCGGATACCGGGGTGGTCGGCGAGCAGCCGGGCCATGGTCTCCGGGATGAGGGTCGCGTTGGCGCTCGGGAAGGCGCACACCCTGACCTTCCCGGCGCGCAGCCGGGCGAGTGCGCCGAGCTGCTGCTGCGCGGAGGAGAGGCTGTCGAGGATCGTCTCGGCGTGCCGGGCCAGCGCCTCGCCGGCCTCGGTCAGCCGGAGGCCCCGCCCGGCGCGGGTGAACAGCGGCACGCCGACGGCCCGCTCCAGCGCCTTCATCTGCTGGGTGATCGCGGGCTGGGTGTAGCCGAGCGCGCGGGCCGCCGCCGAGTACGAACCGGAGACGACCACCTCGTGGAAGGTCCTGATGTGCCGTGAATCGAACACCGATGAATCATAAGCGGAGATTGGGTCCGTGGACGACGCACCGTCAGCTTGCGGTCACCGTACGCGCTCCCCCGCCACGCGCCACCCCCGGCCGCCGCACGCCACCCCCGGCCGTCGGGCGCTACCCCTGGGCGTCGGGCGGCAGCCCGGTCACCGTCTCGGCCGCGGCCACCGGCGCCCCGCCGCGCATCCGCGGGCTGCGCCGCCCGTGCCGCTCGACGACCCGGGCCAGCCAGGAGAGCAGCAGGCACAGTCCGATGTAGACCGGGGCGATCACCATCACCACCGGGATGAACGGCAGCCCGTAGTCGAGGTTGGTGGCGATCAGCTTGCCGGCGTGCAGGAACTCCTCGTAGGTGATGAGGAAGCCGAGCGAGGTGTCCTTCAGCGCCACCACGAGCTGGCTGATGATGCTGGGCAGCATCGCCCGGTTCGCCTGCGGCACCAGCACGTAGGCCATCACCTGGGTCTTGCGCATGCCCAGCGCGTACGCGGCCTCCCGCTGTCCGGCCGGCACCGCGAGGACCCCGGCCCGGAGCACCTCGGCGAGCACCGAGCCGTTGTAGAGGACGAGTCCGGCGACCAGCGCCTGCAGCGGGTCGGCCTTGAGCGCCACGAAGAGGAAGAAGATCATCACCAGCAGCGGCATGGCCCGGAAGAACTCGACCACCGCCGTGCTGACCCGGCGCACGAGGGCATGCTCGGAGAGCCGCCCGGCGGCGAACAGGGCGGCGAAGGGCAGTGCCAGCAGGACCGTCCAGCCGAAGGCCTTCAGGGTGTTGCCGAGTCCGCGGAGCAGCAGTTCCTGGATGCCGCGGTACTGGAAGGCCGTCCACTTCTCTGCGGTGAACTGGTGGGTGTCGAACAGCTCGGCGACCACCCAGCCGAGCAGGACCAGCAGGGTGAGGCCGGCCAGCAGGCCGTACAGCCGGTGGCGGGCGAGCGCCCGCGGGCCGGGGACGTCGTAGAGGGCGGAGGCCTCGGTGCTCACCGGCTCACCGCCGCGCGCCGCTCCAGCACGCCGAAGAGCGCGCTGATCGCCAGGGTGAGCAGCAGGTAGCCGGCGGCGATCCAGACGAAGGCCCAGATCACGCTGTAGCCCAGCTCGTTGACGGTGCGGTAGGTGCCGAGGAGTTCGGCCACGCTGAACGAACCGGCGATCGCGGTGTTCTTCGCCAGGGCGATCATCACACTGCCGAGCGGGGCGACGACCGCGCGGTACGCCTGCGGCAGCACCACCAGGCCCAGGGTCTGGCTGAACGTCAGGCCCAGGCTGCGGGCCGCCTCCCCCTGCCCGGCGGGCACGGTGTTGATGCCGGAGCGGAACGCCTCGCAGACGAAGGCCGACGTGTAGCAGCCCAGGGCCAGCACCGCGAAGGTGAAGAACGGCAGCGCGATGCCGAACCGCGGCAGTCCCAGCACCACGACGAAGAACAGCAGGGTCAGCGGGGTGTTGCGCAGCACCGTCACCCAGCCGGTGCCGAAGACCCGCAGCGGGCGCACCGGGGACACCCGGAAGGACGCGACCAGCACGCCCAGGGCGAGGGCGAGCCCGGCGCTCACCCCGGTGAGCGCCAGGGTGCCGAGGAAGCCGTGCCAGTAGGTCGACCAGTTGTCGATCAGCACTCTCATCCGGTGGAGCCCTTCGGTGGTCGCCGGCGGCCGGCCGGTCCACGGCAGCCGGCCGGTCGTGGTCAGTAGCGGTCGATCGGTGGCGGGGCGGGGGCGGGCACGCCGGAGAGGCCGAGGGTGGCGTCGTAGGCCTTCCGCCAGTCGCCGTTCTGCTCGTGACGGGAGAGTGCGTCGTTGAGCGCGGCGCGCAGGACGGTGTCGTTCCTCGGCGTGCCGATGCCGTAGGGCTCGCTGGAGAACGGTGCGCCGACGACCTTCATCTCGTCCGGCGCCTTCGCCGCATAGCCCTGCAGGATCGCGTTGTCGGTGGTGACGGCGTCGACCTGGGCGGAGATCAGGTTGTCCACGCAGGCCGAGTAGGTGTCGTAGGCGACGAGTTCGGCCTTCGGGTAGTCCTTGGCGATCCGCTGGTAGGGGGTGGAGCCGGCCGCGGAGCAGACCTTCCGCCCTGCGAGGTCCTGCGGGCCGTGGATGCGCTCCTCGCCGCGGCGCACCAGCAGGCTCTGGCCGGCGGTGAAGTACGGTCCGGCGAAGCCGACCAGCTTCTTGCGGTTGTCGTTGATCGTGTAGGTGCCGACGTAGTAGTCGACCTGGCCGTTCTGCAGCGCGGTCTCGCGGTTGGCGGAGGCGACGGTGCGGAACTCGACGTCCTCCGGGGCGAAGCCGAGGTCGGCGGCGACCATCCGGGCGATCTCGATGTCGAAGCCGGCGTAGCTGCCGGTGGCCGGGTCCTTCTGGCCGAGGTAGGGCTGGTCCTCCTTGGCGCCGACCACCAGGTGCCCGCGGCGGCGGGCGGCGTCCAGGGTGGGCGAGCCCTGCACGTCGGAGGCGTCGCGGACCTGGTACTGCGGCAGCGCGCTCGGCTGCGGGCCCTTGGGCGGCGGCGTGCCGGGCTTCCCGCAGGCAGCGGTGGCGGCGGGCAGGGCGAGGACGGCGAGCAGGACGGCGGCGGTACGGACGCGGCGCTTCACTCGGCCGCCTCAGTGCTGGAGGATCTTGGCGAGGAAGTCCCGGGCGCGCCGGCTCCTGGGGGCGGCGAAGAACTCCTCGGGCGGACGGTCCTCCACGATCCGGCCGTCGGCCATGAAGACGACGCGGTCGGCGGAGGCGCGGGCGAAGCCCATCTCGTGGGTGACCACGACCATGGTCATGCCGTCCCGGGCGAGGCCGCGCATGACGTCCAGCACCTCGGTGATCATCTCGGGGTCGAGGGCCGACGTGGGCTCGTCGAAGAGCAGCGCCTTCGGGTCCATGGCGAGCGCCCGGGCGATCGCCACCCGCTGCTGCTGGCCGCCGGAGAGCTGCGCCGGGTACCGGTCGGCGTGTGCGGCGAGGCCGACCCGGTCCAGCAGGTCGCGGCCGCGCCGTTCGGCGTCGGCCCGGGAGCGCCGGCGGACCTTGGTCTGGGCGAGGGTGACGTTGTCCAGCGCCGTGCGGTGCGCGAAGAGGTTGAAGGACTGGAAGACCATGCCGACCTCGGCGCGCAGCGCGGCCAGGGCCCGGCCCTCCTGCGGCAGCGGCCGCCCGTCGATGCTGATCCGGCCGCTCTCCACCGTCTCCAGGCGGTTGATCGCCCGGCAGAGGGTGGACTTGCCGGAGCCGGAGGGGCCGATCACCACCACGACCTCGCCGCGGCCCACGGCCAGGTCGATGTCCCGCAGGACGTGCAGCTCGCCGAAGTGCTTGTTGACGCCGTTGAGTTCGATCAGCGGTGGGGTCGCGGTGGTCACCTGGTGCGGCGCCCCTTGAGCAGCCAGCCGAGGGCTCCGCCGGCCAGCAGGGTGCCGAGCAGGGCGATCCAGAGCGGCGCGGTCACCGTGAACACCCAGAACTGGATCTTCACGTCCTCCAGATTGGCGAACAGGAACCAGATCGCGAGCACCACGATCACCGCGACGGCGATCACTCTGGTGGGCACTCCCGCGATGTCGCCGCGCGGTTTGCCGCCGCCGGATGTGCGGCCCGAGGAACCACCGGAAGTCTTGGTCACACCATCAGTCTGCTCCGTTCTGTACCGGTTTGCCGGTATCGCGCCGCCCGGTGCGACCCGGGCGGCGCAATGCCGTACGGCCTCCGGCGGCACACCCCGACCGGGCCGGCGGCCCGCGGCGGCCGACCCGGCGGCACGCCCGGCGCCGCCCGCCCCGGTCAGCGCTCGTCGCGCCAGGAGCGCCAGAGCGCCGCGTACGGCCCGCCGGCCGCGACCAGCTCGGGGTGGCTGCCGTACTCGCTGATCCGGCCCTGCTCGACCACCGCGATCACGTCGGCGTCGTGCGCGGTGTGCAGGCGGTGCGCGATGGCGATCACGGTGCGGCCCTCCAGTACCCGGGAGAGCGAGCGCTCCAGGTGACGGGCGGCGCGCGGGTCGAGCAGCGAGGTCGCCTCGTCCAGCACCAGGGTGTGCGGGTCCGCCAGGACGAGCCGGGCGAGCGCCAGCTGCTGGGCCTGGGCCGGGGTGAGCGCGGTGCCGCCCGAGCCGACCTCGGTGTCCAACCCCTCGGGCATGGCGTCCGCCCACTCCTCGGCGTCGACGGCGGCGAGCGCCGCCCGCAGCTCGGTGTCGTCGGCGGCCGGCCGGGCGAGCCGCAGGTTGTCCCGGAGGGTGCCGACGAACACGTGGTGCTCCTGGTTGACCAGGGCGACCTCGGCCCGGATCCGCTCGGCGGGCATCTCCGCCAGGGCGGCGCCGCCGAGCGTGACCCGGCCGCGGCCCGGGGCGTAGATGCCGGCGAGCAGTCGGCCGAGCGTGGACTTGCCCGCACCGGACGGCCCGACCAGGGCCACCCGGCTGCCGGGCGCGACGTCCAGGCTGATGCCGTGCAGCACGTCGGCGCCCTCGCGGTAGCCGAACCGCACCTCCTCGGCCCGTACCCGCCGGCCGTCCGGGTGGCGCTCCTCGTCGGTCTCCGGGTCGGCGACCTCGCGGACGCCCACCAGTCGGGCCAGCGACGCCTGGCCGATCTGCAGCTCGTCGTACCAGCGCAGGATGAGGTCGACCGGGTGGACGAGCGCCTGCGCGTAGAGCACCCCGGAGGTGAGCTGGCCGACGTCGATCCAGCCCTTGACGGTGAACACCCCGCCGAGGGTGAGCGTGCCGAGCACGGCCAGCGCGTAGGTGGCGTCGACGGTCGGGAACCAGACCGAGCGCAGCCACAGCGTGTACCGCTCCCAGGCCACCCACTCGCCGACCTTGCGGTCGGTCAGCCGGACGCGCTGCTCGCCCAGGCGCAGCGCCTCGACGGTGCGGCCGGCGTCGACGGTCTCCGCGAGCACGGTGTTGACCGCCGCGTACCCGGCCGACTCGGCGCGGTAGGACTGCGGCGCGCGCCGGAAGTACCAGCGGGAGCTGGCGAGCAGCAGCGGCAGGCCGATCAGTGCGGTGGCGGCGAGCAGCGGCGAGGTCAGCGCCAGCGCGCCGAGGACGAGCACCACGGAGACCACCGCGACGGCGAGCTCGGGCACGGCCTCGCGGACCGACTTGGCGAGCCGGTCGATGTCGGTGGTGCCGCGGGAGACGAGGTCGCCGGTGCCGGCCCGCTCCAGCACGCCGGGCGGCAGGGCGACGGACCGGACGAGGAAGTCCTCGCGCAGGTCGGCCAGCACCTCCTCGCCGAGGATGCTGCCGCGCAGCCGGGACAGGCCGATGAACAGGGACTGCACCAGCAGGGCGGCGAGGTACCAGCCGACGGCGGCGAGGATGCGGCCCTCGGTGGTGCCGGTGGAGAGCGACTCGACCAGCGAGCCGAGCACCCAGGGGCCGACCAGGCCGGCCAGGGTGGCGACCGAGTGCAGCACGACGACGGCGGTGAAGCCGCCGCGGTGGCGCCGTGCCAGCAGGCGGACGTAGGCGCGGACGGTGGCCGGGCCGGCCACCGGGAGCATGGTGGCGGGCCCCTGCTCCTGGACGGTGGGGGGCTTCAGCCCTCGTGGGAGCCGCATGCCACCTCCTTCGGGGTCTCGTTCTCTGCCGGGGTGCCGGGGTGCGGGGAGGCCGGGGCGGGATCGCCGGCGTCCTCGTCCCGGGTGACGACGGCGCGGTACCGCGGGTCGTCGGCGATCAGGGTGCGGTGGGAGCCGACCGCGGCGACCCTGCCGTCCTGGACGAGGACGACGCTGTCGGCCTGGTCGAGCAGCAGCGGGCTGGTGGCGAAGACCACCGTGGTGCGGCCGTCGCGGATCTTGCGCAGGCCGGCCGCGATCCGGGACTCGGTGTGGGCGTCGACGGCGCTGGTGGGCTCGTCCATGACGAGCACCGGCGGGTCGGCGACCAGCGAGCGGGCGAGGGCGAGGCGCTGGCGCTGGCCACCGGAGAGCGAGCGGCCCCGCTCGGTGATCCGGGCGGCCATCGGGTCGCCGCCGCACTCGGGCGAGCCCTCGACGAGGGCGTCGAGGACGTCCTCGGCGCGGGCGGCGGCGAGCGCGTCGACGTTGTCCACCCGCCCGGCGCCGGGCACGTCCAGCAGTTCGGCGAGGGTGCCGGAGAGCAGCACCGGCTCCTTGTCGTGGACGAGCACGGCGGCCCGGGCGTCGGCCAGCGGCGCTGCGTCCAGCGGGACGCCGCCGAGGCGGACGGAGGGCTGCGGCTGCTCGTCCTCGGCGAGCGGGACGTGCCCGCCGAGCCGGGCGGCGAGCTCGCCGGCGACGTCGGGGTCGCCGCAGACGACGGCGGTGAGCCGGCCGGCCCGGGCGGTCAGGCCGGTGACCGGGTCGTGCAGGTCGCCGCGCTCGGGCCGGACGATGCTCTCCGGGAAGTCGCTGCCGGGGTCGGTGCGGTTGAGTGCCAGGACCCGGGCGGCCCGGCCGGCCGAGACCCGCGCCACCGACCAGGCGTGCGCCGCCTCGCCGAGGATCCGCAGCGGCGCGGCGAGGAAGGCGGTCGCGCCGTACACGGCGACGAGTTCGCCGATGCCGAGCGCACCGGTGGCCGCGAGGTGGGCGCCGTACCAGGTGACGCCGACGACGAACAGGCCCGGCAGGAGCACCTGCTGGGCCTGCATCAGCGACCAGGTGCGGGCGGCCCGGACGGCGGCCCCGCGGACCTTCTGCGAGGCGGTGCGGTACCGCTCCAGGAACAGCTCCTCGCCGCCGATGCCGCGCAGCACCCGCAGGCCGGCGACGGTGTCGGCGGCGAGCTCGGTGGCCTTGCCGCCGAGGGCGCGCTGCTCGGAGTAGCGCCGTTCGAAGGGGCCGAGCAGCGGCCAGACGGCGGCGGCGAGCACCGGGACACCGAGCAGCACGGCGGCGCCGAGCACCGGCTCGCGGACGAGCACGACCAGGCTGACCGCGAGCCACACCAGCACGGCGGCGCGGACGCGGGCCGTCAGCTCGACGTACCAGCCGATCTTCTCGACGTCGCCGCTGCTGACCGCGACCACCTCGCCGGTGGCGATCCGGCGGGAGAGGCCGGCACCGAGGCGGGAGGCCTGGCGGGCGACGAGCTGGCGGACCTGGGCCGCGCAGGTGATCCAGTTCCACACCGCCTGGCGGTGCAGCAGGACGGTGCCGACGGCCTGGAGGACGGCGAGCAGCGCGGCGAGGCCGCCGGCCCGCCAGATGCCGGCGGTGTCGCCGTCGACGGCGGCCTGGATGCCGAGCCCGAGGGCGAGCGGCAGGGCCGCCTGGCAGCCCATCTCGAGGACGCCCCAGCAGGTGGCGAGCACCTGCCCGCGACGCTGGGCGCGGGCGAGCCAGCGCAGCAGGCCCAGCGGGGAGGAGAGGTCGGGACTGCCGGGGTCGTCCAACGGCAGGTGTGTGAGCGGCATGACGCTCCGTTACGGATGGTACGGGCAGGTCGGGGGCGCACTGCCCGGGTCGCGGGCACGGCGGCGTGGCCCGGCGCAGAGCGCGACCAGGCCTTCAGGAGGCGGGGCGGGGGGCGGCGGACCCGTTCGGGGGCAGCGGGCGCCGGACACGGTTCAGGACGTCATGGTCACCGAGCGTGCCCGCCCGGATGCGGCCGACGCAACAGGTTTTCCGGCCGCACCGCCGGGTTCCGGCCAGGGCGGCCGGGCATCTCACCGGTTCGAGGGAATTTCCGGAAGCAGGGAATGTTCTCCAGGCGGAACCGGTTGCCCGCCTTCGGAAGCATTGGACGACCAGGAGGGCACCCCTTCCCGTGAGCACCATCCCCAGCGTCACGCTCAACAACGGCGCGGTGATCCCGCAGCTCGGTTTCGGCGTCTGGCAGGTTCCGGACGCGGAGGCCGCGCCGGCGGTCCGCGCGGCGATCGAGGCGGGCTACCGCTCGATCGACACCGCGGCCGTGTACGAGAACGAGACCGGCACCGGTGTCGCGATAGCCGAGTCGAGCGTCGCCCGCGAGGAGCTGTTCGTCACCACCAAGCTGTGGAACTCCGGCACCGTCGACTGGTCCGGGCAGCAGGGCCGGGACGCCGTGCTCCGCGCGTTCGACGACTCGCTCGCCAAGCTCGGGCTGGACTACGTCGACCTGTACCTGATCCACTGGCCGCGGCCGATGCACGGCAGCTTCGGCAACATCTGGAAGGCCTTCGAGGAGCTGGCGGCGGACGGCCGCGCCAGGTCGGTGGGCGTCTCCAACTTCGGTCCGCAGCAGCTGGAGGTGCTGCTGCAGGAGAGCTCGGTGGCGCCGGTGCTCAACCAGGTGGAGCTGCACCCCTACTTCCCGCAGCACGAGCTGCGGGCCTTCCACGCGCAGCACGGCATCGCGACCGAGGCCTGGAGCCCGCTCGGCCAGGGCAAGTCGCTGCTCGACGAGCCGGCGCTGGCAAAGGTGGCGGCCAAGCACGGCCGCACCGCGGCCCAGGTGGTGCTGCGCTGGCACCTGCAGAGCGGTGTCATCGCGATCCCGAAGTCGGTCACCCCGTCGCGGATCAGGGAGAACCTCGACGTGGCCGGCTTCGAGCTGGACGCCGAGGACATGGCGGCGATCGCCTCGATCGACACCGGTAGCCGGATCGGCCCGGACCCGCAGGGCTTCGACTGGAACTGAGTCCGTCCGTGCCGCACCACCGGCCGTGCTCCGGCCGGTGGTGCGGCACGACCGAGGGCCGTCACTCCGCACAGGTGACGGCCCTCGGTCGTGCGGCGCGGCGGGGCCGCGCTGCCGAATCGTTCCGGCCCGGCTACAGCCGGGCGGTCTTGGCGAGCAGGGCCAGCGCCGGCCCGTGCTCCTCGGTTTCCAACGGGGAAAGCAGTAGTTCCTGCACCTCGCGAACCCCGGCTGCCGACCGGTGCAGGAGGTCCTGCCCGGCGGGCGAGAGCGACAGCAGGTTGCGCCGCCCGTCCGAAGGGTCGCGGCGACGCAGTACCAGGCCGCGCCGGACGAGCCGGCTGACCATCTCGGCCATCGTCGCCTTGTCGAGCGACGCGAGTTCGCCGACGGTGCGCTGGTCCGCGCCCGGCTCGGCTTCCAACGCCTCCAGCACCGCATACTGGGGCGCGGTCAGCTCGGAGCCGACCTTGTCGGACCAGAGCTTGGTATGCACCTGCTGGGCCACCCGGATGAGGTAGCCGATTGCCCGCTGGGCGTCCAGCAGCGGGCGCGCGTCGGTCAGCGCGGCGACCGCGGCCGGCTCGAGCCGGGCTATCTTGGCCATGACCCGGACGATCTCGATCTGCTCGTCGGGCGTGAGCGGCTCGAAGAGCGTCCGCTGTACACGGACGACGCCGCCGGTGGCCTCGCGGACCGCCTGGGCGCCGTTCTGAGAAAGGGCCAGCAGCTTGCGCCGGCCGTCGGCCGGGTCGCGCCGGCGCAGCACCAGGCCGCGCCGGACGAGTCGGGCCACCATCTCGGCCATCGTCGCCTTGTCCAGCGAGGCCCGTTCGCCCACGGTGCGCTGATCGGCACCGGGCTCGAGGGCGAGCGCGAGGAGCACGGCGAACTGCGGAGCCGTCAGATCGGCTCCGACGTGCTCGGACCACAAGCGGGTGTGCACCTGCTGGGCCACTCGGATGAGGTGACCGGGCGACTGCTGCAGTCGACCTGTCACTCGGGTTGTCGGGATCTCCCCCAGCACCATGAAATCCGTCCCGGTGTCACGCTCGGTGTGTGTGGGACACCCGAGCGGGGCAGTAACGGCGAGTAAGCGTCCCGCTGTGTGGGAGGGCGCGTCAGCCGTGCAGCCGGTGGCTGCTGGCGCACACTATACAAACGGTCGAGCCGCCCTGGCAGGCAGGGGCTGATAGTAGTCGCATGTTCGGCAAAGTTGGCATATTTCCGCCATCTGTCGGGCCCACGACAGGTCGGGTTTCGCCCATCCGGCCGCCGCCCGACCTCACCCTCCGTCACCTGCGGGTCTACACCCTGGCCCGTGAGACTACCCGCCGGTAGGGTGTCCGCGCAGCGCGTTGTGTACCACCTTTCGCCCCGCGCTCAGCGGCCGGGGCACGCGGGTTGGCCGCCGCCTCGGTGCCGGCCTCCGCTCCCACCACCGAGAGAGACGAGTACGAGCATGACCGAGCAGTCCCCCGCCACCCGGGTCGCCGTCGTCACCGGTGCGGCCCGCGGCATCGGTGCCGCCACCGCCCTGCGTCTGGCCGCCGACGGCTACGCCGTCGCCGTGGTCGACCTGGAGGAGTCCGCCGGCAAGCAGACCGTGGACGCCATCGTGGCCGCGGGCGGCCGTGCGCTCGCCGTCGGCGCCGACGTCTCGAACGCCGAGCAGGTCCAGGCGGCCGTCGAGCGGATCGCCGCCGAACTCGGCGCCCCGGTGGTGCTGGTGAACAACGCCGGCGTGCTCCGCGACAACCTGCTCTTCAAGATGTCGGAGTCCGACTGGGACACCGTCATGAACGTGCACCTCAAGGGCGCCTTCCTGATGACCCGTGCGGTGCAGAAGCACATGGTGGACGCGGGCTTCGGACGGATCGTCAACCTCTCCTCCTCCTCGGCGCAGGGCAACCGGGGCCAGGCCAACTACTCGTCCGCCAAGGCCGGTCTGCAGGGCTTCACCAAGACCCTCGCGATCGAGCTCGGCAAGTTCGGCATCACCGCCAACGCGGTCGCCCCCGGCTTCATCGCCACCGACATGACCGCCGCCACCGCCGCCCGGGTGGGCATGGAGTTCGAGGCGTTCAAGCAGGCCGCCGCGACCCAGATCCCGGTGAACCGGGTCGGCACCCCCGAGGACATCGCCCACACCATCTCCTTCCTCGCGAGCGAGGGCGCCGGCTTCGTCTCCGGCCAGGTCGTCTACGTGGCCGGCGGCCCGCTCGACTGACCCGCCGGACCGGTCCGGGGCTGCCCCCGGACCGGCGCGGAGGTGCGCCCACGGGCACCGGAGGCGTCCGTGCCGGGCGTCGGACTCGTCCGAATCGGCCGGCCGGGGCGCGCCGCCCCGAGCGCCGCAGTGCGCACAGGCCCCCCGATGGTCCACACTCGGTAGCAGACGTCCGTTGTCCGACGAGGGCCGCGGAGCCGCAGCCGGCCGGGTCGTCGACGGCAGGCCGGCACTCGTACCACTGGAGGCCTCCATGTCCGAGTCCACTGACAGCCGATCGATGCCCACCCCGGACCACCTGCTCCACACCGGGGCGGAGCACCCTGTCGACCCCGAGGACCTGGTGATGGCCTCCGGCCGCACCCCCACGCCGGAGCTGATCGAGAAGGCCCGGCAGGACCTCCAGAAGTACGGCCGCATCGCGGTGGAGCGGCTGCTCCCCTGAGCCGGAGCCCGTACCGCTGCCGAGAGGCCCCGCACGCGCGGGGCCTCTTGCGTTCCGTCCCAGGCCCGGCAGGGGCCCGCAGGGCAGCGGGTAGGGTCTCAGGAGTGCGAGTCTTGACCCGACCCTCCCTCGACCGGCAGTCCGCGCCCGTTCCCCCGGTGGCGCCGGCCCGCGCGCCGATCGGCCGCCGGCGCGTCCTGCTGATCACCGCGACCGCCCTGGTGTACGCGGCGGTCGTCGTCGGGGTGCTCGCCGACACCGCCCTGGTGCGCTTCGACTGGTGGCTGGAGCTGCTGAAGCCGTACAAGCGGTGGCCCGAGGTGCGACCCCTGCTCGACGTGTGGATCGTGGCCGGCCAGCGCGGTCCGTCCGCGATCGCCGCCTGCCTCTGGCTGGGCTGGCGTTCCTGGCGCAGCCGCACGGTGCGGCCGCTGCTGGTGATGGGCGCGGCCCTGCTGCTCCTCAACATCACCGTGGGTGGCGTGAAGATCCTCACCGGCCGCCTCGGTCCGCACTACGCGCACGTCATCGACTCCCCCGAGCTCTTCGCCGGCGGGACGATCTTCCCGTCCGGGCACACCGCCAACGCGGTGGTGACCTGGGGTGTCCTGGCCTACCTCGCGGTGCGGTGGCGGCGCACCGGCACCGTGCTGGCCGGGCTGACCGCGGTCTCGATCGGTCTCACCACGGTCTACCTCGGCACCCACTGGATCTCCGACGTGGTCGCCGGCTGGGCGGCCGGGCTGCTGGTCCTGCTGGCGCTGCCGCTGACCGAGCCGCTGGTGGACTCCGCGAACCGCTGGGTCACCGCCCTGTACCACGGCCCGGCCGGCCGCACCGGACGCTGACGTTCCCGGCCTACCCTGGAGGAGGGGACGGGAGGTGAGGTCGTGCGTCCGGCGAAGACACCCCGGTACTGGCGCAGCGGGACCGAGCCGGCCACCGCGCGCAGCGACCTGAAACTGCGGTTCCTGCTGTCGGTGCTGTTCCTTCCGGTCTTCGTGCTGATGACCGCGGGCTTCGCCCTGTGGGCGTCCCGCAGCACCGGCTCCGACCTGCCGAGCAGCGGCGCACTGGCGGTCTTCGCGGTGCTGTCCGGCGTCCTGACGGTGTGCGCCGCCGTCGACCTGTACGTGGTGGTGCGGCGCCGCCGCACCGAACTCTGAGCAGTGGGAGCACGCGGCCGGCGCGCGCCCCTGTTCAGCCCTCGCGGCGCCCGTCGACGCGCCCGTCCACGCGCCGGGGCAGGCCGAGCGGGTTGGCGTCGTGGAGCTCGGGCGGCAGCAGTTCCTCCGGGGTGTTCTGGTGGCTGACCGCGGGCGGAGCCAGCGTTCGATCGCGGTGGCGCCGACGGAGGTCGAGGTGGAGGTGGTGGCCGGGTAGGAGCCGCCGTGCTGCATGGCGGGGGCGACAGGGACGCCGGTGGGCCGGCCGTCGGCGACCAGCCGGCCGGCGAGCGGCAGGAGGCGCCGCAGCAGGGCCGCGGCCTCGGGGCCGCACTCGTCGGCGGCGAGCTGGACGGTCGCGGTGAGGTTGCCGTCGAGCCGGGCGAGGACGGTCTCCAGCTCGGCGGCGTCCCGGTAGCGGGCCAGCACGGCGGCCGGCCCGAAGCACTCCTCCAGCAGCGGTTCGGCGAGCCGGTCCGCGGCGACGGCGAGCACGCCGGGGCGGACGGCGAGTGGCGCGCCGTCGACGGGCGCCTCCCCGGCGGCGAGCAGCACCTCGACCCCGGGGTGGCCGGCGCGCTCGCGGACCCCCGCCAGGAAGGCCTCGCGCATCCGCGGGTCGAGCATCGGGGCGGCCGGGGCCTGCGCAGCGGGCGCGACCACGGCCTTCTCCACGCCGTCCGCGCCGGCCGGGCTCCCACACCGTGGTGTTCAGTATGCTGAACGCGATACGACTACTTGAACTCGCGGGCGGGTACGCCGCGTGACGGAAGGGGTCCAGGACATGCCCTCGCCGAACGACTCCGCCACCGGCGGCGCCCGGGTCAAGTCCGCGGTGCGCACCGTGGAACTCCTGGAGTACTTCGCCGGCAGCACCGGCATGCACAGCCTGGCCGAGGTGCAGGAGCAGACCGGATACCCCAAGTCCAGCCTGTACATGCTGCTGCGCACCCTGGTCGAGCTCGGCTGGGTGGAGACGGACGCGACCGGCACCCGCTACGGAATCGGCGTCCGCGCGCTGCTGGTCGGCAGCTCCTACATCGACGGCGACGAGGCGGTGGCCGCCGCCCGCCCCACCCTGGACCGGCTCGCCGAGGACACCGGAGAGACCATCCACCTCGCCCGGCTGGACGGCACCAACGTGGTGTACCTGGCGACCCGCCAGTCCCAGCACAGCCTGCGGCCGTTCACCCGGATCGGCCGGCGGCTGCCCGCGTACTGCACCTCGCACGGCAAGGCGCTGCTCGCCACCCGCACCGACGAGCAGATCCGCCGACTGCTGCCGGAGAAGCTGGAGCCGCTCACCGAGCACACCCACACCGACCGCGAGGAGCTGATCGAGGAGCTGCACCGGGTGCGCGAACTCGGCTACGCCGTCGACCGCGAGGAGAACACGCTGGGCGTCCGCTGCTTCGGCGTGGCGATCCCCTACCGGCACCCCGCACGCGACGCGGTGAGCGTGTCGGTGCCGGTCGCACGGCTGACGCCGGACCGCGAACAGACGATCCGCGACGCCCTGATGGACGCCCGCGACCGTCTCACCCTGGCCACCCGGCACATCTGACGCACCGTCGGCTCCGAGGTGCCCCGTACCGGCAGGCCGGTGCGGGGCATCTCCGTATTCCCGAAGCCGACCGCAATGCCCGGGCATGGATGCGACCGCCGTTCACGTTCCCGAACCGTGGCGGAGCGCCTCGACACCTGCACCGCCCGGACGACGATGCGATCCGCGCACACCCCTCCCCTGATCGCCGGGGGCATGACAGTCTGTCCGCCATGCGCACACGCTCCCTCACCGTGGTCGTCGCGGCCGTCGCCGTACTCGGGCTGGCCGGCTGCTCCGGCTCCACCGGCTCGGCGTCGAAGGCCGACCCCGCCGCTCCCGCCTCCGCCGGTGCCCCGGCCACGCCGGCCGCCTCCGGTGCCGCCGCCTCCGACGCGGCCGCCGCCCCCGCGCCGACCGGGCCGAAGCCCGCGCCGCCGTCCGACGCCGGCCTGCCCGCCAAGCCGGACACCGACACCGCCGCGAAGCTGGTCGCCGCGCTGAAGGCACTGAATCCGGACATCGTCTCGGCGGGCCCGGAGAAAACGGTGGAGGCGGCCCGCAAGGAGTGCCAGGCGGTCTACAACTACCCGAAGGACCACGCCAAGCTGGTCGAGCTGACCGGCAGCACCTTCACCTCCGCCGCGCACCCGCAGGGTTTCGGCCCGGAGGTCTCGGAGAAGATCCTCGCCGCCGTGCAGGCCTCCGGTCTGTGCACCCGCCCCTGACCCGACGACGGCCGTACGGGCCCCGACCGTCCTGCGGTCGGGGCCCGCACGCGTTCAGCCGGACGGCCGCCAGGTCGGCGTCCGAGGCCAGCCCCGCGTGGTAGAGCCGCAGTTCGTCGGCGCCCGGGACGGCCTACGGCGGGGCGCTGCCCATCCCGGCGACCACCGGCAGGTTGGCGGCGAGCACGGTACCCGGGCACCGGTGGGCGGCGGCGAGCGGCAGGGTCCGGACCGGGTCGGGCAGCACCAGGCCGTCCGCGAACTCCAGCACCCGGGCGACGTCGACCCCGGGGTTCGACCCGCAGCGGTGCGGCAGCGGATCGCCGTGCAGCAGCACCCGGAACCCGTCCGGCGCCCCCTCAGGGATCGGCCCGGACACCTCCTGGGGCAAGCACTTCACCCGCGCCGAGTGGATCACCTCCGGGGCCGGCGACATCCTGCGCACCGGTGTCACCGACGTCGGCGGCATCACCCCGGCCGTCCGCACGCTGCACCTCGCCGAGGCCTTCACCGTGGACTGCGAGGTGCACGGCAACGGCTCCGGCAACCTGTCCCTGCTCCGTGCCACCACCAGCGGCCGCTGGTACGGGCGCGGTCTGCTCCACCCGCACACCGACTTCGACGCCCTGCCGCCGCACCTCCATGCGATCGTGGACGCGATGGACGAGCACGGCATCGTCCGACTGCCCGACTGGCCCGGCCTCGGCAGCCACTTCGACCTCGACCACATCAGGCGCGACACGATCACCACGGACTGACCATGCACCGGACCATCCTGCTCACCGGCGCGGCCGGCGGCGTCGGCACCATGCTGCGCGACCTGCTGCCGCCGCACGGCCACCGCATCCGCCCCGCCGACCTGGCCCCGATCCCCGACGCCCCGCACGCCCTCACCTTCGACCTGCGGGACGCCGACGCTGTCCGCGAGGCCGTCCGCGGTGTGGACGCCGTCGTCCACCTCGGCGGCATCTCGCTGGAGGACACCTTCGCCCACATCCTCGGCGCCAACATCGAGGGCACTTACCACCTCTACGAGGCCGTCCGGCTGGAGGGGGTGAAGCGGGTCGTCTTCGCCAGCTCCAACCACGCCGTCGGCTTCACCCCGCTGCACGGCCTCGGCCCCGGCGGCAAGGGCCTGATCGGCACCGACATACCGCCCCGGCCCGACACCTACTACGGCCTGTCCAAGGTGTTCGGCGAGGGCCTGGCGCAGCTCTACGCGGACAAGTACGGCATCGACACCGTCTCGATCCGGATCGGCTCCTGCTTTCCGAAGCCGCGCTCCACCCGGATGCTCGCCACCTGGCTCAGCCCCGGCGACTGCGCCCGGCTGGTGCACGCCGCGCTCACCGCCCCGGTCGAGGGGCACGTGGTGGTCAACGGCATCAGTGCCAACACCCGCGCCTGGTGGGACTTGGCCCCGGCCCGCGCGCTCGGCTACGAGCCGCAGGACGACGCCGAGGTGTACGCCGCCGAGGTGATCGCCGAGCACGGTGAACTGCCGCCGGACGGCGTGGACGCCCGGCTGCTCGGCGGCGGATTCACCGTGATCGAGCCGCCGCGCTGACGCACGTGCGGGGCGGGCCCGGCAGAACGGGCCCGCCCCACAACGGCGTTCACCGTCCGCCGACCGCCTGCTTGACCAGCGTGCGGCCGAAGTCCCACATCAGACCGCTGCCGCGGTGCGCCTCGTCCATCACCTCGGTGAAGGCGTCGACGAAGCGGTCGACCTCCTTCTCGGTGATGATCAGCGGCGGGATCAGCTTGATGACCTCCAGGTGGTCGCCGGACACCTGGGTGAGGATGCGGTGCCGCTGCAGCAACGGCACCACGACCATCTGCGCGAACAGCCCCTTGCGGGCCGCCTGCAGCGCCGTCCACCCGGTGCGCAGCTTCAGCGACTTGGGCCGGCCGAACTCGATGCCGATCATCAGGCCGCGGCCGCGGACGTCGGCCAGCAGCTCGTACCGGTCGACGAGTTCGGTGAGCCGGGTGCGGAACAGGTCGCCGACCTTGCGGACGTTCTCCACCACCTGCTCCTCGCGCATCACATGGAGCGTGGCGAGGCCGGCCGCCATCGCCTGCGCGTTGGAGCCGAAGCTGGCCGAGTGCACCAGCACCCGGTCCATCGAGGAGTACACCTTGTCGAAGATCCAGTCCTTGCCGAGGGTGGCGCCGATCGGCACGTAGCCGCCGGAGAGCGCCTTGGCCGCGCACACCAGGTCGGGCCGGACGCCCTCCTCGTGCTGGTAGGCGAAGAAGTCGCCGGTGCGGCCGATGCCGGTCTGCACCTCGTCGAGGATCAGCAGTGCCTTGTGGGCGTGCAGCAACTCCTGCGCGGCGTACAGCCAGCCGGGCGGTGCGGCGTGCACGCCCTTGCCCTGGATCGGCTCGACGATCAGCGCGGCCACGTCGCCCTTCTTCAACTCCTTCTCCAGCGCGGCGAGATCGCCGAGCGGCACCGCAGTGTCGGGCAGCAGCGGTTCGAAGCCCTTGCGGAAGCCGTTCTCGCCGTTGACGGAGAGCGAGCCGGCGGTGAGGCCGTGGAAGGCGTGGTCGCAGTAGAGGATGCGGCGCCGGCCGGTGGCGCAGCGGGCGAACTTGAGCGCCGTCTCGACCGCCTCGGTGCCGCTGTTGCCGAAGAACACCCTGTCCAGGCCGGGTGCTTCGGCGATCAGGCGCTCGGCGAGCAGGCCGGGCAGCGGGGCGCAGTCGAAGCGGGTGAGGTCGGGAAGGTCGAGGTCCATCACCTGCTGCACGGAGGCGCGCACCACGGGGTGGTGCCGGCCGAGGGCGAAGATCCCGAAGCCGGCCAGCATGTCGAGGTACTCGTTGCCGTCGGCGTCGTAGAAGTACGGGCCCTGGGCGCGCTCGTAGTACTTGTCGAAGCCGATGGTGTGCAGCATCCGGGGCAACTGCGGGTTGAGGTACCGGGCGTGCAGCTCGTAGCGCTCGGCGGCGCGCTCGGCGAGCAGGGCGGCGAGGTCGAGGCCCGCGGCGGGACGGTCAGCCGGCATGGTGCTGGTTCGCTCCTCGGATCGGTAGCAGCTGCTTGGCGTGGGCGGCGGTCTGGGCGGCGACGCCGGTGCCGGTGAGTCCGATCTCCTCGAGGATCTCACCGCGGCCGGCGTGCGCCAGGAACTCCTGCGGGATGCCGAGGTCGCGCAGCGGCGTGTCGACGCCGGCGTCGCGCATGGCCTGGGCGATCGCGGCGCCGACGCCGCCGGTGCGGCCGTTGTCCTCGACGGTGACGACGAGCCGGTGGGCGGCCGCGAGGTCCACCACGGCGGGGTCGACGGGCTTCACCCAGCGCGGGTCGACGACGGTGGCGGTGAAGCCCTCGGCGAGCAGCAGGGCGGCGGCGTCCACGCAGGCGGGCGCCGTGGCGCCGACGGCGACCAGCAGGATCTCGGGGGCGGGGCCGGTGGCGGCCAGCACGTCGACCCCGCCGACGCGGCGCAGCGCGGGCACGCCGGGGCCGAGGTCGCCCTTCGGGAAGCGCAGCACGGTCGGCGCGTCGGAGACCTCGACGGCCTCGCGGAGCTGGGTGCGCAGTTGCTCGGCGTCGCGCGGGGCGGCGAGCCGCAGGCCCGGGACGACCTGGAGGATCGACATGTCCCACATGCCGTTGTGCGAGGCGCCGTCGTTGCCGGTGACGCCGGCCCGGTCGAGGACGAAGGTGACGCCCAGCCTGTGCAGGGCGACGTCCATGAGCACCTGGTCGAACGCCCGGTTGAGGAAGGTCGCGTAGACGGCGACGACGGGGTGCAGTCCGCCGGTGGCGAGCCCGGCGGCGCTGGCGACGGCGTGCTGTTCGGCGATGCCGACGTCGAAGGTGCGGTCCGGGTGGGCGGCCGCGAAGTCGGCGAGGCCGACGGGCTGGAGCATGGCGGCGGTGATGGCGACGACGTCCGGCCGGTCCTTGCCGAGTTCGACCATCTCGGCGCCGAAGACGGAGGTCCAGGAGGTGCCGAGGGAGGGCGAGACGGGCAGGCAGGTGTACGGGTCCATGGCGCCGACGGCGTGGAAGCGGTCGGCCTCGTCCTGTTCGGCGGGGCGGTAGCCGCGGCCCTTCTGGGTGATGCAGTGGACGATGACCGGGCCGCCGAAGCGCTTGGCGCGGCGCAGCGCCTGTTCGACGGCGGCGATGTCGTGGCCGTCGATCGGCCCGACGTACTTGAGGCCGAGGTCCTCGAACATGCCCTGCGGGGCGAAGGCGTCCTTGAAGCCCTTCTTGGCGCCGTGCAGGGCGCCGAAGATGGGCGGGCCGACGACGGGGGTGCGCTGCAGGGCCTCCTTGCCCCAGGCGAGGAAGCGCTCGTAGCCGCGGGTGGTGCGCAGGGTGGCGAGGTGGTGGGCGAGGCCGCCGATGGTGCGGGCGTAGGAGCGCTCGTTGTCGTTGACGACGATGACGAGCGGGCGGTCGTCGGCCTCGGCGATGTTGTTGAGTGCCTCCCAGGCCATGCCGCCGGTGAGGGCGCCGTCGCCGACGACGGCGACGGTGTGCCGGTCGGTGCGGCCGAGCAGTTGGTTGGCCTTGGCGATGCCGTCGGCGTAGCCGAGGGCGGCGGAGGCGTGGGAGTTCTCGATGAGGTCGTGTTCGGACTCGGCGCGGGAGGGGTAGCCGGAGAGGCCGCCGCGGGCGCGCAGCCGGGTGAAGTCCTGGCGGCCGGTGAGGAGCTTGTGGACGTAGGCCTGGTGGCCGGTGTCCCAGAGGATGCGGTCGCGCGGTGAGTCGAAGACGCGGTGGACGGCGATGGTCAGTTCGACCACACCGAGGTTGGGTCCGAGATGGCCTCCGGTGCGGGTGACGGCGTCGATCAGGAAGTCGCGGATCTCGTCGGCGAGCAGGGGGAGGTCGCCGGCGGGCAGGCGTCTCAGGTCGGCGGGCCCCTTGATGGTGGACAGGAGTGACATGGCTTCACCTCGCGACTCGGTGCAGAGCGATGACCGTCTGTGTCCAGGGTGCGGCCGGGGCGGTCGGCTCGCCTGTTGTCCGTACGCCCGGGCGTGCGCCGGAGCGCACGCCCGGGGTGCGGGCGTCAGTTGATCCGGCCGGAGCCGAGGGTCTCCCGGGCGGCGCGCAGCGACTCCTTGAGCGAGCCGATGGTGGCGAGGACGGCGGTGGGTTCGTAGCCGCAGTGGGCCATGCAGTTGTCGCAGCGCGGGTCCTTGCCGCGGCCGTACGTGTCCCAGTCGGTCTTCTCGATGAGCTCCCGGTAGGTGGGGACGTAGCCGTCGGCCATCAGGTAGCAGGGACGCTGCCAGCCGAAGAGCGAGTAGTTGGGGATGCCCCAGGCGGTGCACTCGAAGTCGATCTTCCCTTCGAGGAAGTCGAGGAAGAGCGGGCTGTGGTTGAGCCGCCAGCGGCGGCGGTTGCCGCCGGCGAAGGCCTTGCGGAAGAGCTCCCTGGTCTGTTCGACGCCGAGGAAGTGGTCCTGGTCGGGGGCCTTCTCGTAGGCGTACGCCGGGGAGATCATCATCTCGTCGACGCGCAGTTCGTCGTTGAGGTAGTCGAGCACCTCGATGATGGTCTGCGGGGTGTCGGTGTTGAAGAAGGTGGAGTTGGTGGTGACCCGGAAGCCGCGCCGCTTGGCCTCCCGGATGGCCTCCACCGCCTCGTCGAAGGTGCCCTCCTTGGCCACCGAGGCGTCGTGCCGCTCGCGCAGCCCGTCGATGTGGACGGTGAAGGTGAAGTACGGCGAAGGAGTGAATCTGTCGAGCTTCTTGCGCAGCAGCAGCGCGTTGGTGCAGAGGAAGACGTACTTGCGGCGGGCGACGAGCTGCCGGACGATCTCGTCGATCTGCGGGTGCATCAGCGGCTCGCCGCCGGCGATGGACACCATCGGTGCGCCCGACTCCAGGACGGCGCCGACCGCCTGCGCGACCGGCATCCGCTGCTTGAGCACCCCGGCCGGATGCTGGATCTTGCCGCAGCCCTCGCAGGCCAGGTTGCAGGCGTACAGCGGTTCGAGTTCGACGATCAGTGGGAATTTGTCACGGCGCTTGAGCTTCTGCTGCAACAGGTAGGTGGACACGCGGATGGACTGACGCAGCGGCATGGCCATGCCTAACTCGCCTCCTGCGGGAGTGTCGAGGGCTGTGGTGGACGGGGTGCTGCGGTGGCGACCAGGCGGTGCCACTCGGTGAGGGCCGGTACGGCGGCGCGCAGGGCGCGCCAGGCGTGGACACCGGCGGGCAGGGTGCCCGGCCGGATCAGCTCGCGTTCGGGGGTGTCGACGACGACCCGCAGCACCGCGGCCGGCAGCTCGGGCCGGGTCTCGGCGCGGGCGGCGAGGACAGCGGCGGCCTCCATGTCGACGGCGAGGGCGCCCCGGGCGTGCAGGGCCCGGCGCTGGGAGCCGCGCACCACGTGGTCGGCGGTGTGGTGCAGGCCGGTGTGCGTGGTCAGGCCGCAGGCCTGCAGGGCCGTGGCGAGGGTGGGGGCGCTGTCGAGTGCGAAGCGCCCGCCCTCCGAGTCGCGGACGGCGTCGGCGACGATGACCTCGCCCGGGGCGGTGCCGGGCGCCACCGAGGCGCCGAAGCCTGCGACCACCAGGGCGCCGTAGTCGCCGGTGGAGAGCATGGTCCGCACGCTCTGCCCGGCCCTGGCGCGGCCGATCCCGGTGCGGAGCAGGACGGGCGAGCCGCCGATCGCACCGGCCCAGTCGCCGCCGCGCAGGGCCCAGGCCTCCGGCCCGAGCGCGCACACCACCAGCAGGGGCTCACCCGTCATCGCGCACCTCCGGCCGTGTTGCTGAAGTGACGTTTTCTCACCGGTCACCGCCTCCTGCCCCGAGCGGTCGCCCGGTCACGTACCGGCCGAGCGCCGTCACCGGGAACACCAGGCGGTACAGGTGGTAGTTGATCGAGAAGTCCCACGGGAATCCCGTCCCGGTGAACTGCGGCTCGTCCCAGGTGCCGTCGGCGCGCTGGCTGCGGGTCAGCCAGGCGACGCCGCGTTCCACGGCCTCGCTGCCGCTGCCCGGGCCGTTGGGCGCCTCGCCGGCGGCGAGCAGCGCCATGAGTGCCCACGCGGTCTGCGAGGCGGTGGAGTCGCCGCGCCCGGCCCAGGTGGCCGGGTCGTCGTAGGAGCGCATGTCCTCGCCCCAGCCGCCGTCCGGGTTCTGCCGGCTCTCCAGCCAGTGGACGGCCCGGCGGACGGCCGGGTGGTCGGGCCGGATGCCGGCGGCGACCAGGGCGGGCAGCACCGAGCCGGTGCCGTAGATGTAGTTGGTGCCCCAGCGGCCGAACCAGGAGCCGTCCTCCTCCTGGTGGTCGAGCAGCCAGGCGATGCCGCGCAGGGCGCGCGGGTCGGCGGCGCCGCCCACCTCGGCGAGCATCTCCACCACGTGGGCGGTGACGTCGGCCGACGGCGGGTCGATGACCTCGCCGAAGTCGCAGAACGGCAGCCGGTTCGGCAGCAGGCTGGTGTTGTCGACGTCGAAGGCGCCCCAGGCGCCGTCCTTGGACTGCATGCCGAGGCACCAGCGGACGGCGCGCTCGACGGCGCCGTTCAGCCGCGGCGGCTCCGGGTGGGCGACCCGGCGCAGTGCCAGGACGACCTCGGCGGTGTCGTCGATGTCGGGGTAGGTGTCGTTGTGGAACTCGAAGGCCCAGCCGCCGGGGGCGAGCCGGGGACGCTTGACCGCCCAGTCGCCGCGGGTGGTGATCTCCTCGCCGAGCATCCAGTCGGCGGCCCGGACGACCGCCGGGTCGTCGGCGGGCAGCCCGGCGTCGCGCAGCGCGATGGTGGCGAGGCAGGTGTCCCAGACCGGGGACTGGCACGCCTCCATCCAGCGTCTGCCGTCCTCGGTGTGCACGGTGAAGCCGTCGAAGGCGGCCAGGCCGGCCTTCATCACCGGGTGGTCGAGCCGGTAGCCGAGCAGGTGCAGGGCGATCAGCGAGTAGACGGCGGGCGGTTGAATGCCGCCCCAGCAGCCGTCCGCCTCCTGCCGGTCGACGATCCAGCGGCCGGCCCGGGCGAGCGCGATCCGGCGCAGCGGGCGCACCGCGTACCGGTGGTAGTGGTGCATCAGCCGGTCGAGCCGTTGGAAGAGGCCGTCCCAGCTGGCGGCGGGGGCCAGCGGCCGCTCGGGGTACGGGTCGGCCGGGTCGGTGTGCAGCTCGGTGAGGGCGAACGGGGCCGGGCGTACCGGGCGGTGGGCCGAGACCACGGTGAGCGGGACGATGGTCTGCCGGGCCCACTGGCCGAATGCGTAGATGTTGAGCGGGGCCCAGGTGGGCAGGAAGAGGATCTCGGGGGGCAGTTCGGGGAGGCGCTGCCAGGGCCACCAGCCGAACAGGGCGAGCCAGATCCGGGTGAAGACCCGGGTGGCCGCGATGCCGCCGGACTCCCGGACGTACCGGGCGGCGTCCTGCATGTGTGCGGCGCCGGGGTCGTCCCCGGCGAGTCTCAGGGCGACGTACGCCTCGACGGTGGTGGACAGTTCCGGCGGCCCGCCGTGGAAGGTCGCCCAGGTGCCGTCCGCGCGCTGCTGCGAGCGGATCCAGGCTGCCGTGGCCCGGGTCTGTTCCGCGGTGCGGATGCCCAGGAACTCGCGCAGTAAGAGGTCCTCGGCGTCCATGGTGACGTTGGTCTCCAGGTCGCCCTTCCACCAGCCGTCCGGGTTCTGTAGTGACAGCAGGTGGGCGGTGGCCCGGGCCAGCGCCGCCTCGACAGGTACATCGTCAGATCGTCCTACCGGAGCCCGGCCCTCGGCCGTCCGCGCCTCCTCGGGAGGCGGAACGAGACCGTCGGGGGCCGGTGGGCGGTCGCCCACCGCGACCGGCTCGGAATCGTACTCGGGGTCGAGCCGGCCGCCCGCGGTTGCTGTCAATTCACGTCACCTCTCTCGTACCACCACGAATTCGGCGAGTGCGACGAAGTGCTCCCGCACCTCGTCGGTCATCGGCACCTCGTCCAGAGCGGCGAGGGCGGTCTGGTGCTGGCGGCGGGCCTCGTCCTGGGTCCAGGCGCGGCCGCCGGCCTCCTCGATCAGCGCGGCCCGGGCGGCGAGCGCCTGCTCGCTCTCCTCGCCGCGGCCCTGCGGGTCGGCCAGCTGGTCGGCGAGCTTGCGGGAGGCGGCGCCGCCCTCGGCGAGCGCGGCGCACACCGGCAGCGACTTCTTGCGCTGGCGCAGGTCGCCCCAGTGCGGCTTGCCCGTGACCTCGGTCGCGCCCCAGATGCCGAGCAGGTCGTCCACCGCCTGGAAGGCCAGGCCCAGGTGGTGCCCGTAGCGCTGCAGCGCGTCGGAGACCCGGTCGTCGGCGCCCGCGAGCACGGCGCCGATCGCCGCGGAGGCGGCGAGCAGGGCGCCGGTCTTGCCGCCCTCCATCTCCAGGCACTCCTCCACCGTCACCACGTCGCGCTGCTCGAAGGCGACGTCCATGGCCTGGCCGTCGATGAGCTTGCGGGTCGCGGTGGTGATCAGGCGGACGGCGCGCGCGGCGTCGGCGGCGGTCGCGCCGCCCGTGACCGCCGCGTCGAGCAGCACCTCGGTACCCAGCGTGGCGAGCG
Source organism: Kitasatospora sp. NPDC085879 (assembly GCF_040686255.1). Classification (NCBI taxonomy): domain Bacteria; kingdom Bacillati; phylum Actinomycetota; class Actinomycetes; order Kitasatosporales; family Streptomycetaceae; genus Kitasatospora; species Kitasatospora sp. NPDC085879. The sequence goes on along the minus strand of NZ_JBFBJZ010000029.1, from coordinate 37,366 downwards.
CGTCGCCGACCAGGATCGCCTGGGCCGGGCCGAAGACCGTCCACGCGGTGGCCCGGTGCCGCCGGGTCTCGTCACCGTCCATCAGATCATCATGGAGCAGCGAAAAGTTGTGCACCAGCTCGACGGAGACGCCGCCGGGCACGCCGACCTCGGCAGACGCGCCGGCCGCCTCGGCCGACAGCAGGGCCAGCGCGGGCCGCACCGCCTTGCCGCCGTCCCCCGCGGCGGGCTTGCCGTCCCGGTCGATCCAGCCGAAGTGGTAGGCGCCGACGGTGTCCATGGGTGCCGCCAAACGGGCGACGGCGGCACGCAGCGACGGAGTGCACATGGTCCGGCCGCGTGCCAGCAGGTCGAGCACCGACGGGGTGTCCTTCACCGAGCCGGCGCCCTGGGTGCGAGCCTCCACGTACGTTCCCTCTCCGTGCGAATGCCCGGCTGCTGTGGGCGCCAGGCGTGGTGCGATGTCGATGGTGGTCCGGCGGGGCGGCGTCATCGCGGCCACCGCCCGTCGCCGCGGTCGGCGGGCAGGCGCCGGCCAGTACGGGCGAGTGCGGCGTCGGCGGCGGCGTGGCCGCTGCGCACTGCACTCTCCATGGTCGCGGGCCAACCGGTGGCCGTCCACGAACCGGCCAGCAGGAGGCCGGGGATGTCGGTGGCCGCGGCGGGCCGCAGCGGGGCGGTGCCGGGGGCCGGGTCGAAGGTGGCCGTCCGCTCGCGGGTGACGAAGAAGTCCAGCACCTTCGCCTCGCGGGCGCCGGGCACCAGCCGGGCCAGCTCCGGCAGGTAGCGCTCGCGCAGCTCGGCCACCGGCAGGTCGATCTCGTCCTGCACCGCGGACTGCGACAGCGCCAGGTACTGGGCCCCGGGCACGGCGAGGCCGGAGTGGGCCGTCCGGTCGAAGACCCACTGGACGGGCGAGCCCAGCGCGGCGAAGAACGGGCGGCGCACCAGCGGGCGGTCGTACACCACGTGCACGTTGAGGATCGGCGCGTGGCCGAGCTCGGCGAGCCGGTGCTGGTCGCGCAGCGCGCCCGGCGGCAGCAGGGCGGCGGCCGCCTCCTGGGCGCCGGCGAGCACCACCGTGTCGGCGGTGAGCAGCTCACCGTCCTCGAGCCGGACGGCGTGCCGGTCGGCGGGCTTGATCTCGGCCGCCCGGGTGCGCAGCCGCACCTGGACGCCGAGGCGCTCCAGCTCGGCCAGGGCGGCGTCGTGGTGGATCCGGCCGAGCGGCACCGCGGCCATGCCGATGTCCGAGGCGCCCGGGTCGGAGAGCAGGCCGGTCTTGAAGACCATCGCGGCCAGTGCCAGCGAGGTCTGCTCGGCAGTGGCGTTCAGGGTGGCGACGCCCACCAGGTCCCAGAGGGCGGCGACGGTGGCCGCGGACTGGCCGTGCCGGCGCAGCCAGGTGCCGAAGGAGATCTCGTCCAGCGCCGGATCGGCGAGGTCGAGCGCCTGCAGGGCGAGCGCGCCGCGGACCACGCGCAGCCGGTCGGCGGGGCCCAGGTGCGGGTACCCGGCGAGGCTGGCGGCCAGGTGCAGCGGCACCGGCAGCCCGGCGCGGCGCAGCCGGCCGAAGGTGCGCCGGCCGTCGGGGGCGACGGAGAGCACCGGGACGTCCAGCCGGGGCTGGAGATCCACCAGACGGCCCGCGCCCAGTCGGTCCAACAGGCCGCGGTACGCGGTGCAGCAGCGCAGGAAGACGTGCTGGCCGTTGTCGACCACCAGGTCGCCGCGGCGGAAGGAGAAGGCGAGGCCGCCGAGCCGGGGCCTGGTCTCCAGCAGGGTGACGCGGTGGTCGGCCTCGGCGAGGCGCAGCGCCGCGGTGATGCCGGCGAGGCCGCCGCCGACCACGACGGCGGTGGGCCGCTCGGCCGTCGTCCCTGCGGTCATCGGTGACACCCCCTGCCCTCGTCTCGCCGTCGTTTCGTGGACAACATCACTGCATATGCCCGTGATTCCCTGTTGACACAGCGTGACATAACTGGCGGAAGAATCAAGAACGCCCTCCGGCGAGCCCGGACAGCGCCACGTACGCCTTCTCCCAGCCCGGGAGGGAGACCCGGCCGCGCAGCACCGACTCCGGTTCGGCCGCGATCCGGCCGAGCAGGCGGTGGTAGATGCCGGCCATCGCCGCGGTGCACGCGCGGCTGCGGCGGTCGAGCATCGGCAGCAGCCGCAGGCCCTCCTCGAAGGCCTGCTGGGCGCGGTGCGCCTCGAAGGCGACCAGCCCGGTGAAGTCCGCGCCGGCCGGCGGCTCGGACAGGGCGAAGCCCTCCTGGCAGCCGAACCGGACGAGGTCCTCGGTGGGCAGGTAGGTGCGGCCGTTGGCGGCGTCCTCGCGCAGGTCGCGCAGGATGTTGGTGAGCTGCAGGGCGAGGCCGAGGGTGTCGGCGTAGTGCGCTCCGAGCTCCGGGTCCTCGCAGCCGTACACGCCGAGCGAGAGCCGGCCGATCGCGCCGGCCACGCAGCGGCAGTAGACCTTGAGGTCGTCGTAGGTCTGGTACTCGACGCCCTTGAGGTCCATCTCGACGCCGTCGATCAGCTCGTCGAAGCCGCCGAGCGGGATGGGGAAGCGCCGGGCGGCGTCCGCGAGGGCGACCTTGACCGGGTCGGTGTCGTCCTCGCCGACCGCGCCGGCCCGGACCTCGCCCAGCAGCTCGCGGGTGCGCATCAGCTGCTCGGACTTGCGGTCGGCGGGCAGGTCGCCGTCGCCGATGTCGTCCACCCGTCGGGCCAGGGCGTAGAGCGCGGACATGGCGAGGCGCTTGGGCTCCGGCAGCAGCCGGATGCCGTAGCTGAAGTTGCGGGCCTGCAGCGCGGTGACCGCCTCGCAGTACCGGTAGGCCGCCATGACCGGCGCCGACGCCAGTGGGGATGCCGCCACTCGGGCGTTCACCTTCCCTTCGCGAAGAGTGCCGCCGCCCGAAGTGCGAGGCGGCGCTTGTCCGGCTTGGGCTGCTGGGCGAGGACGTCGTACCCGGCGGCCTCGACGGCCGCCAGGGCCGCGTACCCGCCCGCGGTGAATCCCGCGAGCAGCAGCCGTAGCCTCCCGTGAACCGTACCCACCAGCGGCGCGCCACGGTCGAGCAGGGTCCTGGCCCGCTCGGCCTCGAAGGCGATCAGCTCGCGGACGCGCGGCCCGGCGGTGGGTTCGGCAAGGTCGGCCTCGGTGACGCCGAACCGCTCGCGGGAGTCGGCGGGCAGGTAGATCCGGCCGCGGCCGAGGTCCTCGGCGACGTCCTGGATGTGCTCGACGATCTGCAGGCCGCTGCAGATCGCGTCGGAGAGGGCGATCCGCTCGGGGGTGGCGACGCCGGCGATGGCCAGCACCAGGCGGCCGACCGGGTCGGCGGAGAGGGTGCAGTAGCCGATCAGGTCGCGGTAGGTGGCGTAGCGGGTGGTGGTCTGGTCGACCCGGTTGGCCTCGATCAGCCGGCGGAACGGCTCCGGGGTGACGGGGTGACGGTCGGCCAGCGGGACGAGCGCCTTCATCAGCGGGTGGCGGGGCTCCTCGCCGCCCTGGCCGAGGGCGGCTCCGAATGCGCGGTCGAGGTCGCGCTCCAGGCCGTCCAGCAGGCCGAGCCGGAAGGCGGTGCGGTCGGCGGTGACCGGGACGTCGAGCAGGGCGGCGACGCGCTCGGGCTCGGCGAGGTCGCCGTCGCCGGCGTCGTCGACCAGCCGGGCGAAGCCGTAGACCGCCATCAGGTCGGTCCGCCAGGCGGCGGGGAGGAAGGAGGGCGCGACCGGGAAGTTCTCCAGGTCCGCCTTCTGCAACGTGGCGCCATCTGTCTGATTGTCTGATTTGGCCGAAGCCACCACTGCCGTCACTCCCCCGTTCTACACCGCTGCCGCCCGGCGGTCCCCTTCGGACACGCGTACCGGGCCCTGTGTCCGATCACGCCGAGGCCGGTGCCGGAAGACTCCGGCACCGGCCTCGGAGAGGTCGCCGCAACCCGCTCAGGGGCGGTCGCCGCGCTCGTACGCCTTGACCACGACGTCGGTCGGCCCGTCCATGACGAGCTCGCCCTTCTCGATCCAGATGGTGCGCTCGCACGTGTCGCGGATCGCGTTGTTGTTGTGGCTGACCAGGAAGACCGTGCCGGCCTCCTTGCGCAGCTCGCGGATGCGGGCCTCGGAGCGCTTCTGGAACTTCTGGTCGCCGGTGGCCAGCGCCTCGTCGATCAGCAGCACGTCGTGCGTCTTCGCCGCGGCGATCGAGAACCGCAGACGGGCCGCCATGCCGGAGGAGTACGTGCGCATCGGCAGGGTGATGAAGTCACCCTTCTCGTTGATGCCCGAGAAGTCGACGATGTCCTGGTAGCGGCTGCGCACCTCGGCGGGGGACATGCCCATCGCCAGGCAGCCCAGCACCACGTTGCGGTCACCGGTCAGGTCGTTCATCAGTGCGGCGTTCACGCCCAGCAGCGAGGGCTGGCCGTTGGTGTAGATGCCGCCCCGCTCGGTCGGCAGCAGGCCGGCGATGGCCGCCAGCATGGTCGACTTGCCCGAGCCGTTGGAGCCGATGAGGCCGACCGCCTCGCCCTTGTACGCGGTGAAGCTGATGCCGCGCACGGCGTGCACCTCGCGGATGGCGGGCGAGCGCTTGCGCGAGATGATCCGGCTCAGCGCCGAGGTGGCGCTGCCCTTGCCGGAGCCTGCGCCGTGCACCTTGTAGACGATGTGCACGTCGTCCACGACGACGGTGGGCACGCGGGCCTGGTCGGCGTCCACCGGGGCCGCCTCCTTGACGTTGGTCGTTGCGGTGTCAGCCACGGCCGTACTCCTCCTCCGCCTTCCAGAAGAACACGAACCCGATCACGAAGGCGACCAGGGCCCACCCGATCGCCACGGCCCACACGTGCGGCGGCAGCGACGCACGGTTGCCGGCGCTCGGGTCGAAGGCGAACCGGATGAGGTCCATGTAGACCGCGGCCGGGTTCACGTCGGCGAGTACCTGGATCCACTTCGGCCAGGACTTGATGTTGTTCTCGATGCTGTAGAACACGCCCGACAGGTACATCCAGGTGCGCAGGATGAACGGCATCAGCTGCGCCATGTCGCTGGTCTTGGCGCCGACCCGGGCCATGACCAGGGCGATACCCGTGTTGAACAGGCAGAGCAGTGCGATGGCCGGGATGACCAGCAGCCAGGTCAGACCGGGCACGATCCCGCTGATCAGCACGATCGCGACCAGGACGATCATCGAGATCAGCAGCTGCTGCAGCTGGATGATGGTGAAGGCGATCGGCAGGCACGCGCGGGGGAAGTGCAGCGCCCGGATCAGCCCCAGGTTGTCGGAGATCGAGCGGGTACCGCTCTGCACCGCGCTCTGGATGAACTGGAAGATGAAGACGCCGATGCACAGCCACGGGACGTAGTTGTCGATCGACTTGCTGCCCGCGAGGATCAGGCCGAAGACCAGGAAGTAGACCACGCAGTTCAGCAGCGGGGTCACGACCTGCCAGACCTGGCCCAGCTTCGCCGTGCTGTACTGCGCGACCAGTCTCGCGGTCGCGAAGGACACGATGAAGTGGCGCCGGGCCCACAGGTCCTTGATGTACTGCGCCAGTCCGGGCCGCCGGCCGCTCACCGTCAGGCCGTACTTGGCCACGAGCTGCTGGGGGGTCAGGCCCGCGTCGGAACCCCTCGGGGCCGAGAGGCTGAGCGGGTCACTCAATGTCGACACATTCGTCCTTGATCACGGAAGGTAGTTCGACCGACAGGGGGGCACTGCCGGCTGCAGCGATCAGATGATCGGCGGTCGTCCCAAGCGGGTCAATCGCCATACAGTACGCCATCGCATCGGCCGTCGCGGACCACAGGGTTCGCTCCAGCCGGCCCGGAAACCGCCCAGCCAGGCCTTGATCGCCTCGCCCGAGGGACGGCGGGCCAGCGTGAGCAGGAACCACGTTCCCAGATAGAGAGGCACGAGCAGGGCGGGAAGGTTCCGCCGTGCCAGCCACACCCGGTTGCGGGCCACGTTGTGGAGGTACGAGGCGTGCCGGGCCGGCGAGGTGGTGGGGTGGTGCAGCACCACGTCGGCGCGGTAGTCGATGGCCCAGCCGGCGTCCTGCGCGCGCCAGGCGAGGTCGGTCTCCTCGTGCGCGTAGAAGAACTCGGCGGGCAGCTGGCCGGCCTGCGGGAAGACCGCGGTGCGGACGGCGCTGGCGCCGCCCAGGAAAGTGGTCACCCGGGAGGAGCGCAGCGGGTCGCTGGCGCGCAGCCGCGGGACGTGCCGGCGCTGGGTGGCGCCGGTGTCCGGGTCGGCGATCCGGAAGGAGACGATGCCCAGGCGCGGGTCCTCGGCGAAGGCGCGGCGCAGCAGCTCGGCGGAGTCCCGGTCGGGCAGCAGGCCGTCGTCGTCGAGGAAGAGCACCACGTCGACGTCCTGGCCGTCCGGGCCGAAGAGCTCGATGCCGACGTTGCGGCCGCCGGGGATGCCGAGGTTCTCGGCGGTCTCGGTGGCCCGCACGTCCGCGGGCAGGGCGGGCAGCGGCGCACCGTTGGCGACCACCGCGATCTCGACCGGCGGGCCGTCCTGGGCGCGCACCGACTCGATGAGCGCGTTGAGCTCGGCCGGACGGTTGCCCTGGGTGATGATGACGGCGCCGAGCCGCAGGGCGTCGCTCATCGCAGCCTGCTCGACAGCACGATGCTGAGCAGGTGGAGCACCGTCTGCAGCACGGCGATGGCGGCGAGCACCACGACGGCAAGGCGGGTGAAGTAGAGGCCGCCGTGGACCGCGTCGGCGATGCCGGCGGCGAGGATGAAGAGCGAGGCCTCGACGGCGCCGACCAGGCGGTGGAACTTCAGCAGCGAGGCGACGCGGCGGGCCTTGGCGACACCGGCCGAGCGCGGCACCGAGGCGCTGTCCTCGACGGCGGTCATCCCGCTGCGGGCCCGGGCCACGTCCACCAGGTCGGTCTCGGACTTGATCAGGATCGCGCCGAGGGCGGCCAGGGTGCCGAGGAAGGCCCACTGCCAGGCGGCGGTGCCCTCCTGGTGGAACAGGTCGGTGGCCCGCAGGCCGAGGCCGGTGAGCAGGGCGGCCTCGGACATGTAGTGGCCGACCCGGTCCAGGTACACGCCGGTGAGCGAGGTCTGCCGGCGCCAGCGGGCGACCTCGCCGTCGACGCAGTCCAGCAGCAGGTAGACCTGGATCAGCAGGGCGCCGAGCACGGCGCCGGCCAGGCCGGGGATCACCAGCGCGGCGCCGGCCAGGATGCCGGTGAGCATCATCAGGTACGTCAGGCCGTTGGGCGTGATGAAGGTGACGGTGCTCAGCACGCGGGTGATCCGCAGCGAGATCTTCCGCATGTAGAGGCGGCCGGCCCAGTGCTCGGCGCTGCGGCGCTGGAGCATCCCCTCCGGGTGGATGACGGCCCGCAGCTCCTCGATCGAGGGGCGGCGGGTCAGGTCGACCGGGGCGACCGAGGGGGTGTCAGCGGTGGACTGCTTTGACATAGTCGGCGTACGCGTCCCTGATGTCCGATGGCGAGAGGTCGAGGTGTTCCAGGATGGTGAAGCGGCCCGGGCGGGTGTTCGGGGCGTAGTGCACCGCCTCGGTGAACTCCGCCTCGGTGAATCCGATCCGGTCGGCGGTCACCGGCAGTCCGTGGCTCGCCAGGCGCTCCACGATCAGGCCGGTCAGCTCCTGCTCGCCCCGCAGGTGGCTGGCGAAGGCGGCCCCGAGGCCGACCTGCTCGCCGTGCTGCGCGGACCGCTTGGGGTACAGCAGGTCCAGGGCGTGCGAGATCTCGTGGCAGGCGCCCGACGAGGGCCGGGTGCTGCCCGCGATGTTCATCGCGATGCCGGACAGTACCAGGGCTTCCGACAGGGCCATCAGGAGGTCCTCGTCCGCCAGGCTGCCGGGGTGGCGCAGCAGGTTCTCGCCGGCCGAGCGGGCCATCGCGACGGCCAGGCCGTCGACCGGCTCGCCGGTGATCCGGTTCGAGAGCTCCCAGTCCGCGCAGGCCGAGATGTTGGAGATGACGTCGCCGATGCCGGCCGCGACGAAGCGCTGCGGGGCCTGGCGGATGACGTCGAGGTCGACCACGATGCCGATCGGGCTGGGCACGCCGTAGGAGCCGCGCCCGGCGTCGTTGTCGAGGATCGAGACCGGCGAGCAGATGCCGTCGTGGGCGAGGTTGGTGGCCACCGCGACGATCGGCAGGCCGACCCGCGCGGCGGCGTACTTCGCCGCGTCGATGATCTTGCCGCCGCCGAGGCCGACCAGGGCGTCGAAGTGGCCGCCGCGCATCTCGTCGGCGAGCCGGACGGCCGCGTCCAGGGTGCCGTCGGCGACCTCGAACCAGGCGGCGCCCGGGAGCAGCGGTTCGAGCCGCTCCCGGAGCACCGCGCCGGAGCCGTTGCTGATCGCCACCGCTATCCGCCCGGAGGAGGACAGCCGCTGGTCGGCGAGGATCCCGCCGAGCGCGTCGATCGCGCCGGCCCGGATCTCGACGAAGACCGGCGAGGGCACCAGCCGGGTCAGTACTGGCACGCGATCTCCCGCGCGCGGGCGAGGTCGTCGTGGTTGTCGACCTCGACCCAGGAGACCTCGCCGATCGGCTGCACGTCGATGCGCAGGCCGCGGTCGACCATCTCCTGGTAGCCGTCCTCGTAGTACAGCTGCGGGTCGCGCTCGAAGGTCGTCCGCAGGGCGTCGGCGAGGGCGTCCTTGGCGGACGGGTTGATGATCGTGACGCCGATGTACTCGCCGGTGGCCTCGGCCGGGTCCATCAGCTTGGTGATGCGGCGCATGCCGAGGGCGGGGTCGACGACGACCTTCATCTCCTCGTCGGCGAGCTTCTTCACGGTGTCCAGGGCGAGCAGGATGCCGGGGGCGCTGCCCTCCTTGGCCATCCGGTCGTTGCCGTCGAGCATGGTGCGCTGGACGGAGGCCGGGTGCACGGTGTCGCCGTTGGCGAGCAGCAGGCCCTCGCCGAACAGGTCGCGGGCGCACCACAGGGAGTAGGCGTTGTTCCACTCCTCGGCCTTGTCGTTCTCGACCAGGGTGAGCTTGACGCCGTACTTCTGCTCCAGCGCGTCCTTGCGGTCGTAGACCGCCTCCTTGCGGTACCCGACCACCACGGCGGCCTCGCGGAGCCCCACCTCGGCGAAGTTGCCGAGGGTCAGGTCCAGGACGGTCCGGTCCCCGTCGACCGGCACCAGCGCCTTGGGCAGGGTGTCGGTGTACGGGCGGAGCCGGCGGCCTGCGCCGGCGGCCAGGACGAGGCCGATCATGCGGTGTCTCCTGATTCGTCGTGTTCTGCCGTGGCGTCGCCGAACACCCAGAAGTGGATGGACTCGGCGACGACGACCAGGGCCAGGACGGCGGCCAGGACCACCAGACCGCCCTGCAGGGCGGCCGCTCCGGGCCCCTCGTGGCCGACGGCCCCGGTGGGGGCGCCGCCGTACACGAGAGCGGCGAAGAGGGTGACGAGCAGGGCCCGGCCCTCCTGGCCGCCGGTCGCGCGAACCAGCCAGCGGGCCGGCGCGCCGGTGCCGCCGCGAAGGCGGTACACCGTGTCGTAGTGATGGTAGGCGACGGCCGCGACCAGCCCGAACGCGGCCGGGAGGGAGGCGGTGTCCAGGCGCAGCGCGAGGGCGAGGACGGTCAGGTACTCGCCGGCCCGGAAGAACGCGGGGGCCAGCCAGTCCAGCGCGCCGTCGAGCCTGCGGGCCAGCACGAGCGAGCTGAGCAGCACGTAGCCGGCGGCGGCGCCGACCGCGGCCCAGGTGCCGCCGAGCACGTACACGGCCACCGGCAGGCCGGCCGAGGCGAGCGCGGCGACCAGCGGGACGGCCGGGCCGGGCAGCCGGCGGGCGACCGGGCGCAGCACCGGGGCGAGCAGCTCGGCGAGCGGGCCGCCGTCGGCGAGGATCGCGACCTCGCGGGCGGCCTGGTCGGCGCGCGGGCGGCGGCGGTTGATCGAGCGGAGCACCCGGCCGGCGGTGGTGTAGCAGCAGGCCAGGGCGCAGCCGACGAGCAGCACGGTGAGCGTGGTGCGCGGGGTGGTGAGAGCGGTGAGCAGGGCTATCAGGGCCCAGCGCTCGCCGATCGGCAGCACGATGATGCGGCGGGCCCAGACCGTCCAGCCGACCCGGTCGAGCCGGTTGGAGAGCTGGGCGGTGGGGCTGGAGTTCGCCCCCTCGACCTTGCTGCCCGCGGTGGCGGGGTTGCGGGCGGTCTCCTGGTCGGCGGCCATGAAGGCGAAGTCGACACTGTGCCGGAAGGTCATCAGCACCATCGCGGCGAGCGCGAGCGCCCACACCTGGTCGCCGGTGCGGGCGGCGGCGATCGCCAGGCCCGCGTAGAAGGAGTACTCCTTGGCCCGGTCGAAGGTGGCGTCCAGCCAGGCGCCGACCGTGGAGTACTGCAGCGAGTAGCGGGCCAGCTGGCCGTCGGTGCAGTCCAGCACGAAGGAGAGCAGCAGCAGGAGGCCGGCGGCGACGAAGCCGGGCCGGGTCGCGGTGGCGGCGCTGGCGGCCGCGGCGAGCGCGGTGACCAGCGAGGCCGTGGTGACCTGGTTCGGGGTGAGGCCGCGGCGGGCGCACCAGCGGGCGATGTACCGCGAGTAGGGGCTGACGCAGTACGTGGTGAAGAAGCCGTCCCGGGCCTTCACCGCGCGGCGCAGCCGGACGGCCTCCTCGTCGACCTCGGCGACGGCGGCGCGGGCGGCGGCCAGCTCGTCGGCGTCGGCGGGGACGGTCGCGACCAGGGTGCCGAGCTCGGGGCGCTGGACGGGGATGCCGCCGCGCTGCACGGCGCCGGCCAGGGCGTCCGGGAGGCTGGGCTCGTGGCCGGTGAGGCCGTGGGCGGCGGCGACCAGTGCCTCGCGGGCGGCGGCGCCGTGCACCGCGACGGCGCCGGGGACGGCGCCGGCCGGGAAGCGCGGGTCGGTGAGGGCGAGCCGCAGGGCGTGCCGGTGGCCGACGAAACCGGCGTCTATGACGGCGATCCGCTCGGCGGGGTCAACGGCCCCGAGCAGGCCGGCGAGTTCGACGGCGTCCCGGGCGTGCAGGATCCGGCCGAAGCCGATGGCCGCGAGGTCGGCGGCGAGCGGGCCGGGGGCGGAGACGGCGGTGCGGGGCCCGGTCTGGTCGGCGGCGCCCGCCGCGGGGCGGGAGGCGGTGCGGTCGGCCTGGGCGGGGATCGGCACCGTGGTCACGGTGGCGGTGGCGCCCGTCCCGAATCCGGTGCCGAGCGGGAGCGGGCCGCCGGTTCCCGGGGCGGCCGACGGCTCGGCGCCGGTCACGATCACAGTGGACAGCGGGACTCACTCCCTGACGGTGCGACGTTCGACGGTACGGACGGGTCCGGCCGCAACGGCGAACGGTGGGACGGGGTGGGGTGGCGGCGCCGCCCAGCGGGCCCGGCGCACCGGTTGAGGCTACCGGACGGCCCGTTTGCCCCCGAATCGGGCGTCCCCCGCCCAAACGGGGCGCCACGCGCGGGCGCTCGACGGCACGGGCGGGCAGCGCGGATCCGCAGCTGGCGGCCGTTCCGGGACCGCCCGACCGTGCAGATCATCATTCCGGACGGCGAGCCCCGCATTCAAGCCGCGGAGGGGCGGACATCGGGCACATGTCCGACGTTCGAACGGACACAAGGTGAAGGCTCCGCAACGAAATCGGTCAGGGCCCGAACACATCGTCCGGTCATTCGCCCCTTCCCCGGGCACACGTGCGTCGTGCCCGCGGGACCTTTTCCCATGCGGCAGACTTGGGGCCCGACGCCACTTGCGAAGGGGACCCCATGTCCGACATCTCGTCGACCAGCCGGACGCACCACCTCCCGGAGGTCGACCCGGATCTCGACAGAGGTCCTGGCGCCGGCGCGGGCGCCGGCTCAGGCGCCGCCGCGGGGCAGCCCACCGCCATCATGCTGGAACTGGTCGACGACGACGGCTTCACCATCGGCACCGCCGAGAAGCTCTCCGCCCACCAGCCGCCGGGCCGCCTGCACCGCGCCTTCTCGGTCTTCCTCTTCGACCAGAAGGGCCGGCTGCTGCTGCAGCGCCGCGCCCTCGGCAAGTACCACTCCCCCGGCGTGTGGTCCAACACCTGCTGCGGCCACCCGTACCCGGGCGAGCAGCCCTTCGTCGCCGCCGCCCGGCGCACCGCGGAGGAGCTCGGCATCGCGCCGGCGCTGCTCTGCGAGGCCGGCACCGTCCGCTACGACCTGCCCGACGAGGCCTCCGGGCTCATCGAGCGCGAGTGGAACCACCTCTTCGTCGGCGTGGTCACCGCCGACCTCGCGCCGGACCCGGACGAGATCGCCGAGACCCGCTTCGTCACCGAGGACGAGCTGAAGGAGCTGGAGTCCGAGAAGCCGTTCTCGGCCTGGTTCCGGACGGTCTTCGAGGCCGCGCGGCCGGGCATCCGGGAGATCACCGGGCGCGACTGGTAGCACCGGCGGGGTCTGCCAGGCGGTCGGGCCGCGGGCCTACCAGGGGTGGCCGTCCGGCTCCGCGGCACGCGGGGCCGGCAGCGGCAGGCAGGCCCAGATGACCTTGCCGCCGCCATCGGTCCGTTCCACGTCGCAGGTGCCGCCGGCCTGCAGGGTCACGCTCTTGACCAACAACAGGCCGCGGCCGCCGAGGTTGCCCAGGTCGCTCTCCAGCGCCTTCGGCCGGTACGGGTGGAGGTCCTCCACCGAGATCCGCACCCAGCCCTCGCCGATGGTCAGCTCGGTGCTGAGGCGGGGCGAGACCACCGCGGCGTGCGTCACCGCATTGCTGACCAGCTCGGAGACGATCAGCAGCAGGTCGTCGATCAGCTCCTGGTAGCGCTCGCCGGCCATGCCCTGGACGAGCAGGCGGTCACGGACCGCGTGGCGGGTCTGGGGGACGGCGGCCTCCTGCGCCTCGGCGACGAACTGCCAGGCGCCCGGTTCCGGGCCGGCGCCCGGCTGTCTCGCCGCACCCCCGTCCGGGGAGCCGGGGTCCGTCGAGGTGCGCGAGGCCGCCCCGCTGATCTGTTCCACCGTCAAGCCACCCTTCGCATCGTGACGGGAGGCTCCGCCGCGAGCCGTGCGCGGCGGCGCGGGCCGGCGGCCTCTCGGGAATCGGGCGTTCCGCTCAAGGCTCCCTTGGTCCACAGAGGCTAGGAGAGCACCCGCCGGCCGCCGGTCCAGGGACTGGAAACTGGCGGCGGGTGAACTGTTCAGACCACATGCGAACGCGATCGGACCACTTTCAGCCCGGTCACGATTCGTTGTACCAGCGGAACGGTCACACCGTGCGAGGTTTTCCCAGATCAGCACGTTCGTCACCACACTCCGCACACCCCGTCGCAGCGACCGACACCCGCCCGACTCGTACGGTTCATCCAGAAATGCCCGAATCCATCGTTCCGATCCGCCCCCAGCAGCAGAAACGCAGGTGAGAAGCAGCCTCACGGCCTGGTAATGTTCTCTCTGTCGCCAGGGGGCGAAGGAAACGGAAACCCCAGGGCAACACACCCCGTCCGGGTGGCGGAATGGCAGACGCGCTAGCTTGAGGTGCTAGTGCCCTTTATCGGGCGTGGGGGTTCAAGTCCCCCCTCGGACACCAGCGGATCCCCGCGGAGCTCATTGAGCTCCGCGGGGATCTTTGCGTTTCCGGCTTCCGGACTCGCCGCTGCGACGGCACGGGTGATGTCGGACACGGATCGAATGGATGGCTCAATGGTTGACCACGTGAACCATTGAGTCTACGGTCGACTCGGCACGCGAGGTTCGCATCCGTGAGCGCCTTCGCTCCGTCCAGAGAGGCACGACCACTATGACGACGTCCGTTCGCCGGGCCCCCGGGCCCGCCCCGATCGACCACCGTGCGGCCGTCGGCGCGGAGACCGCCCGCTTCGCGGCAGTGGTCGAGGCCGCCGACTTCGCGACCCCGGTGCCGAGCTGCCCCGGCTGGACGCTCGCCGACCTGGTCAAGCACGCGGGCAGCGTGCAGCGCTGGTTCTCGGTGCTGCTGCACGGGCGCATCCAGGAGCCGCCGCGCAGCCGCGACGTCGACCTCCGGCTGCCGGCCGGGGACGACGGGTGGGCCGACTGGCTGGCCGAGAGCGCGGCGGTGGCCGAGGACGCGTTCCGGGCCACCGGCGCGGACACCCCGATGTGGGCGTGGGGTGCCGACCAGCACGCCCGGTTCTGGGCGCGCCGGATGCTCTTCGAGACCCTGGTGCACCGGGTCGACGCGGAGCTGGCCCTCGGGGTGCGGCCGGAGATCGACCGCGCGCTCGCGGTCGACGGCGTGGACGAGTTCCTGGTGAACCTGCCCTTCGCCGGCTTCTTCGCCCCCAAGGTGGCCGACCTCCGTGCCGACGGGCGCACGATCCGGTTCCGTTCGACCGACGGGGACGGCGACTGGCTGGTCCGGCTGCGGCCGGACGGCTTCGGGCTCGACCCCGCCGATGACGGATCGGGCACCGCGGACGCGACCGTCCGGGGCACCGCGGCCGACCTCCTGCTGCTCGTCTACGGCCGGTTGCCCGTCGGCACGGACGCCGTCGTGCACGAGGGGGACAAGGAACTGCTGGCGCACTGGTTCGCCAACTCCGCGTTCTGAGACGGCCGGGGCAGCAGGGGCGCGTGGGGCGGCCCGAACGGCGGCTGCGCGGATGGCGGGATTTCGACGTGCGCGTGGCGCGGTTTCGAGGTAAGCGGGCGCGGGAAAATCGGGAGGTACTGAGCATTTCGGGTGGCTGAGGGGGCGTCTCATGACCCACCGTGACTCCGGATTCGACCCACAGGATCAGGACCCCAAGACCGTGCAGCGCCTTCGCTTCGGCGTCGGCCTCATCGGGTTCCTCCTGCCGATCGTCCTCCCGATCGGAAACATCATCACCTCGGCGCGACTCACACTGCTCGCCTCGATGAGCGCGTCGTACTACACGCACATGCGCAACGTCTTCGTCGGCAGTCTGTGCGCCATCGGCGTCTTCCTGATCTGCTACCGCCACGACCGGCGCGAGGACCGGCTGAGCTCACTGGCCGGCCTGTTCGCGATCCTGGCGGCCCTGTTCCCCACCCTGCCGCCGGCGTCCGTCGCGCCGCACCCGAGCCATCTGCAGACGACGGTCGGTGTCCTCCATCTCTGCTTCGCCGCCGGGCTGTTCGGCGTGCTCGCGTTCTTCTGCCTCCGGCTGTTCGGCGACGGCCGGGGTCAGTCCGGACACCGGATCCACAACTGGGTCTACCTGCTGTGCGGTTGGGTGATCGTCGGCTGCACCGTGATGATCGCCGCCGCCGGTGCGCTGCACTTCGTGTGGGACCTCCCGCTGACCCTGACGTACGTCGGCGAGGCGGTGTCGGTGTTCGCGTTCGGTGTCGCGTGGCTCGTCAAGAGCGAGGCGATCGGCGCGGTCACCTCCACGGCCTCGCCCGGGCCCGGGGCCGCTCCGGCCTGACCCGGACACTCCTGGCGCCGGACCGCACGGCCCGCCACCCCGCGTCCCCGGGATCCGCTCCCCGGGGCGCAGGGGCGCGTTCAGAGGAAGCCGCCGCCGAGGCCGTCCCGCCACTCCGTGGCGAGCACGGCGTAGACGAGGGTGTCGCGCCAGGTGCCGTCCGAGCGCCGGGCGTGGCGGCGCAGCGGGCCCTCGCGGACGGCGCCGAGGCCGGACAGCGTGAGCTGGGCGCGGACGTCGAGGTGGTCGACCTGCCACTGGACGCGGCCGAAGCCCAGGTCGTCGAAGGCGTGCCTGAGCAGGAGGAGGTGGGTCTCGGCCGTCATCGGGGTCTCCCAGGTGTTGCGGGCGGCCCAGTGCCAGCCGATGTCCAGGCGCTCGTCGACGACCGCGATGTCGGTGTACGCGATCCACCCGGCGGCCCGGTTGGTGCCGGCCGGGACGATCGCGAACATCACCGCGTGCCCGGCGGACTGCTGGGCGAGCCGCTGTTCGACCAGCATGTGCATCTCGCCGACGGTGTAGGGAGTGACCACGGGGAGCCACTGCCAGAGGCCGTCGTCGCGGCTGCCCGCGAGGTGCAGGTCGGGTACGTGCGCCGTGGTCAGCGGCTCCAGCCGGACGTACCGGCCGTGCAGGACGACGGGCGCGAGGGGCCGTGGTGCCATGCGGAGCAGGCTAACCCCGCCCGGCGATTCCTGACAGGGGTGTGCCGGGGCCCGGCCCCCGCGCGGGCGGGACGCCCGGCGGGCGGTTCGGTCAGCGGCCGCTGCGGCCGGTGGGCGGAACGCCGTCGAGGTGGGCGGCGGCGACGCTGCGCGGGACGACCATGCGCCAGGCGTCCAGGACGAGTTCGCGCATCTCGTCGGTGTCGATGGCCGCCGTTCTCACCTGCACCCAGTTGTACCGCTCGTCGGCCGGGTCGGGCGGCAGGAACGTGTCCGGGGCGGAGGCGATCAGTGCCGCCCGTTCTTCCTTGGGGAAGGCGAAGCCGAGGGCCGACTCGTCGCGGCTGAAGGCGAGATAGACGATCCGCCCCACCCTGAACTTGATCCGCTCCCGGACCAGTGCCTCTTCCGTCCGGGGCAGGGACAGCGCGAGACGCCGCACCTCGTCAACGGTGACCATCCGGCCAGCCTGCCACGCCGAAGGGCTCAGCGCCCGGGGACGGGGTCGGTGCCGCCCTTGGTGCCCGGGCGGCAGCGCAGCAGGCGGCCGGCGGTGAGGCGGCTGCCGCGCAGCGCCCCGTGGCGGTGGAGGGCCTGGACGGCGTAGGTGGAGCAGGACGGGGTGTAGGGGCAGCGGGCCGCCCGGGTGGGGCTGATCCGGGTGCGGTAGAAGCGGACGGCGTCGTAGAGGCCGGCCGCGAGCGGGCCGGCGGGGACGGGGGCGGCCGGGTCGGCGGCGCTCCGGCCGTGGCCGCGGCCGCCGGCGGCCTTGAGCACGGAGGCCAGCATGACCGGGATCAGGGCGATCATGCAGGGGTCGGCGATGTCGCCGAGGCAGTCGCAGGCGTCGCAGCAGTCGTTGTCGCCCTTCGTCCGCTTGTTGCGGCGCTTCCACTCCTCGCGGGCGCGGCGCTGCTCCCGGCGGCGGCGCCGCTCGTGCTCGGGGAGCCACCACCAGGCCCGGCCGGGGCGCGGCGGCGGGCCGCTCTGCTGCTGCACGTGGTGCGGGTGGTGCTGGGACACGGCTGCGGGCCTGCCTTCCGTCCGGTCGCGGGCCGGCGCCGCCGCGGGTGCGGAGCGCTCGGAGAGTCGGACGACGGTAGCGCACCCGCGGGTTCCCTCCGCGGCCGCGCCGGAACGGCCGGCAGTGGAGCCGGAGCCGACGGCGGACCAGCACGCGGTTGGACGCCGCGCACTGATCCGCCGTCGTGGCCGCTACTCCTCGCCGTGGTCGGCGCCGCCGGGCAACGGTGCCTGGCCGGCGAGGAGTTCGGTCTCCTGCTCGGTGAAGAGGCGGGAGCGGAGCAGGAAGCGGACGCCTTCGGGTGCTTCCAGCGAGAATCCGCTGCCGCGGCCGGGGACGACGTCCACGGTCAGGTGGGTGTGCCGCCAGTAGGCGTACTGGTCGGCGCTGATCCAGAACGGGGTGTCCTCGGCGAGGCGGCCGAGCAGGAGGTCCGCGGCGCCGACGCGGAACTCGCCGCGCGGGTAGCACATCGGTGCGCTGCCGTCGCAGCAGCCGCCGGACTGGTGGAACATCACCGGCCCGTGCACGGCCACCAGGGTGCGGAGCAGCTCCTCTGCCGCACCGGTCAGTTCGACCCTGGTCGGGGCCGGCTTCATCAGAAGAAGCCGAGCTTCTGGCCGGAGTAGCTGACCAGCAGGTTCTTGGTCTGCTGGTAGTGGTCGAGCATCATCCGGTGGGTCTCGCGGCCGATGCCGGACTTCTTGTAGCCGCCGAAGGCGGCGTGCGCCGGGTAGGCGTGGTAGCAGTTGGTCCACACCCGGCCGGCCTTGATGGCCCGGCCGAGGCGGTAGGCGGTGTTGCCGTCGCGGGTCCAGACGCCGGCGCCGAGGCCGTAGAGGGTGTCGTTGGCGATGTGCAGCGCCTCCTCGACGGTGTCGTAGGTGGCGACGGAGACCACCGGTCCGAAGATCTCCTCCTGGAAGATCCGCATGTCGTTGGTGCCGCGGAAGATCGTCGGCTCGATGTAGTACCCCCCTTCCAGGCCGGGGACGGTACGGGCGCCGCCGCCGGTGAGGACCTCGGCGCCCTCCTGCCGGCCGATGTCCAGGTAGGAGAGGATCTTCTCGTACTGGTCGTTGCTCGCCTGGGCGCCGATCATGGTGGCGGGGTCGAGCGGGTCGCCGGCGGTGATCGCCTCGGTGCGGGCGATGCAGCGGGCGATGAACTCCTCGTAGATGGAGGAGTGGACGAGCGCCCGGGAC
This sequence comes from Kitasatospora sp. NPDC085879, assembly GCF_040686255.1. NCBI lineage: Bacteria > Bacillati > Actinomycetota > Actinomycetes > Kitasatosporales > Streptomycetaceae > Kitasatospora > Kitasatospora sp. NPDC085879. The sequence continues at coordinate 19,067 of NZ_JBFBJZ010000029.1, read as the reverse complement.
GGGCAGGTGCAGACCTCGCCCTGGTTGAGCGCGAACATCACGAAGCCCTCGACGGCCTTGTCCAGGTAGTCGTCGTCGGCGGCCATGACGTCCGGCAGGAAGATGTTCGGGCTCTTGCCGCCGAGTTCGAGGGTGACCGGGATGATGTTCTCGCTCGCGTACTGCATGATCAGGCGGCCGGTGGTGGTCTCGCCGGTGAAGGCGACCTTGGCGACCCGGGGGCTGGAGGCGAGCGGCTTGCCGGCCTCCGTGCCGAAGCCGTTGACGACGTTGAGGACGCCGGGCGGCAGCAGGTCGGCGATGAGTTCGACGACCAGCAGGATGGAGACCGGGGTCTGCTCGGCCGGCTTGAGGACGACGCAGTTGCCGGCCGCGAGCGCCGGGGCGAGCTTCCACGCGGCCATCAGGATCGGGAAGTTCCACGGGATGATCTGGCCGACGACGCCGAGCGGTTCGTGGAAGTGGTAGGCGACGGTGTCGGCGTCGATCTCGGCGATGCCGCCCTCCTGGGCGCGCACCACGCCCGCGAAGTAGCGGAAGTGGTCGACGGCGAGCGGGAGATCGGCGGCGAGGGTCTCCCGGACGGGCTTGCCGTTCTCCCAGCTCTCGGCGACGGCGAGCTTCTCGAGGTTCTGCTCGATCCGGTCGGCGATCCGGTTGAGGATGGTGGCGCGCTCGGTGACGGAGGTGCGGCCCCAGGCCTCGGCGGCGTTGTGGGCGGCGTCCAGGGCGAGTTCGATGTCCGCCGCGGAGGAGCGGGCGACCTGGCAGAACGCCGCGCCGGTGATCGGCGAGGGGTTGTCGAAGTACCGCCCCTCGACGGGGGCGACCCACTTGCCGCCGATGAAGTTGTCGTAGCGGGGGGCGAAGCTGACGATACTGCCTTCGGTTCCGGGCCGGGCGTACACCATGGGGCGGCTCTCCTCGTCGAAAGACGCGTGCGTGGGCGTCCGGCGGCCGACGTCCCGGCCGCCGTGACGGGGCCACTCTCACCGCTTCGGGTTGGTGAAAGGTTGGGACGGCCCGGCTGCCCCCAATCGCCGGTCGGTCTCAGTCGCGTCCGGCGGCGTGCAGCCGGCTCAGCGCGATCGCCCGCCGTCCGTCGCCGGGCGCGAGCAGCCGCAGCGCGTGCTGGTGCACCTCGGCGTCGTACGGGGCGAGTTCGCCGTACCGCAGGGCCGGTTCGGGGGCGGCGCCGGCCAGCACGGCGGCGCGGACGGCGACTTCCAGACAGGCGCGGTGTTCGGCGATCCCGGGGGCTTCGGAGTGCGGCAGCAGCGGCCCGGTGTAGAGCCGCAGTGCGGTGGCGGTGTCACCGCGTTCCAGGGCGCGCAGGACCTCGGCCGCGTCGCAGCGGACGGGGTCGGTGAGCCGGTAGCGGCGGGCGGCGATGGCGCCGCCGAGGGCGCGGCGCAGGTGCGAGATCTCGGCCTTGACGGTGGTGGCGGTGACCGGCCGGTCGCCGTACAGCGCGGTGCGCAGCCGTTCGGCCGGGAATCCCTCGGGCTCCAGGGCGAGGAGGGTGAGGATCTCCAGTTGACGGGGCGGCAGGCGCAGCGGGACGCCGTCGCGGACGGCCTGTTCGCGGCCCAGGCAGGCGAGGTGCAGGCCCTGCTGGTGGGGGGTGGGGCCGGGACCGGTGGGCAGGGCGGTCTCGATGGCGGCGGCGAGGGTGCGGACGGTGGAGAGCGCCAGCGGGTGCGAACGGTCCCAGGTGGTGGAGAGGTCGAGGGTGCCGGCGATGGTGCCGTCGGGGCGGCGGATCGGCGCGCAGTAGCAGACCCAGCCGTGCAGGGCGGAGACCAGGTGTTCGGCGGAGAAGACGGTGGCGGCGCGGCCGGTGGACAGTGCGAGGGAGAGGGCGTTGGTGCCCATCGCCTGCTCGTCCCAGCGGGCGCCGGGGGCGAAGTTGACCCGCTCGGCCTTGCGGCGCATGACGCGGCCGCCGCAGGTCCACAGGATGGTGCCGGTCTCGTCGGTGACGGCGGCGATGAAGTCGGCGTCCTCGGCGATCGTGCGGAGTTCGCCGGCCACCGCGTCGACGGGAGCGCGGAGCGGGGAGTGCGCCCACCGGGGGCTCAGTGCGCCGGTGCCGGCGGCGGGGGCGCTGGTACGGGCGGGGTCGACGATGGGGCGGGAGCGGAGCCAGGAGTCCGCGACCTCGGGGCGGACACCGGCGCCGTCCGCCGGGCCGCGCGGCCGGGCCGCCGGGTCGGGTACCCAGCGGGACCACTCGTCCTCCAGCGCGGCCCTGCGCCGACGAAGATCACCACGCACTGCACCGACCCCTTCGACCTCGTCGTCGACGGCAGGGCTGGCGTTGCGGCGCGCCTGCCGGGAGGGCTGTTCGTCCCGATCGGGACAGTGTGGCGGACGCCGGCGGCCCCGGCCAGCATGCCGCACCGGGAGGCGGCCCGCGGCGTCGGCAGGCGGGCCGAACCGCGGCGGAACGGCGGGACGGCCGGGCCCCGGCGGGCGGCAGGGGCCTGCGCGGCGGGCGGGACGGCGCTCGCGCCAGGCGTTCAGCGGGTCCACATCTGCGCTCTGTCGGACGGCCACCTCGATGCCGACCGGCCACGGGAGACATACGGGTGACCCGCCCGTCATGAGCGTGACGGGACAAGGGCCGGTCCGGAGCGCAGTGCGTCCCAGTCCCGTCCACGAGCAGGGAGAGCCGAGATGACCACCGCCCCCGTCCTCACACCGTCCGTCCCCGCCCAGACCGCCCCCGCACGGCCCGCGGCGGCCGCCGCCGGGCAGGCCGCGAAGCCCCCCGTCCCCGTCGGGTACAGCGTCGCGCTGGCCCAGGACCTGGGCGACGTGCGGGCCGCGCAGCGGCTGCGCCACCGGGTGTTCGCCGAGGAGATGGGGGCCGTCATGGACAGCCCGCTGCCCGGCCTGGACGTCGACCCGTTCGACGAGCACTGCGACCACCTGCTGGTCCGCGAGAACGGCACCAACGAGGTGGTCGGCACCTACCGGCTGCTGCGCCCGGAGGCGGCCCGCCGGGCCGGCCGGCTGTACTCCGACACCGAGTTCGACCTGTCCCGGCTGGCCGGACTGCGGGACGACCTGGTGGAGGTCGGCCGGTCCTGCATCCACCCGGACCACCGGGGCAGCGGCGCGGTGATCAACCTGATGTGGGGCGGCATCGCCCGCTACCTGACGACGACCGGCAACACCTGGGTGGCGGGCTGCTGCTCCGTCCCGCTGGCGGACGGCGGCACCGAGGCCGCGGGCGTCCGGGACGCGGTCTTCGCCAAGCACCTCGCCCCGGAGGAGTACCGGGTGTCGCCGCTGCGCCCCTGGGGCCACGCGGGTGTGGCCCGGCCGGCCCGTGCGGCCGTCCCGCCGCTGCTCCGCGGCTACCTGCGGCTGGGCGCCTGGGTGTGCGGCGAGCCCGCGTACGACCCGGACTTCGGCGTCGCCGACCTGTACGTGCTGCTGTCGCTGGAGCGGACCGACCCCCGCTACCTGCGGCACTTCCTGTCCGCCGGGCCCGCCTTGTGAGCGCCTGGCTGCCGACGGCGCCGTGCACGCCGGAGGACTGCATGGCGGGCACCGGCCCGTCGGTCGGCCCGGGACGGCAGATGCTGCGCGGCGTATCCTGCGCGGCGCTGCTGCTGGCCGGGGTGGCGCTCACGCCGGTGGTGCGGACCTGCTGCGGGCCGGCCCTCCGCGAGCGCCTGGTGCGGCGCTGGGCGCGGCTGCTGATCGGCTCGCTCGGGGTGGGGCTGCGAGTGGGCCCGGCACCGCGGACGGACGGCGGGGTGCTGCTCGTCGCCAACCACGTGTCGTGGCTGGACATCCTGCTGGTCGCGGCCGTCCGCCCGGGCCGGATGCTGGCGAAGACGGAGGTCCGGGCCTGGCCGCTGATCGGCCCGCTGGCAGCCCGGGCGGGCACGCTCTTCCTGGACCGCGACCGGCTGCGGGCACTGCCGGGCGTCGTGGACGAGATCGCGGCGGCGCTGCGCCGGGGCGAGCGGGTGGCGGTGTTCCCGGAGGGCAGCACGTGGTGCGGGCGGCGCGGCGGTCGCTTCCGCCCGGCCGTGTTCGAGGCGGCGGTGCGGGCCGGGGCGACCGTCCAGCCGGTGGCGCTGAGCTACCGGCTGGCGGACGGGAGCACGGCGACCGTCGCCGCGTTCGTCGGCGAGGACGGGCTGCTCGCCTCGCTGCGCCGGGTGGTCGCCGCCCGCGGGCTGGTGGCGGAGGTGGCCTTCCGCGCCCCGATCCCGGCGGGGACGGCCGACCGCCGCGAGCTCGCCGCAGCGGCGCAGGCCGCGGTGTTCGGCACCGCGCGGATCCCCGCGCCCGCCGCACCCGCTGACCACCCGGTGCGCGTCGAACGCCCGCTGGGCGCGGCGGCCTGACGGTCAGTCAGGCCAAGGTGCGGCCGTCGCGGACACGGCCGCACCGGTGGTGCGGCGTCGCTCAGCGGGCGACCGCCACGGTCTCGTGGACGGTCCGCGGGTCGTCGAGCAGGCTGAGCATGTGGTGGGCGACGTCACCGCGCGGGATCGACCAGCCGCCGCGGACGTTCCGGCCGTAGGCCGTCCGGTAGCTGCCGGTGGGGGGCTTGTCGGTGAGGCGGGGCGGGCGGACGACCGTCCAGTCGAGGCCGCTGTCGCGCAGCTCGTCCTCCATCCGGGCGAGGTCGGCGTAGTGCGTCCTGAGGGCGGTCTTGACGGCGGGCCCGAGGAGGTGGCGCATCAGGAAGCCGTCGCCGGGGTCGTGCCGGGGCGGGGCGGGCCGGCGCGGTGAGGGGACGGTGCCGATGGGGGCGGCGCTGACGACGACGATCCGCCGGGTGCCGGTGCTGCGCATGGCGCGGACGAGGGCGCGGGTGCCGCGCTCGGCGACGCCGGCCTCGGCGTTGGAACGGGCACCGAGCCCGGAGAGCACGGCGTCGGCGCCGTCGACGGCGCGTTCCAGGGCGGCCGGGTCGGGTGCGGAAAGGTCCGCGGTGACGACCCGTATCCGGTCGGACGCCCGCTGCTCGGGGGTGAGGCGGTCGGGGTTGCGGACGAGCACGGTGATGTCGTGGCCGGCGGCCAGCGCCTGGTCGAGGACGAGGCGGCCGATGCCGCCGGTGGCGGCGACGACGGTGAGTTTCACGGCGGGCTCCAGGATGTGTCAGTGGACGCGGGTGAGCTTCTCGGGGTTGGTCACGAAGTAGATGTCGTGGATGTGGTCGCCGTCCGCGGTGGGTTCGACGACCAGCACGGCGAACGGCTGCTCGCCGGCGAAGAGCACGGCCGAGGGGTCGCCGTTGGTGCTGGCCCAGCGGACGTGCAGGTGGGCGGCGTTCCGGGCGGCGCCGGCGAGCAGCGTCCTGGCGACCTTGTCGCGGCCGCGGACGAGGTGGCGGCCGGCGGCCTGGGCCTTGCCGCCGCCGTCGGCCCACAGGGTGACGTCGGGGGCGAGCAGGTCGAGCAGCGCGTTCAGGTCGCCGCCGCCGACGGCCGCGGCGAAGCGTTCGGTGACGCGGCGGCGCAGCCGGGCGTCGGTGCGGTAGCGGGGCCGCCGGGCCTGCACGTGCGCGCGGGCGCGGTGGGCGGTCTGCCGCACGGCGGCGGGGGTGCGGCCGAGCAGGTCGGCGATCTCGTCGTGCCGGTAGCCGAAGACCTCGTGCAGGACGAAGACGGCGCGTTCCAGCGGGGAGAGCGTCTCCAGGACGACCATCAGGGCCATCGAGACGGATTCGGACTGCTCGACCTCCTCGGCGGTCCCGGCGGGCGGTTCGGCGCCGGCCGTGGGGGCGACCAGCGGCTCGGGCAGCCAGGGGCCGACGTAGGTCTCGCGGCGGCGGGTGACGGCGGCCCGGCGGGCGAGCGCCTTGTTGACGGCGATCCGCACCAGGTAGGCGCGCGGGTTGTCGATCCGCGCGGTGCCGCGTCCGGCCCAGGCGAGCCAGGTCTCCTGCAGCACGTCCTCGGTGTCGGCGACGGTGCCGAGCATGCTGTAGACGATGGAGAAGAGCAGTTCGCGGTGGTCGACGAAGGCCTGGGTGGCCCCGTCGCCGTCGGCTGCGGTGTCGGTCATGGTGTGCCTCCCGTGGCGGTCACCCATCGAGAGCAGCACAGGGGGCCGGGGTGTGACATCCGCCCCGCCGGATGTGACCGGCGTCTCACCCGCTCCCCGCGCGCGGCGGTCGGCGGGCCGATACTGGCGGGGTGGACGTGGCGGTGGCGGACGAGGCCGTTTCGGACGAGAGCGTGCGGGTGCGGCCGACCGGTGCGACGGCGGAGTACGCGGCCTGGTACTCCGGGTACCGGCAGGCCGGTCTGCCGCCCGGCCGGCACCGCGGGCTGCCCTCGCCGTACCTGACGCTGATCTTCACGCCGGACGATCCGCTGACGGTGGCGGTGCATCCGGAGCCGGGCCGCGGGCCGCAGGACTACACGGCGCTGCTGGGCGGACTGCACACCACGCCGGCGCTGATCACCCACCCGGGCCGGCAGTCCGGCATCCAGGTGGCACTGGATCCGCTGGCGGCGCGCCCGCTGCTGGGGTTGCCGGCGGGCGAGCTGGCGGGGCTGGACCTGCCGGCCGAGGACCTGCTGGGGCCGCTCGCCGGGGAGGTCCGGGAGCGGCTGCTGGCGGCGGCCTGCTGGCCGGAGCGGTTCGCCGTGCTGGACGCCCTGCTGCCGCGCCTGGCGCGGCCGTACGGGGAGCCGCCGCCGGAGGTGCGGCGGGCGTGGGCACTGCTGCGGCGCAGCGGCGGGCGGCTGCCGGTTGCCGCGCTGGCGGCGGACGTGGGGTGGAGCGAGCGGCATCTGGCGGCACGGTTCCGGGCTGAGACGGGGCTGTCGCCGAAGGCCGCCGCACGGGTGGTGCGGTTCGACCGGGCCCGCCGGGCGGCCGTGTCCCGCGGCGGGCGGCTGGCCGAACTGGCGGCCGAGTGCGGGTACTTCGACCAGGCGCATCTGGCCCGGGAGTTCCGGTCGCTGGCGGGGGTGGCGCCGAGCGTCTGGCTGGCGGAGGAGTTCCGATTCGTCCAAGCCGGGGTGCCGGCGGCGGTGCAGGCTGGGGTGTGACGGCACCGGCCGACGGCACGGAGGTGGAGTGATGGGTACGGCAGAGGTCCCGGACGGGGCGCCCGCACCGCAGGTGTGGCCGACGCTGCGGGCGTACGACGCGCGCAAGCTGATCGCCTTCCTGGTGGAGGCGTTCGGGTTCGAGGAGACGGTGGTGTACGGGGAGGGCGACGCGGTGCACCACGCGCAGCTGAGCTGGCCGGAGGGCGGCGGGGTGATGCTGGGCTCGGTCCGCGAGGACCCCGACGGTGCGGACGGGACCGGCCCGACCCCGCCGGGCAGTTTCGGGGCGTACGTGGTGACGGCGGACCCGGACGGGGTGCACGACCGGGCGGTCGCGGCGGGCGCCGAGATCGTGGACGCCCTGCACGAGACGGACTACGGCTCCCGGGACTTCGCCGCCCGCGACCCGGAGGGCAACCGCTGGTACTTCGGCACGTACCGCGGCGAGCCGCGCGGCCGTGGCTGACCAGGCGGCCGCGGTCGGCTCGGCGGGGCCGGGCGAGGGGGCGCGGCGGGCGGCGGTGGAGCGGCTGCGCGCGGTGTGCCTGGCACTGCCGGGAGCCGAGGAGCGGCCGAGCCACGGTGAGGCGGCCTGGTTCGCGGGCCGGCCGATGTTCGCGACGACGGCCGACCGGCACCACGACGAGCGGACGGCGTTCTGGGCGGCGGCCGCCGCCGGGGTGCAGGAGCACCTGGTGGCGGCCGACCCCGAGCGGTTCTTCCGGCCGCCGTACGTGGGCGGGCGCGGCTGGATCGGGGTGTACCTGGACGTCGCGGTGGACTGGCGGCAGGTCGAGGACCTGGTGCTGGACGCCTTCCTGCTGGTGGCGCCCGCCCGGCTGCGGGCGGCGGCCTCCGGGGGCCGCCCGGTGCGCCCACCGGGCACTGGGCCCACCGGGTGAATTTGACGTCTATGCAGGTCACCGGCGGTGCGGACGCCGAGAGCGGTGGCGCGTACCGGCGTACGATGATGCCGAGTACGAGCCCTTGCGGCCCCGTCAAAGCCTCCGGGCTGGAGAGAGGGGGTGGGTCAGGTGTCGACGCCTTCCGGCAGTCAGAGCCCTTCCACCGCACCCCGATCGACCGGCTCGGGTGCCGGCGAGAAGGGTTTGAAGACGGGCGCGCTCGGCCTTGTGTCGTCCGTCGCCATCGGCCTGGCCTCCACGGCCCCCGCCTACAGCCTGGCCGCGACGCTGGGCATCATCGTCGTCGGGGTGGGCCTGCAGGCGCCGATCATCACCATCCTGGCGTTCATCCCGATGCTGCTGATCGCCTTCTCCTACAAGGAGTTGAACGCCTCCGACCCGGACTGCGGGACGACGTTCACCTGGGCGGCGCGGGCGTTCGGCCCGCGGACGGGATGGATGGGCGGCTGGGGCATCATCGTCGCCGACATCATCGTGATGGCGAACCTGGCGCAGATCGCCGGCGTCTACGGCTTCCAGCTGTTCGGCCTGGACTCGCTGGCCGCGTCGACGACCTGGACGACCGTGGCCGGCGTGGCCTGGATCATCGTCATGACGTGGATCTGCTACATCGGCATCGAGCTGTCCGCGGCGCTGCAGCGGTGGATGCTGTGCATCGAGGTCGTGATGCTGGTGCTGCTGTCGGTGACGGCCCTGGTCAAGGTGTACGGATCGTCCCCGCCGTCCACGGCCATCAAGGTGAACGCCGACTGGTTCAACCCGTTCGAGGTGACCTCGTCTGCGGCGTTCACCGCGGGCATCCTCTCCGCGGTCTTCATCTACTGGGGCTGGGACACCGCGGTGTCGGTCAACGAGGAGACCGCGGACGCCGCCCGCACGCCGGGCCGGGCCGCGGTGATCTCGACGGTGCTGCTGCTGGCCATCTACACCCTGGTGTCGACCGCGGCCATGGCCTTCGCGGGTGTCGGCACGGAGGGCATCGGGCTCGGCAACGAGGACAACTCCGGGGACGTGCTGTCGGGGCTCGGCGACGCCGTGTTCGGCACGTCCGGCTTCGGCGGTTTCCTCAGCAAACTGATGATCTTCATGGTGCTGACCTCCTCGGCGGCGTCCACCCAGACCACGATCCTGCCGACCGCACGGACCAGCTTCTCGATGGCCACCCACAAGGCAGTACCCGCGCAGTTCGGCCGCGTGCACCCCAAGCACCTGACCCCGACCTGGTCGACCATCGGCATGGGCATCGCCTCGATCGCCTTCTACGTGCTGCTCACCGCGATCAGCGGCAACGTCCTCGCCGACTCGATCGCCTCGGTCGGCCTCGGCATCGCCTTCTACTACGGCCTGACCGGCTTCGCCTGCGTCTGGTACTACCGGAAGGTGCTGACCCGCAGCGTGAAGGACTTCGTGCTCAAGGGCGTCGCGCCGCTGCTGGGCGGCCTGATGCTGCTGTACTTCTTCTGCTACGGCGCCTTCGACGTGTACTCGGACCCGGACTACGGCTCGACCTCGATCGACCTGCCGATCTTCGGGAAGACCGGCGGTGTGACGGTCATCGGCATCGGCGCGCTGCTGCTCGGCGTGGTGCTGATGCTCGTGCAGTGGGCCGTGCAGGGCTCGTGGTTCCGCCATCCGGACGTGCCCAAGGAGGCGGCGGACCCGGCCACCGCGCCCTGAGGTCTCAGTCCTCCGGGTCCCGCGGGTGGCCCTCGGGGCCGTCCTCGCCGGGGAAGCGCCAGCGGGTCGGGGAGCCGCGGAAGTCGGTGTGCAGCAGGCCGATCGCCTGCGCCGGACGGACCCGCACCGTGGCGTTGACCGCCGGGTCGAGGAAGTCGATGCCGTAGGCCACCGCGTACTTGGCGTTCAGCGCGGCCAGGAAGGCGGCGATGGCGGCCCGCTCCGTGGTGGCCTCCGCCCGGCCCTCCAGCACCACCGGGTCGCGCGGGTCCTCGGTGGCCACCACGCAGTCGGGCCGCTCCGCGAGATTGCGCATCTTGCGGGAGGAGACGCTGCTGGAGAACCAGAACGCGTCGTCCAGCCAGACACCCCAGACCGGCATGGTGTGCGGACGGCCGTCGGGGCGCACCGAGCACACCCAGTAGTCGTGCGATCCGGCCAGGCGCCGCTCGGCCCACTCCCAGCTGAGCAGGCCGGTGCCCTCGTCCGCGGGCCGGATGCCGTACCCGGGCATGTGCGGGCGTCCGGCGCTCGGCTCCGTCATGACGGCCACTCCCTCCGGCGGCGGCAGGTGCCCCTCCAGCGTAGGACGGGTCCTCCGGACCTTGCCGGATCAGCCCGCGGCGGCAGGCGTACGTGCATCGCAAGGCGGAGGAAGGAGGCGTACCGCCGCCGGGCGGCCCGGCCGGTTCACCAGCGGTCGTGCACCTGCGGGCGGATCCGCCGGTCGTAGAGCTCGCGGACGGCCGCCAGGGTGGCCTCGGAGAGCGGCGGCAGGGCCGCGGCCGCCGCATTGGCCCGGGCCTGCTCGGGGTTGCGGGCGCCCGGGATCACCGTGGTCACGCCGGGCTGCTGGACGATCCAGCGCAGCGCGGTCTGCGCCGGGGTGGCCCCCTCGGCGGCGAGCGCGGAGAACTCGGCGGCCGCCTCCACACCAGTGGCGAAGTCCACGCCGGAGAAGGTCTCACCCTGGTCGAAGGACTCGCCGCGCCGGTTGTACGTGCGGTGGTCGTCCGCGGCGAAGACGGTGTCGCGGGTGTAGCGGCCGGACAGCAGCCCGGAGGCGAGCGGCACCCGGGCGAGGATCCCGACCCCGGCCTCCGCGGCGGCGGGCAGCACCTGCTCCAGCGGCTTCAGCCGGAACGCGTTGAGGATGATCTGCACACTGGCGACGCCCGGCCGGGCGATCGCCGTCAGCGCCTCGGCGCAGGTCTCGACGCTGACGCCGTACGCGGCGATCCGCTCCTCGGCGACCAGGGTGTCCAGGGCGTCGAAGACCTCGTCGGTGGAGTAGACCGGGGTCGGCGGGCAGTGCAGCTGCACCAGGTCGAGCCGGTCCACGCCGAGGTTGGTGCGGGAGCGGTCGGCCCAGGCGCGGAAGTTGGCGAGGCTGTAGTGCTCCGGCCGCTGCTCGACCCGGCGGCCGAACTTGGTGGCGACGAAGACACCCGAGTCCGGGCGCTCCTTCAGGTGGCGGCCGATCAGCTGCTCGCTGCGGCCGTCGCCGTAGACGTCGGCGGTGTCGAAGAGGGTGACACCGGTCTCGACGGCGGCGTCCAGCACCGCGAGCGCGTCCTGCTCGCGGACGTCACCCCAGTCCGCGCCCAGCTGCCAGGTGCCCAGACCGACGACGGAGACCGGGCGGCCGGTCCGGCCGAGTACGCGCTGTTCCATGGGAGGAGCCTCTCACGCCGGGCCGGTCGGACCGCGGAGCCACGGTGACCGGCGGGAAGGTGTACGCGATCACCCTCACCGTACCGAGCCACCGCCGGGCCCTGAGGGCGGGTCAGGCCGGGGTGAGGCCGCGGGTGAGGAGGAGGGCGACGTCCAGGGCGGCGATGCCGAGGGTGGCGAGGAAGGGGGTGCGGCCGGGGGCGGCGGGGGCCAGCAGGGCCGCGGCCACGGCTGCGGTGAGGGCGGCGGCCTCGGCGGGGTGCACCGGGCGGCCGGGGCCGAGGACCAGGACCGCGGTGGCGGCGGCCGTGGTGGCGGCGGCGATCGCGGCGGCCGGGCGGCGGCCGAGGCGCTGGGGCAGGCCGAGGACGCCGGCGGCGCGGTCCGCGGCGATGTCGGGGAGGACGTTGGCGAAGTGGGCGCCGCAGCCGAGCAGGGCGGCGGCGGTCGTCACCCACCAGGGCGGGACGGTGGCGGTGGCGAAGGCCGGCAGCAGGCCGAAGGCCACCGCGTACGGCAGCCAGGAGGCGACGGTGCGCTTCAGCCACACGTTGTAGGCCCAGCCGGCGGCGACCCCGGTGAGGTGGGCGGCGCCGGCCCGGGTGCCGCAGGCGAGGGAGAGCGGGACGGCGGCGGCGAGCGCGGCGGCGGCCGCGGTGCCGACCGTCCGCGGTGCGAGCGCGCCCCGGGCGAGCGGCTTGTCGGCGCGGCCGGCGACGGCGTCCCGGGCGGAGTCGATGCGGTCGTTGGACCAGCCGATGGAGAGCTGGCCGGCCGCCGCGGCGGCGCCGGTCAGCAGGACGGCGCCCGCGGTGCGGCCCGCGGCGGCCGCGAGCGCCGCGGCGAAGGCGGTGACGGCCGCGGCCGGGGCGGGGTGGCAGGCGGCCACCAGCAGCGCCGGCCGGCGGATCCACCGCCCGGCCGCCGCCGCGTCCATCCCACTGGACATGCCGTCAGACTAGGGCCTGCCGGTCCGTCCGAGCCGCAGCGGCACGCGGCGGGGCGCAGGATGCGGGAGCCGGTCCCGGTGGCGGGGCGTCGCGCGTGGCGCGCCAGGGCCTACCTCTTTCGCCGCATCAGTCCCATTTCTCCCTATGCTGAGCCGATGACCCGAATTGTGGCGGTGAGCGGGGTCCTGCCGGTCCATCAGTACCGGCAGGAGGAGATCACCGAGGCGCTGGCCGCGCTCTGTCTTCCGGCCGGGACGGACCGGGCGGTGCTGCGCCGGCTGCACGCCGGGGCGGGGGTGGCGACCCGTCATCTGGCGCTGCCGCTGGAGCGGTACCCGGGAATCGACGGATTCGGGCAGGCCAACGACGCCTTCATCGCCGCCGCGCTGGAGCTCGGGGAGCGGGCCGTACGGTCGGTCCTGGACGAGTCGGGGACGTCCGCGGCGGAGATCGAGCTGGTGGTGTCGACCTCGGTCACCGGGATCGCCGCGCCCTCGCTGGAGGCCCGGCTGGCCGGTCCGCTGGGCCTGCGGCCCGACGTGCGGCGGCTGCCGGTGTTCGGGCTGGGCTGTGCGGCGGGCGCCGCCGGGCTGGCCCGGGTGCACGACTACCTCGCGGGCCGGCCCGGCCACGCCGCACTGCTGCTCTCCACCGAGCTGTGCTCGCTCACCCTGCAGCGATCGGACGCCTCCGCCGCGAACCTGGTGGCCTCGGCGCTGTTCGGGGACGGCGCGGGCGCGCTGCTGGCGGTCGGCCCGGACCATCCGCGCTACCACGACTCCCCCGGCCCGCGCGTGGTGGCGACCCGCAGCCGCCTCTACCCCGGCACCGGGCACCTGCTGGGCTGGGACATCGGCGACCGCGGCTTCCGGATCGTGCTCGGCGGCGAACTGCCGGAGCTGGCGGGGCTGCACGTCGCCGAGGAGGTCGAGGCCTTCCTCGCCGAGCACGACCTGAAGCCCGACGGGGTCGCCGCCTGGATCTGCCACCCGGGCGGGCCGAAGGTGCTGGACGCGCTGGGCGGGGCGCTCGGCCTGGCGGAGGCGGCGCTCGGGCCGAGCCGCCGCTCGCTGGCCAGGGTGGGCAACCTCTCCTCCGCCTCGGTGCTGCACATCCTGCGCGACATCCAGGCGGAGGGCCCTCCGCCGCCCGGCTCGGCCGGCCTGGTGCTGGCACTCGGGCCGGGGTTCTGTTCCGAACTCGTCCTGCTCCGCTGGTGATCGAGGACCCGATGCCCTGGTACTCCCTGCTCGTCCTGCTGGTGGCCGCCGAGCGGCTCGTGGAACTCGTGGTCGCGCGCCGCAACGCCACCTGGAGCCTGGCCCGCGGCGGCACCGAGTACGGCCGCGGCCACTACCCGCCGATGGTGCTGCTGCACAAGGCGCTGCTGGTCGGCTGCCTGCTCGAACCGGCCCTGCTGGACCGGCCGTTCGTGCCGGCTCTCGGGATTCCGATGCTGCTGCTGGTGGTCGCGGCGCAGGCGCTGCGCTGGTGGTGCATCGCCTCGCTCGGGCCGCGCTGGAACACCCGGGTGATCGTGGTGCCCGGCCTGCCGCTGGTGACCCGCGGCCCGTACCGGTGGCTGCGGCACCCCAACTACCTGGCGGTGGTGGTGGAGGGGGCGGCGCTGCCGCTGGTGCACTCGGCGTGGCTGACGGCCTGCGCCTTCACCGCGCTGAACCTGTGGCTGCTCGGGGTGCGGATCCGGTGCGAGGAGGCCGCCCTGGGCGGGGCGGTGCCGGCGGCCGCGCAGTGATCGACCTGCTGGTGGTGGGCGGCGGCCCGGCGGGGCTGGCCACCGCCGTGCACGGCGCGCTCGCCGACCTGGAGGTGGTGGTGGCCGAGCCGCGTCCGACACCGGTGGACAAGGCCTGCGGCGAGGGGCTGATGCCGGCCGCCGTCCGGGCGCTGGCACGGCTCGGCGTGGAGCCGGCGGGGCACGCCTTCCACGGCATCCGCTACCTGGACGCCGCCGGGGACGGCTGCGCCGAGGCGCGCTTCCGGACGGGCCACGGGCTCGGGGTGCGGCGAACGGTGCTGCACGCGGCGCTCGCCGCCCGGGCCGCCGAGCTCGGCGTCCCGGTGCTGCCGCTGCGCGTGGACGGGGTCGAGCTGGGCCCGCGGTCGGTGCGGGCGGCCGGGCTGACGGCCCGCCACCTGGTCGCCGCGGACGGACTGCACTCCCCCACCCGGCGCGCACTGGGGCTGCACCGGCCACTGCCACAGGGCCGGACGGCACGGTACGGGCTGCGTCGGCACTACCCGGTCGCACCGTGGTGCGGCTCCGTCGAGGTGCACTGGTCGGGCCGGGCGGAGGCCTACGTCACGCCGCTCGGGCCGGAGCTGGTGGGCGTGGCGCTGCTCACCTGCGACCGGGCGCCGTTCGACGAGCAGTTGACGCGGTTCCCGCGGCTGGCCGCCCGGCTGCCGTCCGGGGCGGGGACGGCGGTGCGCGGGGCGGGGCCGCTGCACCAGCGGGCCCGGGCCCGGGTGGCCGGACGGGCGCTGCTGGTGGGCGACGCGGCCGGCTACCTGGACGCGCTCACCGGCGAGGGCCTGTCGGTGGCCCTCGCCTGCGCGGACGAGCTGGTGCGCTGCGTCCGCTCCGGCCGCCCGGAGGCGTACGAGCGGGCCTGGCGGCGGGCCTCCCGCAGCTACCGGCTGCTGACCGGGGCGCTGCTGTGGGCGCGGCAGCGGCCGGTGCTGGCGCCGCGGATCGTGCCGCTTGCAGCCCGGCTGCCACGGGTGTTCGAGGCCGGGGTGAACCTGCTGGCCTGACCGGCCGCCGGCCGGGGCACGGGAGCGCGGGCCCGGCACAGGGGGGCGCGGGGCGGCCGGGCCCCCTACCACCACGACTCGCCCTCCGGCGGCCGCCCGTACGGGCCTGCGGCACGGTCCGGCAGCACTGACCGAAACCCCGTCCGGGCCCGGACGCGGGCGCCACGACCACGGCCCCTGGCGGGGCCCGGCGGCGCCCGTAGGGGCCCTGCGGCGTCCACGGGGCGGCGGGAGAATGCCGGGAGGGGGCCGCCCGACATGGGAGGACGCCATGGCGCAGCACCGCGCGAGCTGCCCGCACTGCGGGCACTCGACCGACTGGCGGGACCTGCTGGACGAGACGGCGCTACGCGAGATCGACCGCCGACGCCGGAGGGGGCTGGGCGTGCTGGTGGTCTGCTGCGCCGCGCTGCTGCCGTGGATCGGCTATCTGGCGGCGACCCTGCCGGTGCACTACGAGGCCCGGCAGTGGCGGCTGGCCTGGGTGGGGTTCGACCTCGGGCTGCTGGTGGCGCTGGCGGCGACCGCCTGGTTCGGGTGGCGGCGGCGCCGGCTGCTGGTGCCGTGGGCGCTGGCCGCGGCGGTGCTGCTGATCTGCGACGCGTGGTTCGACGTGATGCTGTCCTGGGGGACGGACGACGTCTGGGCGAGCGTCGGCGCGGCGCTGCTGGTCGAGCTGCCGCTGGCGGCGGCGCTGCTGCTGCGGGTGCGGCGCATCCTGCAGTTCATGCTGCGGCACTACTGGTACCTGGCCGACCTGCCCGGGGAGCCGCCCCCGCTGTACCGGGCGCCGCTCCTCACCGAGGCCCTGCCGGAGCGGCCGCGGCAGGGGTCGCCCTGACCGCGCTCGCCGGCTTCCTCGTGCCGTGCCGGGAGTGGGCCGGTCGGGCGATCCCGGCGCGCGGCCGGCCCACTCGGGTGCGCGACGGGTGACACTGGGGGTATGGCAGCGTCACCGGAGCGGAGCAGCGGGGACATCTTCACCCCGCCGGTCGTGGTGGGCCCGCCGACCCGGGGCGCCCACCCGTACCGCCAGGTCGAGATCTACGGCCAGCCGGTCGGTCGGGCGTACGGCGAGGCGGACGTGGCGGAGTTCATCCGCCACGCGGGCGTGCCCGAGCCGGATCTGGACGACCCCGACCTGGTGGGCTGGCGCGGCGGCGACCGCACGGTCTGGTCCGCGGGCTGACCCGGGCCGCCGGGACGGCCGGGACGGCGGGGGCGACCCACCCGGTCGGAGGCGGCCATCCAGGGCAATCCGACCACTCCAACCGCCGACGGGCGGGCCACTGGAGTGGCCGAGCGGCCGACGTGGGGCGGTAGTGGTAACTGACCGCTCACGTCGGGTGAAGGAGTCCGTGATGCCCAAGGTCCGTCCGGCTGCCGTCCTCGCCGCCGCCCTGCTCGCCGCCGTCTGCGCCGGCTGCGCCCCGGGCGACCCGAACCCGGCGCCGCTGCCGGGCCGGCCCGCGCAGCAGGAGCCGTCGACGGAGTCGCCGAGCCCGAGCCCGAGCGCCGAGGCCGAGGCCGAGCCGAGCGAGACGCCGGCGCCGGGCACCCAGGTGTCGCTGGCCGACGGCGCCGGCTTCGGGCCGATCCTGGTGGACGCCCGGGGCCGCACCCTGTACCTGTACGCGGGCGACACCTCCACGCAGTCGACCTGCTACGGCGAGTGCGCGGCGCAGTGGCCGCCGCTGACCACCACCGGCTTCCCGGTCGCCGGGACGGGGGTGGACGACGGCCTGCTGGGCGTCGGGAAGCGGACGGACGGGGTCGGCCAGGTCCTCTACAAGGGGCACCCGCTGTACTACTTCGCCGAGGACGCCGAGCCCGGCGAGGCGGGCGGCCGGCAGTTCGATCAGTGGTACGCGGTGGACGCGCTCGGCGACCGGGTGACGGGTGGCTGAACCCGGCGCGGGGCCCGGGTCGGCAGCGCCCGAACGGCACTGAATGGTGGTCTGCACCATTTTCCGGGGCTGCATAGTCTTGCACAACGGACCCCGGAAATCTCCACCGGACCGCCTCATCATTATGCACTACTGCGGGGTTCGATACTCGACGGGCAATTCCTCAAGAGATGCTCAAATCTCGAAACCTCCAGACGACCTGCACATTCGTCAACTCGCTTAGCACTCAAGGCATTTGACGAATATTCATGATCATTTCCGTTCGACGGAGATAACTATTCGGAATCATGGGGTTCTGTTCGACAAATCTCTCCCCCTAGCCTTGGGCAACTCTCAACCCCTGCCATTCATGGAGAGGTCAATCCCACCCATGGCTTCTGTCGACCAGCTCGCCCCGTCCTCCGCCCCGCCCACCGGCTCAGGCAGCCGATCGCTGCGGCGCGAGGTCGGGCTGATCGGCCTCCTCTGGGCCTCCGTCGGCTCGATCATCGGCTCCGGCTGGCTGTACGGCGCGAAGAACGCCGTCATGGTCGCCGGCCCGGCGGCCCTCATCTCCTGGGGCATCGGCGCGGTCGCGATCGTCCTGCTCGCGTTCGTCCACGCAGAGCTCGGCGGCCTCTTCCCCGTCGCCGGCGGCACCGCCCGCTACCCGCACTACGCCTTCGGCGGACTCGCCGGCATGTCGTTCGGCTGGTTCTCCTGGCTGCAGGCGGCGACCGTCGCCCCCATCGAGGTCGAGGCCATGATCGGCTACGCCGGTCACTGGGAGTTCGCCAAGGGCTTCCTCAACGACAACGGCACCCTCACCCCGAGCGGCTTCATCGTCGCCGTGCTGCTGATGGGCGTCTTCGTCGCGGTGAACTTCCTCGGCGTCCGCGTGCTGGCCCACACCAACTCGGTGGCGACCTGGCTGAAGATCGCCGTCCCGCTGGCCACCATCCTGGTGCTCGCGGTGACCAACTTCCACGGCGGCAACTTCACCTCGCACGGCTTCGCGCCGTTCGGCATCAAGGGCGTGCTCGCCGCGATCAGCACCAGCGGCATCATCTTCGCGCTGCTCGGCTTCGAGCAGGCCATCCAGCTGGCCGGCGAGAGCAAGAACCCCAAGCGCGACATCCCCCGCGCGGTGCTCGGCTCGGTCGCCATCGGCACCCTGATCTACGTCCTGCTGCAGGTCGTCTTCATCGCCGCGCTGCCCGGCACCGCCTTCGCCAAGGGCTGGGAGAACCTCGACTTCCCCGGCATCTCCGGCCCGTTCGCCGGCCTGGCCACCCTGGTCGGCCTCGGCTGGCTCGCCTGGGTGCTGTACTTCGACGCCATCGTCTCCCCCGGCGGCACCGGCCTGATCTACACCACCTCCACCTCGCGCATCTCCTACGGCCTCAGCAAGAACGGCTACGCCCCGCAGCTGTTCGAGCGGGTCGACAAGCGCGGCGTGCCGTGGTTCGGCCTGACGATCTCCTTCGTCACCGGCGTCATCTGCTTCCTGCCCTTCCCGAGCTGGCAGGAGCTGGTCGGCTTCATCACCTCCGCCTCGGTGCTGATGTACGCCGGCGCCCCGCTCGCCTTCGGCGCGCTGCGCCGCCGCCTGCCGGACCGCGAGCGCTCCTACCGCCTGCCGTTCGGCGAGGTCATCGCCCCGCTGTCCTTCGTGGTCGCCACCCTGATCATCTACTGGACCGGCTGGCACACCCTGGCCCGCCTGGGCATCGCGATCCTCATCGGCTACCTGCTGCTCGGCGGCTACGCCGCGTACGCCACCCGCAAGGGCCTGCCGAACGCGCCTCGGCTCGACTGGCGCCCGGCGCAGTGGCTGCCGGCCTACCTGGTCGGGCTCGGCCTGATCTCCTGGCAGGGCGGCTTCGGTGACGGCGCCGGCACCATCCCGATGTGGTGGGACATGCTGCTCGTCGCGGTCTTCGCGCTCGGCATCTACCACTGGGCGATCCGGGTGGCGCTGCCCTCCGACGCGATCGACCAGAACATCGAGGACGTCGAGGTGGTCGACGAGGGCGGTCACTGACCGGCACCCCGCACCACGCACCACGCGCCGAAGAGCCGCCCCGGGCACCCGCCCGGGGCGGCTCATGGGCCGTGGCGGGCACACCCCTGGGG
>NZ_JBFBJZ010000028.1:0-112932 GCF_040686255.1 Kitasatospora sp. NPDC085879 | reverse complement strand
CCCGCCCGCGCCGGGCGGGTGCGGGGAGCCGCCGGCCCGCTCAGGCGGTGGACCGCGCGGGCTCCGGCTGGGCGGGTTCCGGCCTCGGCGCGAGCCTGAGCGTCACCACGTAGGAGACCACCACCGCGACGATCACCAGCGGCATCACGGTGAGCCCCTCCGCGCCGAGCAGCAGGCTGGCCAGCAGTACGCAGGTCATCGGCAGCTTCAGCATCGCCACACTCATCGCCCCCACGCCCATGGCGAACCCGGTGGTGGTGTCCACCCCGGGCAGGTGGGCCAGCGCCATCCCGCCCGCCCCGCCGATGAACACCGCCGGGAAGACGGGGCCGCCGCGGAAGGCGCCGAGCGACAGGCCGTACGCCAGCGACTTGCAGACCACCAACAGCACCAGGGCGCCCGCCGTGTACGCCGCATGGTCGTCAAGCAGCGGCCCGATCGTGGACTCGCCGGAGTACAGCACCATCGAGATCGGCTTGTCGGAGATCGCCGCGAACAGCAGGGCGAGCAGGCCGACGAGCACGCCGACCAGCACGGTGAGCGGCAGCCGCCGCCGCTCCACCACCGGCTGCAGCCGCAGCGAGGACCGGCGGATGCCCTCGCCCAGGAACGCCGCGACCAGGCCGACCAGCAGCGCCCAGCCGAACTCGGAGAAGGTCGGCCGGTCGGCCTGCGGCACCTGGTGCAGGGTCAGCGAGTAGGTGCCGAGACCGGTCCAGTTGCCGAGGCCGGTGAAGATCAGCGAGCCGACGCCGGCCGAGAGCAGGCCGGGTACGAGCACCACGCCGAGCATCGGGCCGCCCAGCCCGGAGGCCTCCATCAGCAGGAACGCCCCGATCAGCGGGGAGCCGAGCAGTTCGCTGATCGCCGCGAAGCTGCCGGCCGCGCCCAGCACGCTGACCGCGGTCGGCGGCGCGTCGCGCTTCAGCAGCCTGATCGCGCCGACCGCGATCCCGCCGCCGAGGGCGATCAGCGGCGCCTCCGGGCCGAGCACGATGCCGAGGCTGAGTCCGACGATCGCGGCGATGGCCACCCCGGGCACCGTCGCGAACGAGGGCGTGCCACCGGTCTTGAGCCCCTCGGCCGGCTTGTGGCCGCCGCCGCCCGGCAGGTACCGGATGGTCAGGGCGACCACCACACCCGCCACGGCGAGCAGCGGCACCGCCCACCAGTCCGGCGTGCCGTCGAAGCCGAGCCCCTTCGGCAGATCGTCGTAGACCAGCGACTGGAGTTCGGAGACGAGGGCGAGGAAGCCGAACGCCCCGGCCGAGATCGGCACACCCAGCAGCGCCGCGAACACCAGCACCGCGACGTAGCCCCGGGTGCGGACGATCGCGAACGGGTCCTGCGACGCGGGATCGGGTTCCGCGGGCGGTCCGGCCGGCATGTGCATCGTCTCCTCGGCGTCAGGGCCCGGCGGGGAACGCCGGGCGCCCGCGCCTGTGTCAGGTGATACCACGTCATGCCCGGCCGTCCGGGCCGCTGCGCGCCGCGGTCGTCCGTCCGGCCGCGCCCGGTCGCGGTCGCGGGCGGCGCCGGCAGACGGTCAGTCGGACTCGGCGGCCGGGTCCTCCGCCGGGAGCCGGCCCGCGCGGACGGCCTTGAGCAGCGCCTTGTGGTCGCGCTCGTTCTGGTCGGCGTACGCCTCGGCGAAGTCGGCGAGCGCCCGGTCGAAGACGTCCTTGCCGCCGAGGTAGGCGGCGATGGCGATCCGGTCCCCGGAGCGGGCGTGGGCGCGGGCCAGGGTGAAGCCGCAGAGCTGGCCGAAGGCCTGCATGCCGCGGGGCTGCATCTGCTCGGCGACCGCGATGCCCTTCCAGTCGCGCAGCTGGCGGACGTAGAAGTCACGGCGCTTGCCGTCGATGCCGTCCACCCGTTCCCAGCCGAGGAAGATGTCGCTGGCCGCCTGCATCAGCCGCTGGCCGGACACCACGCGTTCGCCCTGGTTGCGGTAGAGGCTGGCGCCGAGGTGCGGGGCGAGCACCGAGGTGTCCGCCTCCTTGGCCTGCAGGAAGAGCGGGTCGCGCCCGTCCCGGCCGAGCAGCAGGAAGATCCAGCAGCGGGTGCCGACACTGCCGACGCCGACCACCTTGCGCGCCACGTCCACCAGCCGGAAGTTCTCCAGCAGGTAGCGTCGGTCGGAGGGAATGGTCTTGCCGTAGCGCCCGACCAGGCTGCGGAAGAGCTCCATCAGCGCGTTGCGCTCGAGATCCGGCAGGAGCTCGGAGATCGGCGTGAGCAGCGGCGGGTCCGCGGCGATCCGCGGCATGCCGTCGACGGTCTCGGTGAGCTTCTCGAAGGCCTGCAGGCTGTCCCGCGTCCGGGCCTTCGCCATCGCCTGGGCGAGGCCGCGCTGGCCCCGCTTCGGGGCGTGCTCGGCGGCCAGCTCCTGCAGGGTGTCCGCGTCCATCCGGGCATACCAGACGTCCAGGTTCCGCATCTCGGCGAACCGGGCCATCGACTCACGGTACTGACGCACGGTGGCCCGTACGATGTCCGACCGCTCGGCGTCGTCGAAGCCGTTCGCCCGTCCCGCGATGACCAGGCTCGCCGAGAGCCGCTTGACGTCCCACTCCCAGGGCCCGGGAAGGGTCTCGTCGAAGTCGTTGATGTCGAACAGCAGCTGGCGCTCCGGCGAGGCCAGCAGCCGGAAGTTCAACATGTGGGCGTCACCGCAGAGTTGGGCGTGGATCCCGGAGTCGGGGCTGCCCGCCAGGTCGGAGGCCATGATCGCGGCGGCGCCGCGGTAGAAACGGAAGGGCGACTCGGACATCCGGCTGTAGCGGATCGGCACCAGCTCGCTCACCCGCTTGGCCGACTGCGCCTCCAGGATCGCCAGCGGATCCGGCCGTTTGGGGCCCGGCCGGTACTCGGCATGGCTGGAGCGGGGCGCCGTCCGCCGGGCCTCGCGCCCGCGCGCCGCGCGCTCCTCGGGCGTGGCGTGCGCCGCCGGGGTCGCCGTGCTCTGGTCCTTCGCCATCGGGGTCCTCCTGCCCTGAAGGGGTGCGGCCGAATGCCGCCGCGCGGGGCGGCCGCGCACAGACCCTCCGATCATCGCCGCCCCCGCCCGATCCGGCCTGCCGTGCGGCCGCCGCCACCCGTACGCCCACCCCCGGTGGTGGCCGTACCGGGCCGCGCTTCTCCTGGGAGGGCGAACTGCCGCAGGCCCCGACCCGAGGAGAGTGCGATGGCGTCGAGCGAATCCGAGCCCGGCCCCGGCGAATCCGCGGCCGGCGGGCCCGGCC
The DNA here is from genome assembly GCF_040686255.1 of Kitasatospora sp. NPDC085879. NCBI lineage: Bacteria > Bacillati > Actinomycetota > Actinomycetes > Kitasatosporales > Streptomycetaceae > Kitasatospora > Kitasatospora sp. NPDC085879. The sequence continues at coordinate 109,687 of NZ_JBFBJZ010000028.1, read as the reverse complement.
CGCGCAAGCCGCCGGAACCCGCCCCGCCGGGCGGACCGCCCCCCGGCGGCACCACCCCGCAGCCGCCCGCCGCCGAGCAGCCCACCGTGGTGACCCGCGGCGGCACGGACGAGGTGGCCGAGCTGAAGGCCCGGCTCGCCACCCTGGAGGCAACCACTCCGCCGCACAAGAGGGAGCACCACCGGTGGCGGACCTCCGGCGCCGTGGTGCTCATCGTCATCGCCTCGCTGCTCTCCATGCTGTCCGTGATGGCGGTGTGGACGGCCAACTTCGTCGGCGACACCGACCGCTACGTCCAGACCGTCGCCCCGCTCGCCACCGAGCCGGACGTCCAGGACGCCATCACCAACCGGGTCACCACCGTCGTGCTCGACCAGATCGACGTGAACGCCCTGGTCAAGCAGCTCTCGGACGCCGCCGCCCAGCAAGGCGTGCCGGAGAACCTGGCCGGGCTGATCGGCAACCTCAGCGGCCCCATCAAGAGCGGCCTCACCGACCTGGTCAGCTCGACCGTCCACAAAGTGGTGACCAGCGATCAGTTCGCCACCATCTGGGCCGACGCCAACCGCCTGATCCACAGCACGCTCGACAAGGCGCTCACCGGCAAGGGCGGCGGCACCGTCAAACTCGAGAACAACCAGGTCTCCATCGACCTGGCACCCCTCATCGAGAAGGTGAAGACCCAACTGGTCGACTCCGGACTCTCGGTCGCCTCGAAGATCCCGGACGTCCACACCAACTTCGTGATCTTCTCCTCCAAGGACGTCGGCAAGATCCGGACGTACTTCCGGGTGCTGGAGATCATGGGCAACTGGCTGCCGATCGTCACGGTGCTGGTCGCCGCGGGCGGCGTCTTCCTTGCCGTCAACCGCCGCCGGGCGCTGATCGGCGCGGCGGTCGGCATCGCCCTCGCGATGCTGCTGATCGGCGTCGCTCTGACGATCTTCCGGGCGATCTACCTGGACCACCTGCCGCCGGGCGCCAACCAGGCGGCCGCGGGCACGGTCTACGACACCCTGATCCGGTTCATGCGTGCCGGAATCCGGGCGGTCGGTGCCGTCGCCGTGGTCACCGCCGTCGGCGCCTTCCTGATCGGGCCGTCGAAGGCCGCCGTCGCCGTGCGCACCGCCTGCCGGCGCGTCATCGGCGCCGTGCGCGAATCGCTGTACTCGCTCGGCATGAAGCTCGGCCCGGTCGGCCCGTTCGTGCACCGCTGGAAGCGGTGGCTGGGCGTGCTGATCCTCGTGGTCGCGGCCGTGGTGCTGGCCACCTGGAGCTACCCGACCTGGGCCGTGGTCGTGTGGATCACCGTGGTCGTGGCGATCGCCTTCGCCATCAGGGAGTTCCTGGACACCGGTCCCGAGGGCGACCGCGGAGCGCCGCCCGCCCGGACGGGCGGACCGCCGCCGGCCACCGCCTGACCGCCCCGGGGGCGGGGCCGACCGCCCCGCCCCCCGCTCAGTCCGTTCCGCGCCCGGCGCGCCGTCGGCCGATCCGCTGCCACGCCGCCCGCTGGGCGCGGAGCGCGAGCGTGCCGACCACCACGAGCACCCCGACGTTCAGCAGCAGTTGCAGGAACGAGCCCCAGGACTTGTCCCAGTCCTCGAACGCCGCCGAGACGCTGACGTCCGCGGCCGCCGGAATGGTCGTCACCGAGATGAACACCCCGAGCAGCGCGCCGGTGCGCGCCTCGGTCAGCGAGACGATCCCCACCACGCCCGCCAGACAGGCGACGACGACCGAGAAGAAGTCCGGTGTGCCGATCAGATGGGACACCGGCTGCAGACCCAGGTCGTAGGCCCGCGACTGCAGGCCGAAACCCCGGATCAGCAGCGCGAACAGAAACGTGATCAGCATCGCCGCCAGGAAGCCGCAGACCAGTGCGGTGAGCCCGCGCCGGACGGCCCCCCGGTCGCCGCGGTCCAGGCCCAGCGCCACCCCGACGATCGCCCCGTACTCCGGGCCGACCACCATCGCCCCCACGATCAGGATCTGCGAGTTGGTGACGATGCCGACCGCGCCGATCAGCGCCGCCACCACCAGGTACAGGTAGAAACTCGGCGCGTAGCCGCGCTGGGCACGGATCCGCGCCTCCACCGCAGCCCAGATCGGCGCGTGCGCGCGCCGGCCGAGACTGCGCCGGCCGGCCTCGGCGGCGGTGCCGTAGTACGCCAGGTCCACCGGTTCGATCACCACCGACCCGCGGCTGTCCAGGCCCAGCCCGTGCAGGCCGAGCAGCACCTCGTTGGCGCGACCCGCCAGCACGTCGAAGGCCAGCGCGTCGCCGTCCGGGTGCCGGGCCGCGCCCGGCTGCACCACCAGGTTCAGCACGCACAGGTCGCCCGCGAGCAGCTCCACGGCCCGCCCGGTCAAGTCCGGCGGACTCACCGCACGGACATGGATCGAATCCACCCGGACCTCCCGCCGTTCCGACCCGCCTCCGGCCTCCAGTAACACCGCAGCCCGCGGCCCGGGGCGTGCAGGCGCGCCGGGCCGCGGCGGGCGCGGTTGGGCCGTCCGGTGGATAGTGGACCGAGCGGGGGACAGCCCGAGAGGGGACCTTCATGGACCGCTACCCGCCGATCGCCGACCACGGGCTGGTGGGCGACCTGCAGACCTGCGCCCTGGTGTCCGCGGAGGGCGTCGTCGACTGGTTCGCCGCCCCGCGGTTCGACTCGCCGAGCCTGTTCGCCGCACTGCTCGACCACGACCGAGGCGGCTACTTCCGGCTCGCACCCGAGCACCCCGGCTCCACCTGCCGGCAGCTCTACTACCCGGACAGCGCCGTCCTCGTCACCCGCTTCATGTCCCCCGACGGCGTCGGCGAGGTGGTCGACCACATGGTGCCGATCCACGGCGCCGCCACCACCCGGCACACCCTCGTCCGCACCGTCCGGTGCGTGCGCGGCGAGGTCCGCTTCACCCTCGAGTGCCGGCCCCGCTTCGACTACGGCCGGGCCACCCACGAACTCGACCTGCGGCCCGAGGGCGCTGCCTTCCGCAGCCCCGGCGGCGCCGCCCACCTGCGGACCACCTTCCCGGTGGAGCGCGACGGGCACGACGTCGTCGGCCGGGTGACGCTCGCTCTGGGGGACAGCGCGGTCGCCGCGTTCACCGCCTGCGCCCCCGACGACCCGCCCCCGCCGCCGGTGACCGTCGAGGACGCCGCCGAGGAGCTCGGGGCGGTCGTCGACTTCTGGCAGGACTGGGCGCGCAACTCCCGCTACCGGGGCCGCTGGCCCGACATGGTCAACCGGGCCGCCATCACCCTGAAACTGCTCACCTACCGCCCCACCGGCGCACCCGTCGCCGCCGCCACCATGGGCCTGCCGGAACAGGTCGGCGGCGAACGCAACTGGGACTACCGCTACACCTGGGTGCGGGACGGCTCGCTCTCGGTGCGCGCCCTCATCGACCTCGGCTTCATCGAGGAGGCCGGCGCCTTCACCCGCTGGCTCGGCGCCCGGCTGCGCGACCGCGCCGAGGTCGAGGGCGAGGCCCTGCAGATCATGTACAAGGTCGACGGCGAGCCACTGCTGACCGAGGAGATCCTCGGCCACCTGGAGGGCTACCGCGGCTCCGCGCCCGTCCGGCTCGGCAACGCCGCCTCCGACCAGTTGCAGCTCGACATCTACGGCGAGGCGCTGTACGCCCTTACCGAAGGCAGCGAGGTCGAGCTGCAGGCCGGCTACCGGGGCTGGAAGATCGTCGCCCGCACCCTCGACTGGCTCGCCGACTCCTGGGACCGCCCGGACGAGGGCATCTGGGAGACCCGCGGCGGCCGCAAGGACTTCACCTACAGCCGGCTGATGTGCTGGGCAGCCTTCGACCGCGGCGTGGACCTCGCCACCCGGTTCAGCCGGCCCGCCGACACCGCCCGCTGGACGAAGGCCCGGGACGCCATCCTGGAACAGGTGATGGAACGCGGCTGGAGCGAGAAGCATCAGGCCTACGTCCAGCACTACAGCGGGGACGTGCTCGACGCCTCGCTGCTGCTCATCCCCCGGGTGGGGTTCCTCGCCCCCAGGGACCCGTCCTGGCTCGCCACCCTGGACGCCATGGACCGCACACTGGTCTCCGACAGCCTGGTCTACCGCTACGACCCGGCCGCCTCGCCGGACGGACTGCGCGGCTCCGAGGGCACGTTCAGCCTCTGCACCTTCCTGTACGTCGACGCCCTCGCCCGCGCCGGGAGGCTGCGGCAGGCCCGCTACACCTTCGAGAAGATGCTCACCTACGCCAACCACGTCGGCCTGTTCGCCGAGGAGATCGGGCCCACCGGCGAGCAACTCGGCAACTTCCCGCAGGCGTTCACCCATCTGTCGCTGATCATGGCGGCCACCACCCTGGACGACGCGCTCGACCGGCTGCGCCGCTGATCCGCGGCCTCCCTACGACGTGGGCGGGCTCAGCAGGACGGCCCTGTCGCCCGGTGTCGCGGTGGGGGTGCGGTCGTCGGTCACGGGGAGGAGGCGGCCGTCGGGCTTCACCAGGCAGAGGAGACGGTGGCCGTCGGGCAGGCCGCCGTTCACCGGACGGGTGGTGACGCGGGCGCCGTCCGCGTAGTGCCGGGCCACCTCCGGGCGGGTCAGGCCGCCGCCGAAGAGTGCCTCGCCCCCGGTGTACGGTGCCACCACGCCGCGGCTGCCCGCGGCCGGCGCCAGCCGGTACACCGCGCCCTCGAGCGTTTCGTGCAGGGTCATCGAGGCCAGCGCGTTGAAGTCGTCCTCCTCGGTGAGCAGCAGCACGCCGGTGATGCCCTCGAGTTCGGCGCCCGCGCCGGTCGCAGCGGCGAGCAGTTCGCCCGGCGCCAGCTCCAGCCCGGCCTCGGTGATGCGGGCCCGCTCCGCGTCCGCGCCGGCCCACATCAGCACGTCCAGGCCGAGCGAGCGCAGCGCCCGTCCGAGGTCGACGGCGAACGCGTCGCCGCCGACCAGCAGCGGCCGCGAGCGGGCCGGCCGCAGGACGCCGAGCCGTTCGGCGACCGGATAGGCCGTCAGCCCGTACACCGTGACGGTGGCGACGATCACCACGAAGGTGGCGGGCAGCAGCCGTTCCGCGCCGTCGACACCCTTGGCGATCAGGGTGGCGGAGAACGTGGAGGCGGTGGCCGCGGCCACGATGCCGCGGGGCGCCATCCAGCCGACGAACAGCCGCTCGCCGCGGGACACGTCGGTGCGGAGCGTCGCCAGCAGCGCGACCGCCGGGCGGACGACCAGGACCAGCGCCGCGGCCAGACCCAGGGTGGGCAGCACCACGTGCCGCAGCGAGTCCGGGGTGACGGTGGCCGAGATGGAGACGAAGAGCAGGCCGATGATCAGCGAGACCAGGGTCTCCAGGAAGGGCCGGCGGGCCGGCAGGTCGAGGCCCGGCAGGTTGGCCATCGCCATGCCCATCACCACCGCGGCGATCAGCCCGGTGTCGTCGCGCAGCGCGTCGCAGCCCGCCGCCGCCCCGATCACGGCGGCGAGCTGGGCGGTGGTGCCGAGGATCTCGTTCGGCCGCAGCCGGCGCAGCACCAGCCAGAGCACCGCGGCGCCGACGGCGCCGCCCGCGCAGCCGACCAGGACGCTGAGCCAGAACCCGCCGAGCTGGCCGCGCAGCCCGTCCTCGCCGGAGGAGACGACGCCGTGGAAGACGAAGGCGCCGAGGATGCCGCCGACCGGGTCGATCAGCGTGCCCTCCCAGATCAGGATGCGCTGCAGCCGCTCGGTGGGCCGGACGAAGTGCAGCAGCGGCCCGACGACCGTCGGCCCGGAGACGACCAGGATCGCCCCGAGCATCACCGCGGAGCGCTTGGACATGTCGAGCAGCGGCGCCGCGAGGGCGGTCGCGGCCGTCCAGGTGACGATGGTGCCGAGCCAGATCAGCCGGACCACCGTCCGGCGGGTGTGCCCCTGCAGGCGGCGCAACTCCAGACCGAGGCCGGAGTCGTAGAGGATGACGGCGACGGCGAGCGAGACCAGCGGGGAGAACGCCGGGCCCAGCAGCAGCTGCGGGTCGACGGTGTCGGTGAGCGCCCCGGCGGTGAAGCCGACGGGCAGCAGCACCAGCAGCGCCGGGATCCGCAGCCGGGCGGCGAGCAGCTGGGAGGCGGCGGCGAGCACCACGATCAGCCCGGTGCCGACCAGGATCTGATCGGCGGTCACGGGCCGGCCCCCTCGCCCGGGCCGCGGCCGCCCGCCACGTCGGCGTCGGTCAGCGGCTCCAGCACGCCGTGGGTGTCCAGCCGGTAGAGCACCACCAGGGCCGGACCGATCAGCACCACGGCGACCGCGCTGACGAACAGCAGCCACTTCAGCGGCCCGTCCGCGCCGGCGGCCTGCTGCACCGTCAGCGAGGTCGGCACCAGGTACGGCCTCTGGGCGAAGCCCCACGCGGCGACCACCAGCACCACCGAGGCGACCGAGCTGTACCGCGCCCAGCCGGCGGACCGCCCCGCGACCAGCCATCCGGTGGCCGCGGCCGCGACCGCCGCGGCGGCCAGCAGCGCGAGCCCGATCCCGTGGGTGAGCCCGTGGTGGACGTAGGAGGCGTGGTCGTCGGTCACCGTCAGCCCGATCAGCGCCAGGACGGCGACGGCGGCGAGGCCCGCCCAGGCCCGCAGCCGGAAGTACCGCACCAGGTCGGGCGCGTCGAATCGGCCGGCGTCGGCGGTGAGGAACACCGCCCCCAGGTAGGCGGTGGCGGCGACGGTGAGCAGCCCGGTCTGCACCGAGGCGGTGTTCGCCCAGACGTCCGCGGAGGCGGTCGTGCCGGGGGCGACCCGGCCGGAGGCCACCCCGCCGACCACCGCGCCGAAGAAGAACGGGGTGACCACCGAGGACACGGCGAACACCGCGCCGTACACCCGCCGGGCCGCCAGCCGCCGGGCGGGCTTGCGCAGGGCGAAGCCCGCGCCGCGCAGCAGCAGGCCGACCGCGGCCAGCGCCAGCGGCAGCCACATCGCGGTGAACACCGTCTGGAAGAAGACCGGGAAGCCCGTCCACATCAGCACCAGGACGAAGATCAGCCAGACGTTGTTGACCTCCCACACCGGGGCCATCGCGTGGTCGATCAGCCACCGGGGCCGGCGGCCGCGCTCCGCGCCGCCCGCGACCAGGTCCCAGAAGCCCGCGCCGTAGTCGACCCCGCCGCCGCAGGCGTAGGCGGCCACCGCGGCCAGCAGGATCCAGGCCAGGACGTCCGCGGTCACGGGGCGCCCCCACCGCCCGCCGCGGCCGCCGGGCGGGGCCCGCACGGGGTGTCGGCCGCCGGTCCGTCGCCGGGCGGCGGGCCGGTGCCGACCGGCCGCCGGCGGGTGCGCACTTTCGGCAGCACCGTCAGGAAGGCCGCGAAGAGCAGCAGGTGGACGCCGACCACGACGCCGGACATCGTCCGGAGCGAGGCGGCGGCGGTCGGGACGTCCCCCCGGCGGCCCGTCATGCCCGGCCACAGCAGCCCGAACTCGAAGGACAGCACCGTGCCCGTCACGATGCCGACCGCGAACCGCACCGCCGTCACCGCCGGCCGGCGGCGGGCCGGCAGCGCCGCCACCGGGTCGTTCCGGCGCAGCCCTCGGTGGTGCATCACCGGGGTGACGAACGGCAGCGCCACACCCGGCGGCACCAGGGTGATGTGCGCGGCCGGGGTGAACGCCGTGAGCTCGCGGGCGGGCAGCAGCTGCGCCGGCGTGCCCGCCGGCAGGAATGGTGCGGTCGTCATGCGGCCCTCGGAAGCTCGAACCGGACAGCAGGCGGCACCGCCGGGCGCACGCGCCCCGCGCGGTGGCCCGCGCCAGCCTTCCGCCGCCGCGCCCGGAGCGCAGGCCACGGCTCGCGGCACTGCGCCGTCGGAGTGAGCGCTGTCCCCCCGACGGCCCATCCGCGGCGCCCGCGCCCTGCGTGTTCGACCCCGTGTGCGCCGTCACACCCCGGGTCTACACTCGCGGTCTGACGCCAGGTCAGGCCGGGGCGCGGTGCGCGTCCGCGGGGGGCGGCTACGGGGGTGCAGGTGGCTCAGGGGTCGGCGCGCGAGAGCGCCCGGATCGGCGGTGTGCGTACCACCGCCAAGTACGAGGTCGACGCGCTGGTCAAGGACCTCATCGACCAGTTCAGCGGCGCCCGGCTGCCGATGCCGGTCGTCGTGCTGTACGCCGAGGACGACGACCCGGAGCTCGACCGCGAGGTCCGCGGCGTGGTGCACGCCGTCCAGGAGGCCCAGGAGAGCGGCGGGCTGCCGCACCGGGTGGTCTCCGGCGCCGACGGCGACGACCCGCACCGTAACGCCGTCGGCATCATCGACGGCCTCGCCAAGGGCCCCTGGGCCCGCCGCGGGCCGTCCTGGTACCGGGCCTACCCCGCGCCGCGCTCCCGCCTCGTCGCCGCGATCGAAGCGGCCGCCCGGCACACCCTCACCACCCCGGACGCCGCCGGGCGCTCCCTCGACGACCTCGTCGAGTCCGTCCTCGGCCGGCTCCGCGACCTGCACTGGCGGCCCGAGCCGCGCACCAGCGGCGGTGAGGTGCAGCGGCTGCTGTCGCCCGTGCTCAACTCCACCACCCTGATCGGCGCCTTCGTCCTCGCCGGGCTCACCAGCCTGCTCACCCAGGCCAGGTGGCAGGTCGTCGTGCTCGTCCTGCTCGCCGCGCTGCTGCTGCTCGGCGTCACCGGCTTCGTGCGCCGCAACACCGCGCCGCTCTCCTGGCTCGGCAGGGCCAGCCGCTGGTTCGCCACCACCACCTTCCTCGCCGCCTCCGGCCGGCAGGCCGCCGCCTGGTCGCTCTGGCGACCCCGGATGTCCTGGGACGTCACCCGGGCCCGCGCCCGCGAGGTCGCCGGCGAGATACTCAAGGCCCAGCTGCCCGACACACCCGCCGAGGAGAAGGACCGCGCCCAGCAGTTCCACCTGCAGCTGCGCACCCTCGCCCTGCTGGAGGACCTCCGCTGGGCGCACCGCTCCTGGGCGCCCGACCTGCGCGGCCGCAAGCGCCGCGTCCCGCCGGTGGTGTTCGTGCCCCGCGCGGACGCCCGCAACGGCGCCCTCCGGGTGCTCGGCGCGATCTCCGACGTCCGCAGCCGCCGCAGCGAGCAGGACCCGCTGCTCGTCCTCGCCGCGGTCGCGCACGCCGACGTCGCCGCCTGGCAGGAGGACGCCGGCACCGACCCCGGCACCGTGCACGCCGTCGGCTCCCGCCGCCGCGGCCCGTACGAGAACTGGGTCAGCGACCTGCGGGTGCGCCAGGCGCCGAGCCGCGGCCGCGCCCTGGCCTGGACCCTGCCGGTGCGGCTCACCCGGCTCCAGCTGAGCGCCGGCGAGACCACCCGGCTGACCGCGGTGCCCGTCCGGCGCTCCTGGTGGTTCCTCTGGTCCCGCTGGACGGTGCTCGCCGTCCTCGTCCTCGCCGCCTGCGGCGGCGTGCTGCGGGTGCAGCAGCTCGGCGGGCACTACTGCGAGGCCCGGCTGCTCGGCTCCAACCCGGACGCGGTCTGGCGGACCGACCCCGGCGGCACCCGCGAGTGCGTCGGCGTCGCCACCGGCGGCGTCTCCTTCGCCGGCGACGGCGACGGCATCCGCCTCAGCGGCACCCTGCCCGGCGAGGGGACCGACCGCACCGGCGCCGACGTCGACCTGGCCACCCTGGAGGCCGCGATCCGGCGGGAGAACGCCCGCGTCGACGCGCTCCCCGACGTCCGCTACGTGACCGTCGTGTACGCCGGCTCGCTCACCACCACGGCCGGCCAGCAGCCGCGCGCCCTCAACAGCCTGAAGGAGCTGACCGGCGTCCACCTCGCCCAGCTGCGCAACAACGCCGGCGACCCGCTGAAGATCAAGGTGCTGCTCGCCAACGGCGGGCAGGACATGTACTTCCAGACCGAGATGGTCCGGCGGATCGTCGACGTCGCCCGACGGGACCGCTCGATCGTCGGTGTGGTCGGCCTCGGCCGCGACACCTCCGACAGCGACAGCTCCCTCACCCTCCTCCAGCAGGCCGGCCTCGCCGTGGTCAGCACCACCAACTCCGCGACCTACCTCGCCAAGGGCCACGTCAACTACTTCGGGCTGGCCGCCACCGACCAGGAGGAGGCCGCCGCCCTGCGGCAGATCGTCGACGGCCTCGCCCTGCCGACCGCCGACCGCTGGGCCGCCGTGCTCACCCGCATCCCCAGCCGCGACGACCGGTACAGCCCGGAACAGGCCCAGTACGGCTCCGCGATGCTCAAGGACGCCGGGTTCCAGCTGATCGGCGGCCACCCCCTCGAGTACGGGCTCACCAGCAACGGCGACCCCGACTTCGAGGCGGCGCTCAGCACCAGCTGCCACTCCGAGCACCAGCCGGCCGTGCTCTACCTGGCCGGCCGGGCCGACGACGTCAACCAGCTGATGCGGCGCCTCGCCGCGGACGCCGGCTGCAGCCGCCCGCTCACCGTGCTCACCGGCGACGACCTGACGAAGGCCCAGTTCCGGACCGGTGCCACCTGGATGGCGCCGCAGGCCACCCTCTACTACACCGCGCTCACCGACCCGTCCGTCACGGCCCGGGCCTCCGACCTCGCCGAGGTCGCCGCAGCCGGGCTCCGGCTCGCCCCGCGCGGCGACAACCCGTACGAGGACGACGTGTTCTCCGACGGCGCGCTCGCCCTCGGCTACGACGCCACCGCCGCCCTCCAGGCCGGCGCGGCCAAGGCCGGCGCCTCCCAGAAGGGCGGGGTCGGCTCGGTCATGGCGGGCCTGCGCGCGGTGGAGATGAAGAACCGCGCCACCGGCACCGTCGACTTCCGGGACACCCGGCCGCTCGCCACCGGCCCGCAGCCCGGCCACGGCCTGCACGTCATCCGGGTCCGCCGGGCCGCCGAGGGCGCGCCCCTCATCGAGCACATCTGCGGCCGCCCGGCCGGCGACCCCCGCCCGCTCACCGGGTGCACCCCGTGACGGCCGCGGCCGTCGGCGGGGGTCAGTCGGGCTGCTCGGCGAGCAGCCGGAACGCCCGTGCGTCCGCCTCGATCCGGTCGAGGTCGAGGGCGCGACCGGTGCCGACCTCGCTGAACATCGCCTGCATGCTGCCGTCCGCCCAGAGGCAGAGCCCGCCGGGGAAGCCGCCCAGCTGCTCGGCCGGCTGGAGGCCGCACTTCATCGCGCCGCCCCGCGGGCCGGGGTCGGCGCGGTGCATCTCCTGGGCCGGCTGTCCCGAGGCGGCGCCCTTCTTGATCGCCTCGTCCACCGACCAGGCCGGCGCGAAGTCGTGCCGCTGGTACCCCGTCACCATGACGTACCCGGTGCTCGGGGTCCCGTAGACCGCGGCGAACGCCTTGGGGCTCGCCAAGCCCGCGGCCGCGTCACTCTGCACCCGCCGCACCAGCGGGTTGTCCGTGTCGGCGGGCATGCCGCTGAACTCCGCCGGGGTGACGTACCGATAGGCGCCGAGGGCGGCGAAGCGGTCCGCGGTGGCGTACCCAGCCCCGGCCAGGACCAGCACGACGGCCGCCCGGCGATCAGCCACCGGCGGCGGTGCCGCGACGGGGCCGGGGCCGGGTCCGCCACGGCGAAAGGTGATGCCTCGTCGGCCGGCGGTGTGTCCTGGACGGGCGGCGTCTGCGGCGACGACATGCGTGCTCCCCGGGCTGGTTCGATGAGCGCACATCGAACCAGCCCGGGAAGGTCCTGACAAGATCCATTCTTCGACGGGCCGGGGCCCGACGCGTCCGGTCAGCCGCAGTGGAATCCGGTGACGGAGTTGAAGAAGGCGTGGCGGTGCGCGGTGTCGTCGGTCTGGGCGTTGAGGTAGATGCAGTGCCCCTTGCCCTGGACCGCCACCGGCCCGGCGTAGTAGCTGTAGTCGACGTCGTTCACCGGGTCGTAGACCTCCTGCAGCTCGTTGCACGGGCCCGGGGTCGTCTGCTGGCACTCGATCAGGGTGACCAGGGTCGTGGTCGGGGTGCCGTAGAGGCTGCCCAGAGCCGTCGTAGAAGAGGTGCGCGTAGCTGTACACGGCCCCCGAGTCGGGCCACGGCCCCGCTCAGGGCGAGCCGCCGTGACAACGTGCGCATCATGGGGTGGACCTCGCTGTCGTACACGGGGGCGCCCGACGGCACGGGCGTATCCCGCCTCACCGGCCGTCAGGCCCGGTGCCACAGGCCCGGCACCGCGAAATGACCTTGTCGAGCCCCCGTATCACGGCGTATCGCGCCGAGCGGCGGCCGAGGTCGGGCCGCAGGTGGCGGAGGAGAAGGAAACGGTTGCGCGCCGGCGCCGTCCTCGGCCGGTGCGGCGGGCTACACCGGGTGGCCGGCCGATCGAAGGCCCTCGCGGACGGCGAGGGCCGCGGTGACGGCGCCCGCATGAGCCTCCGGGCGGGCGTCGGTGGCGGCGGCGATCCGGGCGGCACGCCGCTCGGCGGCCTCGGCGACCTGCCGGGCCTCCTCGTCGGTCAGCCGGGCGCCGTCCCGGCAGACGGCCCGTCGTTCGCGCAGCACCTCGGCCTGCCGAAGGGCACGCGCCAGCGCCACCTCGGCCTCGGTCACCCGGTCGGTGAACCAGTTCGTCACGGCGTCCCGCACCACCGCCGGATACGGTGCGCCGCGCTCCTCCCCGTCGGCCATCTCACTCCTTCCGGGCCTTCGCGCAGGCCCGCGCGGCCCGCGCGAGCTGCTCCTGCTCGTGGGCCCGCTGCGCCGCGAACAGCATGCCGCAGCCGAAGGCGTCCTCGCCGCGGCGGCGCGCCCTGGCGGCGATCTCCAGCAGTGCGGCCTCGGCGACCACGCCGTCCTGGTGGTCGCCCAGCGGCTGCTGGACGCGCTTCATGTCCTTGCGCAGCCGACCGGCCCGCTTCTGCGTGAGCGGGGTGACGCTCTCCGCCGCGTAGCGGGCCCGTTTGGCCGCCTTGCGGGCACGGTGCAGCGCCTTGTCCCGGGCCGGGCCGGGCGGCAGGTCGAGGGCGGGGCCGAGCCGCCGCAGCACGCGCCTGCGCTGCCGCTCCAGCACCCGCCGCGCCTCGCGCCCGCCGCGGCGGGCCCGGTCGGTCAGCGGCGGGCGGGCGGCGAGCTCCTCGACCGCGTCCAGCAGGGCGTAGTAGCGGCGGCTGCCCATGGCCTCCAGGGCGACGCGGTGCGCCCGCGCGTAGCGGCGTCCGAAGCGGGCGCGCAGGCGTGCGCGGACCTCCGCGGGCCGGGCGGCGGCGGGCAGTCCGGCGGCCTGGGCGGCGAGCCGCTGCCCGAGCACCTCCGGATCGCGGGCCCGGCCGAGCACCCGGCCGAACCAGCGCAGCTCGGCGTCCAGCCGGTCGACGGTCCGACCGTCCAGCAGCTTGCGGTGCGCGGCCAGCGCGCTGCGCAGCCGGCGGACCCGGACGCGCATCCGGTGCACCGCGTCCGGCGCGTCGCGGCGGACGGCCGGGTCGAGTGCGCGGAGTCCGGCCGCCTGCTCGCGCAGGTAGGCGGTGAGCGCGGCGCCGACGCTGCCGGCGGGCGGCTCGGCCGGCCGCGGCCCGGCGGACAGCCGGTCGCCGAGCACCCGGCCGAGCTTGGAGCTCGCGGCGGCCGGGCGCAGGCCCTCCTCGCGCAGCCGGTGCTCGACCGCGTCCAACAGCTCGGTGGTGCCCTCGGCCAGCTCCACCTCGGTCTCCAGCCAGCGGCTGACCTCGCCCGGTGGGCGGTCGGGGCCGCCCAGCGTCCGGGCGGACACCTGGTCGCGGACCACCTCGGCGAGCGTGCGGTCGTCGGCGTCGATCAGCAGGGTGATCTCCCGCCGGGTGCGCAGCCGGGCGACCGGCGCGAGCGGTCCGCCGCGGGCCGCGCCGCGGGTGAGCCGCAGGAGTTCCTTCGGGGGTGTCCGGCCGCGGCCGGCGTCCAGCGGCAGCCGGGTCTCGATCCGGATGCCGTCCGAGGCGGGAGTCTTCAGGTGCCAGCCGGCGTCGTGGCCGCCCTTGCGGCGGCGCAGGGTGATGCCGTCGCGCAGCAGCCGCAGGTCCGGGGTGTCGAAGTAGACGGCGTCGAGGCGCTCGGTGCCGCCGGGGACGGCCCGTGCCACCCGGGGCAGCCCGTCCGCGGTGAGCGGCTGCCGCGGAGCGCCGTCGTACTTGCGCTCGATCTCTTCGTGCACGGTCGTCATACCGACCGTCTGTCCGCTGCGGGGCCGGTTCAAGCCGGGCGGCGGCCGGTGATTTCGTCCGGCCGGCCCGGCGGTGCGGGGCGGATCACTTCTGCTTGACCGCGGAGATGTCGAACTCGAGCACGATCCGGTCGGAGACCAGGACGCCGCCGCCCTCCAGCGCGGCGTTCCAGTTGACGCCGAAGTCCTTGCGGGAGATGGCCACCGAGCCCTCCAGGCCGACCCGGAGGTTGCCGTAGGGGTCGACGGCGTTGCCGGTGTACTCGAGCTCGATGGTGACGGGGCGGGTGGTGGCCTTCACGGTGAGGTCGCCGGTGACGTGGTAGCTGATGGTGCCGACCTGCTCGACGGCGGTCGTCACGAAGGTGATCTCGGGGTGGTGCGGCACGTCGAGGAAGTCGTTGGTGCGCAGGTGCTGGTCCCGCTGCTGGTTGCCGGTGTCGATGCTGCCGGCCCGGATGGTGACGCGGGCGTTCGAGTGGCCCGGGTCCTCGCTGTCCAGGTGCGCGCTGCCCTCGAACTCCTGGAAGGAGCCGTGGACCTTGGTCACCATGGCGTGGCGGGCGACGAAGCCGAGCCGGGTGTGGGTGGGATCGAGGACGTACTCCCCGGTGAGCCGGGGCAGCGTGGTGGACATGGCGGCGCTCCTCCTCGGGCGCGCCCGGCGGCGGACACCGCACGGGCATTCCCCTCTCGGCGGGCTCCTGCCCGGCTCCCGGCCCCGCGACACGCAGGGCGGCGGGGAAACGGGAACGGCCGCGGTCACCCGCGCGGGGCGGGTGGCCGCGGCCGTCCGGCACCGGGGCCGGCGGATCAGGCGTGGGCCGCGGCGGCCGGCTCGCCGGTCTCCGTCGCGTCCTCCGCCGTGTCCTCCGCCGCGCCGTGTCCGCCCTGCGGGCGGGCGTGCTTGGGCAGCAGGAAGATCGCGACGAAGACGACCGCCATCATGGCGAGCTCGACCACGAGGGTGATCTGCTCGGCGTGCACGAAGTCGCCGCTCTTCACCTGCTCGAAGAAGACCGTGCCGAGGATCGCGGTGCCCAGCGCGGCACCGAACTGCTGCACCGAGGTGAGCGTGCCGGAGGCGGAACCGGTCTCGTGCGGCTCCACCGAGGCGAGCACGGTGTCGAAGAACGGCGCCATCACGAAGCCCATGCCGAGGCCGGTGACGGTCAGCGCCGGGGCGAGCTGCCACGGGGTGACCGTCAGGCCCTGGAGGTGCAGGGTGAGCATGATGCCGCCCACGCCGAGCGCCATCACCAGCAGGCCGCCGTGCATGACCTTGCGGCCGAAGCGCTGCAGCGCCTGCGAGGCGACGAACGCGACCACCATGCCGAGCGAGGACGGGATGCCCGCGAGGCCGGCCTTGAACGGCGAGTAGTGCAGGCCGATCTGGGTGTACAGGCTGAAGGTCAGCCAGAAGCCGGTCATCGCGGAGAAGAACAGCAGACCGAGGACCATGCCGCCGCTGAAGCCGCGCTTGGCGAACAGGCTGGGCTCCACCAGCGGGTCGCCGCCGGTGCGGCTGCGCCGGCCCTCGTACCAGCCGAAGAGGCCGAAGACGGCGACGGAGGCGGCGATCAGGGCGAAGGCCCAGACCGGCCAGTCGTGCTCGCGGCCCTGCACCAGCGGGAAGATCATCAGGGCCGAACCGGCCGCGGCGAGCAGCGCGCCGAGCAGGTCGAGACGGACGGCACGGGCGCTCTTCCACTCCGGCAGGAAGGTCAGGCCGCCGACGATGGCGAACAGGCCGAGCGGGATGTTGATCAGGAAGATCATGCGCCAGCCGGTGCCGAACAGGTCGGCGTCGACCAGCCAGCCGGCCAGGATCGGGCCGCCGACCGTGGACAGGCCCATGACCGGCCCGAACAGGCCGAACGCGGTGGCCTGCTCCTTCTCGGAGAACATCTCCTTGAGCATGCCGAGGCCCTGCGGCAGCATCACGGCGCCCAGCAGGCCCTGGAAGACCCGGGCGGCGATCAGCTGGTCCGGGCCCTGGGCGAGGCCGCAGCCGATCGAGCCGAGGGTGAAGCCGACGGCGCCGATCAGGAACATCCGGCGGCGGCCGAAGATGTCGCCGAGCCGTCCGCCGGTGATCAGGCCGATCGCCATGGCGAGGGTGTAGGCGGCGCCCATCCACTGGATGGTGCTCTCACCGCCGCCGATGTCGGCACGGATGGACGGTGCGGCGATGTTGGTGACCAGCGAGTCGAGGAGGTCCATGACCTCGGCGGCGAGGATCACGAACAGCGCGGCCCACCGCCATCGGTACGGGGCGGGGGTGTCGGTCATGGCATCTCCAGAGGACGGGGAACAGCGTTTTCATCGAACGAACAACGTTCTACGGACGCGATCGCCGTTCTGTCAAACAGTATTCGTGGCGGCGAACGATGTTCGTCCTCGGTTACGATGTTCGTCGACGCCCGTCGACCTGGGCGTCCGTCGATCTGGAGGAGGTGGCCGTGGCCTCGGAGATGCCCGCGATCCCGTGGCACAAGGTGCGCAAGGCGGACAGCCGCCAGCCGCTCACGCCCGAGGCCGTCGTCGAGGCGGGGATCGCGGTCCTCGACCGCGAGGGGCTCGAGGGCCTCACGATGCGCCGGGTCGCGCAGGAGCTCGGCACCGGCCCCGCCTCGCTCTACGCGCACGTCTCCGGCAAGGACGAGCTGCTGGAGCTGATGCTGGAGCGCATCTCCGGTGAGATCCGGCTGCCCGAGCGACCCGAGCCGGAGCGCTGGAAGGAGCAGGTCAAGGAGATCTGCCGGGAGGCGCAGCGGGTCTACACCGCGCACCGGGACATCACCGTGGTCTCGCTCGGCGGCATCCAGCTCGGCCCGAACAAGCTGAAGGTCGCGGAGTTCGTGGTCGGCCTGATGATCTCGGCCGGCATCCCGCGGCAGGTCGCCGCCTGGGCGATCGACGGCCTCGGCCAGCTGGTCGACGCGGACGCCTTCGAGGCCTCGCTCTACACGACCAGGATCGCGGCGGGCGTGGACGTCGACGCCTACTTCGACAGGGTCCGGGAGTACCTCGGCCGGCTCCCGGAGGACCGCTTCCCGCTGATCAAGGGCATGGCGGAGACGATGGTCGTCGGTGCCGGCGACGAGCGCTTCGACTTCAAGGTCGAGGTCTTCCTGCGCGGACTCGAGTCGTACATCGAACGGTAGTAGCCCCCGGCTTGAAGCAAAGTTTTTGCGTTAAGCGCCGGGATCGGTATGCTTAACGCAACATCTGAGCTTTAATCGGAGGGGCGCCATGTCCGCGCAGCACGCCGCACCGACCCCTGCCTGGACGGTGGGGGAGATCGTCGTCCGCCGCATCGACGAGGTCGAACTGGCGCCGGAGACCGGTGCGTGGCTGCTGCCCGGCGCCACCCCCGAGGTGGTCGCCGGCCACCCCTGGCTGCAGCCCGACTTCGTCGGCGCCGACCGGGCGCTGCGCCTGGCCAGCCACAGCTTCGCGGTGGAGGCCGGCGGTCTGCGGATCCTCGTCGACACCGGCGTCGGCAACGGCAAGGACCGCGCCAACCCCGCCTGGCACCGGCTCGACACCGACTACCTCCGCCGCCTGGAGCGGGCCGGCTTCGCCCCCGAGGCGGTCGACCTGGTCGTCCTCACCCACCTGCACACCGACCACGTCGGCTGGAACACCCGCCGGGAGGGGGGCGCCTGGGTGCCCACCTTCCCCAACGCCCGCTACCTCGCCGACCGGGCCGAGTGGGACCACTGGGCCTCCGCGGAGATGGACGGGCCGCGCCGCCAGATGTTCCGCGACTCCGTCCACCCCGTCGCCGAGCACGGCCTCCTCGACCTGGTCGACGTGCCCGCCGACGGCCTGGAGATCGCCCCCGGGGTCACCCTCGTCCCGGCGCCGGGCCACACCCCCGGGCAGGTCGCCGTCCGGCTCGGCAGCGGCGGCGCCGCGGCGGTCATCACCGGGGACTGCATCCACCACCCGGTCCAGCTCGCCGAGCCCGGCATCCACAGCCACGTCGACATCGACCCCGCCCGGGCCGGGGAGACCCGCCGCGAGCTGCTCGCCGCCCTGGCCGACACCGACACCCTGCTGCTCGGCAGCCACTTCCCGCCGCCCACCGCGGGCCTGGTGCGGAGCGACGGCGCGGCCTACCGCCTGCAGCCGGTGCCGCCGGGCACGGTCTGACGGCGTCCGGCGTCCGGCGTCGGGTGTCCGGCGTCAGGAAGCGGCGAGGTGCCGCTCCAGGGCGGTGACGACCAGGCGGTGGTCGTCGGCCTGCGGGAGGCCGGAGACGGCGACCGTGCCGACGACGCCGACACCCTCCACGGTGACCGGGAAGGCGCCGCCGTGCGCGGCGTAGGTGTCCGGGTCGAGCCGGGACTTCTCCTCGAACGTCTCGCCCTTCGCCGCGAACCGCAGGCCCACCAGGTAGGACGAGCAGCCGTAGCGGTCCACGGTGCGGGTCTTGCGCAGCAGCCAGGCGTCGTTGTCGGCCGAACTGCCGGGCAGCGCGCAGTGGAAGAGCTGCTGTCCGTTGCGGCGGATGTCGATCGCCACCGGCGCGTTCTCGGCCCGGGCCAGCTCGACCAGCAGGGTGCCGAGCCGCCAGGCGTCGTCGTTGTCGAAGTGCGGCAGCCGCAGCCGGCGCTCCTCGTCCTCGATCCGGTGGATCAGGACGGCGATCTCCTCGGGGGTGGTCGGACGGCTCATCGGGCGGCCTCGGCGGTCGGAGCGGCCTCGGCGGTCAGCGCGACGGTGCGGCCCTCGGCGGAGGAGCGGCGGGCGGCCTCCAGGACGGCGAGCGCGGCGACCGCGTCGCGCGGGTCGACCGGCGCGGGCGCGCCGTCCCGCAGGGCGCTGACCACGCCGGCGTAGAAGGCCGGGTAGTCGCCGGGCAGCGAGGGGTGCGGGGCGGCGCCGTCCACGGTACCGAGCAGGCCGCGGTCGGCCTCGGCGACCTCGCCCCAGCCGGGGCCGGGGCGCTGCCCGGCGCGCAGCGCGTCCTCCTGCGGGTCCATGCCGTGCACGGTGTACGCGGACCGGTCGCCGAGGACCCGCAGGCGCGGGCCGAGCTGCCCGGCGAGGGCGCTCATCCACAGGTGGGAGCGGACGCCGGAGGCGTGGGTGAGGGCGACGAAGGCGTCGTCGTCGACGGCGGCGCCGGTGCGGCGGGCGTTCACCTCGGCGTGCACGTGGGTGGCCGGGCCGAACAGGGTGAGCGCCTGGTCGACCAGGTGGCTGCCGAGGTCGTAGAGGATGCCGCCGGCGTCGGCCGGGTCGGCGGACTCGCGCCAGCCCTCCTTGAGCTCGGGGCGCCACCGCTCGAAGCGGGACTCGTACCGGTGCACGGTGCCGAGCGCGCCGTCGGCGAGCAGCTGCCGCACGGTGCGGAAGTCGGCGTCCCAGCGGCGGTTCTGGAAGACCGTCAGCAGCAGGCCGCGGGCCTCGGCGAGGTCGGCCAGCGCGGCGGCCTCGGCGGCGGTGGTGGCCAGCGGCTTGTCCACCACCACGGGCAGGCCGGCCTCCAGGGCGGCGCGGGCGATCGGCACGTGGCTGCGGTTGGGGGAGGCGACGACCACCAGGTCCAGCGCGGCCGGGTCGGCGAGCAGCTGCTCGACGGTGTCGACGGCGCGGGCCTGCGGGTGCTCGCGGCGCAGCTGCTCGTGGCGCTCGGGGTCGGCCGTGACCGCGGCGTCCAGCCGCAAGCCCGGGGTGGTGGCGATCAGCGGGGCGTGGAAGGCGGCGCCGGCCATGCCGTAGCCGACCAGGCCGACGCGGAGTGCGGGGCGCTCGGTGCTCGGGGTGCTCTCGGTGGTCATGATGCCAGTTAAACAACAGTGTTTCTTAAGTGCAAGTCCCATCGACCGGAGCCGGGCACAATGGCCCCATGACGACGCCCTCCGGCCCGACCGGCACCAACCTGGCCGGACTGCGCGACCACAACGCCGCGCTCGTCCTCGCCCTGCTCCGCGCCGCCCCGCAGGGCGGCAGCCGGGTCGAACTCGCCGCCCGGACCGGCCTCACCCCGCAGGCCATCGGCAAGATCACCGGTCGGCTGCTCGCCGACGGCATGATCGAGGAGGCCGGCCAGTCCGCCTCCACCGGCGGCAAACCGCGCACCCTGCTCCGGCTGCGCGCCGAGGCCGCCTGCGCCGTCGGAGTCCACCTCGAACGGGACGAACTCACCGTCCTGCTCGTCGACCTGGCCGGCCGCCACCACCACCTGCACACCCGGCCGGTGGACGAGGCCGCCGCCCCCGAGGACGCCGTCCGCCTCGTCGCCGACGAGATCCACCGGGCCGCCGGGGCACTGCCCGCCGGCGCCCGACTGCTCGGCGCCGGGATCGGCTGCCGCGGACCGCTCGACCACGCCGCCGGCGTGCTGCACTGGTTCACGCCCGTCGGCCCCCGCGGCTCCTCCGACTGGCACCACTACCCGCTGCGCGACGAACTCGCCGCCCACCTCGACGGACTGCCCGTCATCGTCGACAAGGACACCAACACCGCGGCCCTCGCCGAGGCCCCCGCCACCCCGCGACCCGGCGGCGGCCTCGCCTACGTCCACCTCGCCGCCGGACTCGGCGCCGGCCTCCTCCTCGACGGCGCCCTCCACCGCGGCACCCGCACCAACGCCGGCGAGTTCGGCCACCAGACCGTGCAGGTCGACGGACCGCGCTGCGCCTGCGGCAACCACGGCTGCCTGGAGGTGCTCTGCCTCGCCGAACTGCGGCGCGGCGACCACGCCGCCGCCGCCCGGCTGATGGGCGTGGGCGTCGCCAACCTCGTCCGGCTGCTCGACATCGACCGCGTCGTCCTCGGTGGACGGGCCGTCCTGGCCGCCCCCGACACCTACCTCGACGGCGTCACCGCCCAGCTCAAGGCCCGCATCCCCGACCCCGAGTGGCAGCCCGTCCCGGTCACCCTCAGCACCGCCGGCCCCCTCGCCGTCGCCGCCGGCGCCGCCGAACTCGTCCTCGGCCCGCTCTTCGGCCGCCGGACCTGAGGCACCGGACCTGAGCCGGGCGGCCCCGGAGGTCAGCGTTCCGGCCCGTTGCGGCGCGTGCGACCTCTCGACTCGGCAACGGTGTCGTCTCGTCCGGCTCCGCCCCGCCCGGCAGTCGGCACGATGGAGCCTGCCGGAGAACCAGGGGGGCGACATCGTGGGAGCACCGCAGAGGGACGGGCGCGGCATCGGATCCGCGGCCGACGGGGTGGTCGCGCTGTTCATGTGGGGGGTCGTCGTCGGGCTCGACAGCTGGCTGCTCGGAGCGATCTGGAGCGGCTACCGGCGTGCGACCGCCCAGGGATGGGACCTGTCGGCCGTGCACGGCCAGGAGAAGTCGGCGCTGCTCACATCCGCGCTGCTGTGCGGCGCGGTCTTGCTCGGAGCCCTGTGCGGCGGCTTCGCCGGGCGGAACGAGACGGCAGCGCGTCGCTGGCGCAACGCGGCGGTGGGGGCACTGGCGGCCCACCTGCTGCTGCTGGGCCTACTGGTCGTCGCGATCCTCGTCCATCCGCCGAGGCTCGTCTTCTGACCACGTGACAGCAGACCATGGCGGACCTCCGGCGCGAGCCGATCCGGTGGAGCCGTGGACTACGGAGCGCCCAGCTTGATCAACGTGCCGTCGGGGCTCAGTCGGTAGGTGCTCGGCGGTCCCATGGCCGCCACAGCTGCCCCGAGTGCGGCCTCCCGCACCGCGGGATCCGGAGCGTCCGGATCCCGCACGAGGAAGCCGTGCAGCCCGATGGTGTCCGCATCCACGTCAGCGGGCTCCGGGCGGCCTGTTACGACGAACCCGCAGAGCGCACGCAGCGCGTCCTCACCCATGTCCAACGGGTGGAACGGCAGCGGGTACGGCTCGTCGTCCTCGTCCGGCCACGGGATGACGGCTGCGCGGCGTTCCCCGGCCCAGTAGGGCAGTTCGAAGGGCAGCGGCTCGCCGATGTCCTCGACGATCCCGTTGTCCGGGGACAGGCTCAGTGAGCGGACGAGGCGACCGTCGTCCCAGACAGCGAAGGCCAGCCAGTCGACCACGCTGTGCATGGCGTGCAGCACCATTCTCCGGCCCGCGCCTGCCGCGACGAGCCCACCCGGGAGCCGGGACGGCAGACCGACCATCATGCGCCGATCGCAGACCAGATCCACCCCCGGCCAACTTCCCGCGTAGGTCCGACCGTCCGGAGGGTAGAGCCCGTCCCACAGGGTCGAGCCGACGGCAGGGTGAATCGCCCAGCCCGGGTGCAGCCGTTGCATCATGGCGGTCGTCCGCTCCAGGCCCGCCTCACCCACCTGCCTCAGGCGGCGCGGCCCGTCTCCGTCGGCATACACGAGCAGACCGGTCTTGGCTCCCAAGGCCCCTCCCCACAGCGGAATCCACGGTGCGGCCGCACCCTACTCACGAGTGCTGACAGGCGGACGTCGGCTGCTTGGAGTGCCGTGACCGGCCCGGGGGAGTGTCGCCGGCCGGGCGCTCAGCCGCCGTCCTGGCGTTGTGCCCTGCCCTCGCGCAGGAGGACTCGCCAGCCGCCCGCCCGGTTGTCCGCGGCGATCTGGCGGAACATCGCCTGCAGGGCGGGTGCGTTGATCTCCTCGCCCTCGCGGTAGGCCACCGTGCGGCCGGTGGTGTTGCGGTGTCCGGCGGTGATGATGCCCTCCGGGTCCGGCACGATCCCGCCGTCGTACAGGAACACGTTCACGTGGTCCTTGGCCGCCAGCAGGGCGCAGATGTTGCCCTGCAGCACGAAGTACGGCCGGACCGTCCGCTTGACCGTCTCCTCGACCTCCGGATCGGCGCCGTGCACCAGGTCCCTGACCTGCCGGCAGATCGCCTGCTGCCAGGCGGGCAGTGCGTCGATGTACGCGTCCACCCGCGGGTCGGTCCGGTACTCCACCGCATTCCTCCCGCCGTTCCCGGATCACGCCGCACCGAGCCTAACCGGCGCCGGGCCGCTGCCCCGGGCAGCGTTCAGCCGTGTCGGTCGCCGGTGCGCAGGCCGGCGAGCAGGGTGTCGATGGTGCGGCGGGTGGTGGCGGCCATGTCGACGGACTGCGGGGCCAGCAGCCACTGCAGCTGGAGGCCGTCCATCACCGCGATGATCGCGTTGGCGACCGACTCCACGTCCGTGTCGGCGCGGGTCTCACCCAGCTCGCAGGCCTCCGTCAGCGCCTCCGCCACCATCGCGCGCAGGCCGGCGTAGCGGCTGCGGAAGAAGTCCTGGGCGGGGTGGCCCTCGGTGACGCTCTCGGCGGAGAGCACCGCGTACAGCCGGACGATGCCCTCGCGTTCGGTGTTGCGCCGCACCGTCTCCACCAGGTGGTCGAGGAAGGCCAGGCCGCGCGGGCGTTCCGGGCCGAGCTGCGCCATCTCGGAGGTGTCGCGCAGCTCCAGGACGCCGCTGAGCAGGGCGGTCTTGGAGCGGAAGTGGTGCAGCAGGCCGGGCTGGGTGAGGCCGGCCCGTTCGGCGATCTCGGCGAGCGAGGCGTGGTGGTAGCCGCGGGTCGCGAAGGTCTCCACGGCGATGGCCAGGATCTCCTCGCGGCGGCGGGCGCCGCCGGCGCGGGGGGAGCGGGTGCCGGAGGCCCGGTCGGCCGGGCGGTCGGCGGTGCGGTCGAGGGTCACCGGGTGAGTGTACGAGCCGCCCGGCCGGCCCGGCGTGCCGGTGGCCGCGCCGGCTCCCGACGATCCGTCACGCTGTGAAAAAAGTGGCGCAGGAGACTTACCTAGTGGTCGGTAGGTCTGATTGCATGTCAGCTGCCCTCGGCTGTGCACCACCGGCGCGGCCCGTTAGCCGCCGCCGGACGCGCCTGTGTGCGCGTGTCCGCCCATCCACCGTGAGACGGAGAGCCACGTGGAACCCACCCGCTTCGGCCCCACCCGCCGCCCGCGTCGCCGGGCCCTGCTCGCCGGCGCCGTGCTCGCCGCGTCCGCCCTGGCCGCGGGCACCGTGCCGCTCGGCGCGGCGCAGGCCGCCGACCGGGCCGGCGGCCGCCCGCTGCCGTACCTCGATGCGCGGCTGCCCGTGCAGCAGCGGGTCACCGACCTGCTCGCACGGATGACCCTGGACGAGAAGATCGGCCAGATGACCCAGGCCGAGCGGAACGCCGTCGACGCGAACCGGGCGCAGATCACCGACCTCGGGCTCGGCTCCCTGCTGTCCGGCGGCGGCTCGACACCCACCCCGAACACCCCTGCGGCCTGGGCCGACATGGTCGACGCCTACCAGGAGCGCGCCCTCGCCACCCGCCTGCACATCCCGCTGATCTACGGCGTCGACTCGGTGCACGGCCACAACAACCTGGTCGGCGCCACCGTCTTCCCGCACAACATCGCGATGGGCGCCACCCGCGACCCGGACCTCGTCGAGGACGCCGCCCACATCACCGCGGCCGAGACCCGCGCGACCGGCCCGCAGTGGGTGTTCGCGCCGTGCGTCTGCGTGGCCCGCGACGACCGGTGGGGCCGCACCTACGAGAGCTACGGCGAGGACCCGGACCTGGTCTCCCGAATGGAGACCGCCGTCGACGGCTTCCAGGGCGACGGCCGCCGGGACCTGGCCCGCCCCGACCGGGTGCTCGCCACCGTCAAGCACTACGCCGGCGACGGCGACACCGCCTACGGCAGTTCCACCAGCGGAAGTTACAAGCTCGACCAGGGCGTCACGATCACCGACCGGGAGCACTTCCGCACCGTCGACCTCGCCCCCTACGTCACCGCCGTCCGCAAGCACGACGTCGGCAGCATCATGCCCTCCTACTCCAGCGTCGACTGGACGGAGGACGGCATCGGAAACCCCGTCAAGATGAGCGCCAACAAGGAACTGCTCACCGACGTCCTCAAGCAGAAGATCGGCTTCGACGGCTTCCTGATCAGCGACTGGGACGCCATCAACCAGATCCCCGGCGACTACCCCACCCAGGTGCGCACCGCCGTCAACGCCGGCCTCGACATGTTCATGGTCCCGTACAGCGCCGGGAAGTTCGAGCAGGCCCTGCTCGCCGAGGTGCAGGCCGGCCGCGTCCCGACCGCCCGGATCGACGACGCGGTGCGCCGCATCCTGCGTGCCAAGTTCGAACTCGGCCTCTTCGAGCACCCGTACACCGACCGCGGCAACGCCCCCGCGATCGGCTCCGCCGCCCACCGCGCGGTCGCCCGCCGGGCCGTCGCCGAGTCCCAGGTGCTGCTCAAGAACGCCGACCGCGCCCTGCCGCTGAAGCCCCACCAGAAGATCTACGTCGCCGGCGCCAACGCCGACGACATCGGCAACCAGGCCGGCGGATGGACCGTCACCTGGCAGGGCCAGAGCGGCGCCGCCATCCCCGGCACCACGATCCTCCAGGGCATCCGGCAGTACGCCCCGGACGCCGCCTACAGCAGCGACGCCTCCGCGCCCGCCGCCGGCTACGACGTCGGCATCGTCGTCGTCGGCGAGACGCCGTACGCCGAGGGCATGGGCGACGTCGGCAACGGCCACACCCTGGACCTCTCCGACACCGACCGGGCGACCATCGACCGCGTCTGCGCCGCCGTTCCCACCTGCGTCGTCCTCGACGTGGCCGGCCGCCCGCAGATCATCACCGGCGAGCTGCCCAAGGCGGACGCCTTCGTGATGTCCTGGCTGCCCGGCAGCGAGGGCGCCGGCGTCGCCGACGTGCTCTTCGGCAAGCGTCCCTTCACCGGCAAGCTCCCGGTCAGCTGGCCGCGCAGCGAGGCCCAGGAGCCGATCAACATCGGCGACCGCCACTACGACCCGCTCTTCGCGTACGGCTTCGGCCTCACCACCCGCCGCTGACCGCACACCGGCGGACGGTCACGAGCCACCCGCCGCCGCCGCCGACCCGGCGGTGGCGGGGACCGGGCGGAGGGCCCTCCCGGCGCAGGGAGGGTCCTCCGCGCACCCGGCACGGCGGTGCAGACTGGAGCCGTGCACCGAGCCTTCGTCCACGAGGCGCTCGTCGCCCTCGAACCGGGCGGCGACCCGGGCGCCCCCGGCGCCGCCGTCACCGTCGGGCTCTGCGGCGGCTGGGAGCACGAACCGCCGTGCCCGCTCGCCCCGCACCACACCGCCACCGAGCCCGCGGACGGACCCGGCCGGCACCGGCTGCGCATCCTCTTCGCCGCCGACCCCGCCGAGGAGCACGAGGCCCGGACACGCATCGAGACCGCCCTGCGCCGCGGCAGCCTGACCGGGCCCGACGGCGTCCGATCCCGCTGGCGGCTGCTGGACGCGGCCCCGGGCACGCCGAACCCCGAGGAGGCCGAGCGCGCCCTGCGCCTCGCCGGATCCTGAGGCGGCCGCCGGCGGGACACGCGGGGGAGAACCGCCCGGCCCGGCGGAGACCCGCCCCGCGCATACGATCGGGAGCACTGGGCCGCCGTCCGGTCGCGCACCGGGGGAAGACAGGTGCGCGCGTGATCGCGCTGGTCGTCAGCATGGGGACGCTCTTCGCCTGGGCCCTGGTGGCCGGCCGGCTGGCCCGCTGGAGCATCACCGCGCCAGTCGCGATGACCGCCGCCGGCGTGGCGCTCACCGTCGGCCCGCACCCGCTGGTGACCGTCACCCTCACCACCGCGGACGCCGAACGCGCCGTCGAGATCATCCTCGCGGTGCTGCTGTTCACCGACGCCACCGCCGTACCGAAGGGCATCGTCCGTGGCCACCGCCGCCTGCTCGCCCGGCTGCTCCTGGTCGCGCTGCCGCTCACCGTCCTCACCGGCGTGCTCGTCGGCGGCCTGCTCTTCCCGTCCGGCCGCTGGTGGCTGGTCGCGCTGTTCGCCTCCGTCACCGTGGCCGTCGACCTGGCGCCCGCCGCCGAACTGATCAAGGACAGCCGGCTGCCCGCCTGGCTGCGCGGCGTCCTCACCGTCGAGACCGGCCTCAACGACGGCATCCTCGCCCCCGTCTTCCTGCTCTGCCTGGCCGGCGCCGAGGCCTACGGTGACATCCCGCAGCCCTCCGGCGACCCGCTCGGCGACGCCCTCAACGCCGTGCTCTGGGCCGTCGTCGCGGGCGCCCTGGTCGGCAGACCGGGCGGCGTGCTGCTGCGCCGCGCCTGGCAGGCCGGCTGGACCAGGCCGTCCGCCGTCCGGCTCGGAATCCTCGCGCTGCCGCTCGCCGCGTACGGGCTGGGCATCGTGCTGGACGGCAGCGGCTTCATCGCCGCGTTCGTCGCCGGACTGTGCTTCGCGCCCGACGCACGGGCGCTGCCGCCCAAGGCCCTGCACCTGGTCGAGGACGTCGGTGCCCTGCTCTCGCTCGCCCTCTGGTTCGTCTTCGGCGAGCTCGTCACCCAGGCGTTCACCGGCGACTTCGACGGCCGGGTGGTGGCCTACGCCGCCCTCTCGCTGACCGTCGTCCGTGTCGTCCCCGTCCTGCTCGCTCTGACCGGCAGTGGCCTCGACCGGGCCGACCGGCTGCTGCTCGCCTGGCTCGGCCCGCGGGGCATGGCCACCATCGTCTACGGCCTGCTCGCCTTCAGCAGCCTCGCCCCGGTCGACCCGCACGCCGCCGACCTGGTCGGCCAACTGATGACCATGACCGTGCTGATGAGCCTCGTCCTGCACGGCCTGACCTACGGCCCGCTGGCCGCCCGCTGCGCCCGCCACGGCCGGGCCGCCGCGAGCAGGTGAGGGGGTGTCACCGCGGTGCGATTGAATGGCCGTTTCACCGACGGAACGGGGGAGTGGCGTGAACGGGGACGAACTGGTGGCGGCCGCGCGGCGGCCGACGACCGAATGGCTGGAGTCCTGCTTCGGCCCGGGGACGGTCTGGCGGCCGGCCGAGGCCGAGCTGCCGGAGCGGCTGGCGGACGCCGGGGCGCGGGCCTTCCTCACGACGGTCGGGCTGCCCGCCGTCAGCCTCGCCTTCGCGGACTGGGACTCCACCGGCCTGCCCGCGGACGGCATGTGGGAGGAGGACCCGGACGAGCTCTTCGGCAACCGCACGCCGGACGACGACTCGCCGCCCGTCTGCCTCGCGTACAGCATCGGCACCCACCAGGCGCGGCACCTGATGCTCCGGGGCGACACCGGCACCGTCGAGGTCTACGACCCCGACGGCTGGGACCACGCGTGCGGCTACGGCGGCCACGCGGCCGGTGCGCTGCCCGAACTGGTCGGCGCCCTCGGCCTGCTCGCCCGATACGAGGCCGGCCTAACCGGCGACGACGCGGACGCCGCCCGCGCCGAGTTCACCGCCCTGCTGGCGGAGTTGGGCCAGGGGCCGGGCGATTCTTCGTTCTGGGAGCACCTGCTGACGAGCCTGGAGGAGGAGTGCGGAGCCTGGGAGGACTGACGGCCGGTCGGGCCCGCCCGGCCTTCACCGGGCGGCCCAGCAGGATGCCGGCCAGGATCAGTGCCGTCCCGGCCAGCTGGCGCGGCGTCAGCACCTCCCCGGCGAGCGAGGTGCCCAGCACCACGCCCGTCACCGGGTTGAGCAGGCCGACCAGCCCCACCGTCCCGGCCGGCAGGTGCCGCAGGCCGGCGAACCAGGCGACAAAGGCGAGGGCGGTGGCCACCACCGTCACATAGCCGAAGGCCAGCAGCTCGGACGCGCCGAGCGCCGGCGGCGGCCCCTCGACGACCGCGGCGACCGGCAGCAGGAGCAGCCCGCCGGCGACCAGCTGCCACGCGGTGGAGGCCAGCAGCCCGGCGCCGGTGCCCCACCGCTTGCCGAGCACGAAGCCGATCGAGGAGACCAGCATCGCCGCCGCCGAGGCCAGTACCCCCGGCAGGCTCACCCGGCCCGTCCCGCCCAGCAGCATCAGGCACACCCCGCCCATGCCGATCCCGGCCCCGGCCAGGTGGGCGGGGCGGGGCCGCTCGCCGAGCAGGGCCCAGCCGGCCAGCATCATCACCACCGGGGCGAGCGCCATCACGGTGGACGCCACGCTGGTCGCCAGCAGCTGCGAGGCGGTGTAGACGAGCACGAAGAAGGAGCTGGTGTTGAGCAGCCCGAGCACCACGGACCGCCACCACCAGGCGCCGCGCGGCAGCGCCCTGGCGAGAGCCAGCAGGAGCAGCCCGGCGGGCAGCGCACGGACGGCCGCGCCGGACAGCGGATGGTCCGGCGGCAGGAACCGCTGGGTGACGAAGTAGTTGACCCCCCAGGCCACCGGTGCGACCGCCGTGACCAGGATCCACCGCAGATTGGCTTCCATGGAAGACAATATAGCTTCCCTGGAAGATATAATCGCGGCATGGACCGGCAGCCGCTCGACCACGTAGCCCGCATCCAGGCCGAATGGGCCCGCGAACGCCCCGACCTCGACGTGGGGCCCCAGGGCGTCATCGGGCGCCTGCACCGCCTCGCCGCACTCCTCACCGAGGAGCTCTGCCTCGTCTACCGCCGCTACGGCCTCGGCGAGGGTGAGTTCGACGTCCTGGCCGCGCTCCGCCGCGCCGGGGACCCTTTCGAACGCGCCCCCGGCGAGCTCGCCGCGCACACCATGGTCACCACCGGCGCCATGACCAAGCGGATCGACCGCCTGGAGCGGGCCGGGCTCGTCACCCGCCGCCGCAGCGAGGCCGACGCCCGCGGCAGGGTGGTCGCCCTCACCCCCGCCGGCCGCGATCTGATCGACCGGGCCTTCGCCGAGCACATGCGCAACGAGCGCCGCCTCGTCGAGGCACTCACCCCCGCCGAGGCGGCCTCCCTCGAAACACTGCTCACCTCGTGGCTCGCCCACGTGGAGACCCCGCGGCCCCCGGGCGGGCCCTGACGGCCGGATCGGTTCGCGAACACCGGCCCGCACGGCGGCTGCGACGGGCGGGACGCGCCCCCGGCCGTCGAGCGGGCCCTCGTCGCCGGAAATCACGCGCCCGACGGCGCCGCCGCACGTACCCTTCTCGCCGTCCGATGCCACCAACTCGCCGACAGCGACACGGATTTACCCGGATCGAGTGACCTGCGGCCGGACATGCCGAGCACACCGCCGGCCCCCTGGAAGGATCGCGTCCGCACCGGTCCCCCGACCGGCCCGGCACCTGCCGCCCGTGCGCGCCTCCCGCACCGCGGAACCCGCACGTCCCGCAGATCCCGCACGTCCCGCACCGCATCGCCTCGCCGCACCAGACCGGCAGCCCGAACGCCGACCCGAGGAGCAGCATGTCCGAGCCGAGTGTGACCCCCGACGACCAGCCGGTGCCGTCCGCCCCGCAGCCGCCGGAGGGGGACCACCCGCGCGACGAGCAGATCCGCGCCCGCTTCCCCGGCGACCAGAGCGTCACCGCCGGGGCCACCATGTCCACCGCGGCGATGCTCCGCCGGATGCCCGAACTCGTGCGCCGCGCCATGGCGTTGGCCTGGGCCGCCGACCGCGCCTCGACCGGCTGGCTGCTGGTCTGCCAGCTGCTCTCCGGCGTGTTCGGCGCCCTGGCGCTGTACGCCACCACCCGTACCCTGGACGCGCTGCTCGTCCCCGGCCCGGTCGACGCCCATCTGCTGGACGCCGCCCCCTCGTTGACGCTGCTCGCGGTCTCCGCCGGGCTGCACGCGGTGCTCGGCATCGCGGTCGCCGCACTGGCCGCCCGGGTCTCGCCGCGGGTCAACCGGGAGGCCGACCTCGCACTGATCGCCGCCGGCTGTGCCGCCGAGCTCAAGGCCTACGACGAGCCCGCCTACAACGAGCAGTGGGAGTCCGCGGACCGCGGCGCGGCCACCACACCGGACCTGCTCTCCAACGCCCAGGACCTGATCGCCTCCACCGTCTCCCTGGTCTCGGCGGCCGGCGTGCTGGCGACCCTGCACCTGTGGCTGGTGCCCTTCCTGCTGCTCGGTTCGGTGCCGAGCGGTGTCGCCGCCGTCCGCACCGCCCGGATCCACTACCTGGCCGCCGTCACCACCAACGAGGAGCGGCAGGCGCTGCGGATCTACCGCTGGTTCCTGATCGACAAGTTGCGGGCCGACCAGGTCCGCTCCGACCAGGTCACCCCGTTCATGATGGCGACCTACCGGGAGGTCGAGGCGCGCATCGCGGCCGCCACCGACCGGGCCGCCCGGCAGGCGGCCCGGGTGTCCCTGGTGGCCGCCCTCGGCAGCGGCGCCGGCAGTGCCCTGATCTGGGGCGCCCTGCTGTACCTGGTCGCCTCCGGCCGGATCGGCCTCGCCGCCGCCGGCGGCGCCGCGTTCGCGCTGCGCACCGCCGCGACCGGCGTCCAGGGCATGGTCGGCAACGGCGCCCGCCTCTACCGGACGGGTCTGTACCTGGACGACTTCTTCACCTTCCTCGACGAGGCCGGCGGCCACCGCATCCGGCGCGGCGACGTGGTACCGGGTGCCCCGGCGGCGGTGGAGGTCGAGGACGTCTCCTACACCTACCCCGGCGACCAGCAGGAACCGGCGCTGGACCGGGTCAGCATGACGCTGCGGCGCGGCGAGGTGGTGGCGGTCATCGGGCAGAACGGCAGCGGCAAGTCCACCCTGCTCAAGCTGCTGGCCGGCCTCTACCTGCCGCAGTCCGGCCGGATCGCCTGGGACGGCGTGCCGGTCGAACAGCTGGACGCCGAAGGGATGTGGACCCGGGTGGCCCGGGTCCCGCAGGAGTTCGCCCGCTGGCCGCTGCGGGCCGCCGAGAACATCCACCTCGGCCACGGACCGGAGAGCCGGACGGACGGGGTGCGGCGGGCCGCCGCCCGGACGGGCTTCGACGAGGTGGTCGCCCGCCTGCGCTCCGGCTGGGGCACCCTGCTCGCCCAGGGCTGGCTCGGCGGCGCGGAGCTCTCCGGCGGCGGCTGGCAGCGCGCGGCCGTCGCCCGGGCGCTGTACCGCACCTCGCTCAACCCCGGTCTGCTGATCCTCGACGAGCCGACGTCCGACCTCGACCCGCGCGCCGAGCACCGCATCCTGCACGCCCTGCGCGAGTACGCGCCGGAGCGGATCACGCTGCTGGTCACCCACAACATCGCCAACGCGAGGGTCGCCGACCGGGTGGTGGTGATGGACCGCGGCCGGGTGGTGCAGACCGGCACCTGGACGGAGCTCGCGGAGCAGCCGGACGGACTGTTCCGTGAGCTCCTGGACCTCCAGCGGGACCGCACCGTCCCCGCCCCGCGGACCGTCACCGATC
Organism: Kitasatospora sp. NPDC085879; assembly: GCF_040686255.1. NCBI lineage: Bacteria > Bacillati > Actinomycetota > Actinomycetes > Kitasatosporales > Streptomycetaceae > Kitasatospora > Kitasatospora sp. NPDC085879. Next base: position 77,562 of record NZ_JBFBJZ010000028.1, on the reverse strand, counting down.
CCGTTCACTGAGCCGGGTCGCGCGGCGGCGCCCTGGGGTCAGTCCTCGCGCATGCCCCACGGGGAGCCGTAGTCGGTGAGCAGGTCGAGGAAGGGCTGCGCGGGCAGCGCCTCCGGGCCGAGCACGCCGGAGCCGGACCACGCGCCGGTGGCGACGAGCTCCAGGGCGATCACCGGGTTGATCGCCGTCTGCCAGACCACGGCCTGCGAGCCGTACTCGCGCATCGACCACTGGTTGTCGACCACGTGGTACAGGTACACCTCGCGGGGCCGGCCGTCCTTGGTGCCCTTGACCCAGGTGCCGGCGCAGGTCTTGCCGTGCATCCGCTCGCCGAGGTCGGCGGGGTTGGGCAGGACGGCGGCGACCACGTCCCGCGGCGAGACCTTCGCCGGGCCGAGGTCGCTGCCCACGGTGACGGGGGCGGTGCTGTCCAGGCCGAGCGCGTGCAGGGTCTTCAGCTTGTCGATGAAGTCGTCACCGAGGCCGTACTTGAAGGTGACCCGCTTGGCGTCGACCCAGCGCGGCACCAGCAGCACCTCCTCGTGCTCCACGTTGACGCACTCGACCGGGCCGATGCCCTCCGGGAAGTCGAAGACCTCCGGCTCGCTGAACGGCGCGGTGGTGAACCAGCCGCGGTCGGCCTCGTAGACCACCGGCGGGTTGAGGCACTCCTCGATGGTGGTCCAGATGCTGAACGACGGGGCGAAGTCGTAGCCCTCGACGGTGAGGTTGGCGCCGTCGCGGATGCCGATCTCCTCGATCTCGTCGAAGAGCTCGTCCGCGGCGTACCGGGCGAAGACGTCGGAGAGGCCGGGCTCCACACCCATGCCCACCAGCGCGAGCAGTCCGGACTTCTCCCACTCCTCGGCGCGCTCGAACTGGCGGTCGCCGAGTTTCACCCCGCACAGCTCGTAGGGCCGCTCGGAGTGCGGCTTGGACAGCGACATCGCCATGTCGACATAGTGAGAGCCAGCCGCCAGGGCGGCCTCGAACAGCGGCATGACGAAGCGCGGGTCGGTGGCGTTCAGCAGGACGTCGCAGCGGTGGTGGGTGAGCAGCGCGCGGACGGCGGCCTCGTCGGAGGCGTCCACCTGCCGGGCGCTGAACCGGTCGCCGGCCTCGCCGAGCGCGGCGACCGCGGCCTCGGCCCGGGAGAGGTCGTAGTCGGCGACGACCATGTGGTCGAAGAACGGGCGGCGGGCCGCGATCCGGGTGACGGCCGTGCCGACGCCGCCGGCTCCCACAAGCAGTACTCGCATGGCAGAACTCTTCCTTCCCTGGCGGGTTCCCGCCTGTCGGAAGGAAACCCCCGGCGGTTGCGCAAGGTCAATGGCGTTGGCATAAGCTCACCCGCACAGCAGTCCGAGGGGAGCAGTGCCGTGCCGAAGCAGGTCGTGCCCGAGTCGCAGCGCCGCAGGCGCCGCCCGACCAAGCAGGGCGCCGTGCTCTCCGAGCAGCTGATCGTGCGGACGGCGCTGCGGATGCTGCGCGAGCACGGCGGCAGCGGCCTCACCGCCCGCCGCCTCGGCCTCGCGCTCGGCTGCGACCCGAGCGCCCTCTACCGCTACTTCCGCGGCATGGACGACCTGACCCTCGCCATCGGCGACGAGCTCATCGGCCGCGCCCTGGAGGGCTGGCAGGCCGGCGGCCGCTGGCAGGACGACCTGCGCGAGCTCGGCCTGCGCATCCACCGCTCCTACCTCGACCACCCGCAGGCCGCCGCGCTCACCGCCAGCCGGGTCACCGGCCGGGCCCGGGAGATCGCCGCCGACGAGACGATCCTCGGCATCCTGCGCACCGCCGGCTTCCCCGACCCGGCGGCCGTCCGGGTCTACCACGCCTTCATCGACCAGGCGCTCGCCTTCGCAGCCCTGGACGCCGCCTCGCTCGCCCTGCCCGGCGAGGCCCGTGAGGCCGACGAGCGGATGTGGGAGTCGACCTACGCCCGGCTGCCCGAGGACACCCACCCGCACATCGCGGCCACCTCAGGACTGCTCGCCGCCCGGATGACCGACAGCGCCTACCCGGTCGCCCTCGACATGCTGCTCGACAGCGCCGAACGGCAGCTCTCCCCGCTTCTTTGACGGTCCGTCACGTCATCGCGTCGAGGCGCGGGCGGAAATCCGTTTGCGGCGCCCGCCCGGTGAGCGGCAGAGTGGGCGCACCGCCGACCGGGCCCAGGAGAGGAGCGCACCGTGACCACCATCGACCGTGGCCGCTCCTCGTATCCGCGCACCGCGAACCACCGCTTCCCGACCGCGCGTTGACCGGGCGTCCGCCCGCTCCGACGCCGCGCGCCACCGAGGGCGAGCCGGGCATCGGCGAGCCCAAGGGCCTGTAAAGCCCCCGCTTCGGCTGTGACGGTTCGAATCCGTCCTCGCCCACCTCGGAACCTTCCGCCGCGCCGCCGTGCGCACACCGCTGCATGCCAGGATGGCGCACATGCTGCCCGTACGCGTCGCCCACACCGCCGATCTCGACAGCGCCGCCCTCACCGACGCCCGCCGGCTGCTCGACGAGGTCTTCGCCCCCGACATGACGGACGAGGACTGGGAGCACTGCCTGGGCGGCCTGCACATCCTGGTCCGGGACGGCGCCGAACTGGTCGGCCACGCCGCCGTCGTCCAGCGCCGCCTGCTGCACGGCGGACGGGCGCTGCGCACCGGCTACGTCGAGGGCGTCGCCGTCCGCGCCGACCGGCAGCGCCGGGGGATCGGCGCCGCGATGATGGCCGAGGTCGCCCGGATCGCCCGCGGCGCCTACGACCTGGCCGCACTCGGCAGCACCGACACCGCCGTCCCCTTCTACACCGACCGCGGCTGGCAGCCGTGGCAGGGACGCACCTTCGCCCTCACCCCGGACGGCGTCCGGCGCACCCCGGAGGAGGACGACGGCATCTACGTCCTCCCGCTCGCCGTGCCCCTGGATCTCACCGGGGACCTGGTCGCCGACTGGCGCGACGGCGAGGTCTGGTGACCCGGGCCGCCCCCGGACCGGTCAGCCCGACAGCACCGGTTCGCCGCCGTGCAGCCACTGCTCGGCGGTGCGCCATGCGGCGGTGACGGCCTGCCGGGCCGCCTCCGTGGCCGCGGCGGTGTCGCCCTCCAGCCGGAGGGGCGCACCGAGGTGGACGTGCAGGGCCGGACGGCGCACCGGCGCGGTCACGAATCCGGCGAACTGCTTGGCCGTGCCGCCCGAGCTCAGACGGCGGGCGCCGCACTGTCCGAGCGGCACCACCGGGGCACCGCTCGCCGCCGCGAGACGGGCGAGGCCGGTGCGGAAGGTGCCGGGCGCCGCGTCGCGGGCGTCCCGGCGCTTCGGCAGGCCGCCCTCGCCGTAGATCAGGACGACCCGGCCGGCCGCGAGCGCCTCGGCCGCCAGGTCCAGGGCCCCGGCCGCCCGGGCCGTCCCGCGGTGGACGGGGATGTGCCCGCCGGCGCGCAGCACCCCGCCGAGCAGGGGAATCCGCCACAGGCCGGCGGTCGCCATCACCACCGGCTCGGTGCCCAGCCGGTGCAGCGCCGCCAGCACCACGCCAGGGTCGGCGAGCGAGCTGTGGTTGGCCGCGACGATGCTGCCCGCGGCGACCGGCCCGGGGGTCTCGGAGCTGACGGACAGACGGCCGAGAACGGGCACCAGCGTGCTGGCGATCCGGCTGAGCATGGGTGTTCCTTCGTCCCTGGTGGCGGCGTGGTACCGCCATCCTCCCGGCCCGCCGACGCCGGCCGCCTGAGTCGCCGTACTCAGAGCCCGCCGCGGAGGGCTCAACGCGGCGTCAGGCGGCGTCCCGCCCACGGCCGACGCGGCACGCCACCTCGGTGACGACCAGTCCGAGGAGGACGAGGGTCGGGCCGGGCCACCACGTGGACAGCAGCAGGCCCAGCGTGCAGCCGACGGCGACCAGGACGCCGCCCAGCGCCCACAGCCGCGGCGCCGCCACCCGGTCGCCGAACCACCGCGGAGCGCGCCCGCGCGCCAGCGCCGGTACCGCCTGGATCACCACCACCAGCCAGACCGCCACCGTGCACGACATCCGGAACGAACCCACCGAAGCCATCCCCTTGTCGTCGTCGCCCGGCGTCCGCCGGGGAGCGGATCGTCCCACACGCCGGGCCGCGGGCCGCGCTCAGGGGGCGGCGAACAGCCCGGGGAAGGCCGGGGCGAGCCACGGCCGACGGCCCCAGGCGAGGACCTTGCCGCGGGCGAGCGCGGTGGTCGCGGTGTACCGGCCCAGCGCGATGAGGAAGAACGCCACCGGCTCGGTGAGGATCGTGCAGTCGACGCGCCGCGGCGGCTCCTGGCCGACCACGGCGACGCCGTCCGTGAAGGTCACCGCGAACCCGCCGCCGCCGCGCACCCTCAGCCGGTAGCAGGCGTTGTGGCCGGCCGCGGACCGCGGGTCGACCACCCGCGGCATCGCCGTCCGCAGGAAGGGCATGGCCAGCTCGACCCGGTGACGGTCGATCGGGTGCGGCCGCCCGAGGGCGACGGCGATGTCGTAGAGGTGACCCAGCATGTGGGTCAGCAGATAGGCGCCGAGGGTGTCCAGATCCATCGGGCCGAGCGGGGTCAGCACCGGGTCGGTGCCCGCACGCGGGCCGGCCGCCGCGGTGAACTCCCGTGCCTGCCGGGCGATCTCCTCGGCGAGGACGGCCGGGTCCCGCTCCGGCAGGGCGGCCAGCGAGGCCGCGTTGGCGGCGGCCAGCGAACCCGGCGAACCGTCCCCGTACGGCCGCTCCTCACCGGCGGCCAGCGCGGCCATCAGCTCGTTGGCCATCGCCAGGTGATTGGCCGCCTCGGCGACGGTCCACTCGGCGCCGGGTATCGGGGTGTCGCCGCGGCAGCCGGCGAGCAGGGCCACGGCCTGATCACCAACCGCGGTGAGCGCCTCGAAGAGCGTGGTGCGCGCGGCACCGGGGGAGTGCTGGGGGAGCGGGAGGGTCATGGTGGTGAAGACTGACCGACTCCCGCACCGCTGTCCAGACCCGTGACGAGGTCAGGACGCCGCACGTTCCTGCTGCTCCGCGCCCGGGCCCGCCCCGACGGACGGAACGCTCCGCAGCGGGGCCGCCGCGCGCACCGGCCGCGCCGGACGCACCACCCGGGCCAGCACCGCGGGCGCCAGCAGCCGCTGAGGCGGCTCCTCCAGGTTCGCGACCGCCAGGAAGGCCCGCCCGACCGCGGCATCGGCCTCGGCCGCCCGGTGGACCCGCGCCACGTACCGGTTGAGCAGCCGCACCCGCGGCGAGCGGCGGCCCGCCACGAACGGGAAGCGCAGATCGCCGCCGACCGACATGTCCCAGGCCACGTCGGTGATCGCGGCGGCCCGCCGGAAGAACCGCCGCGCCAGCGGCTCCCCGGACGCCTCCGCCAGGCACTCCCGCAGCGCCGCCGCCTCGCAGGCCGCCACCGTCATCCCCTGCCCGTACGTCGGGTTGAACTGGCAGAGCGCGTCCGCGACGACCAGGTAGCCCTCCGGGAAGCGGTCGAGCCGCTCGTACCGGCGGCGGACCGACACGGGGCTGCGCATCAGCCGCGGTTCGGTCAGCGGCTCCAGGCGCTCCAGCAGCCGGTGCAGGTCGGGCACGGGCAGCCGCGCGGCGAAACGGTGGTAGCCCGCCGGGTCGACCGGCGGCACGTCGCCGTTCATGCCGAAGAGCGTCACCAGCCAGCGGTCGCCCTCGCCGCTGAGCGCCACGCCGCCGCGCGGGGCGTCCGCCGAGGCGCCGACGACGAAGGCGTCCGCGTCCGCGTCGCCCGGGCGGCGCCGGTACTCGCGCGAGACGTACACCAGCCCGGAGTCCACCCGCTCCTCCGGCGCCGGCGCGTAGCCCAGCGCCCGCAGCCAGGTCGCGCCGCGATTGCTGCGGCCGGTGGCGTCCACCACCAGGTCGGCCGCGAGTACCTCCGGCTCGGCGTTGACCCGCAGCAGCCGCACCCCCGTCACCCGGCGGCCCGCCGCGACCGGCTCCAGGACCTCCGTGCGCTGCAGGATCTCCACCCCCGGCAGCGCCGCCACCCGGGAGCGCAGGTACCGCTCCAACTCGGGCCGGCTCACCATCAGGCACGGGATCCCGGACGGCGCCCGGCGCAGCCGCCGGCCGTCGTTGAACCAGTTCACGTCCCCCTGCACGTCCCGGACGAGCGCGCCGCCCGCGACCAGGTCCTCGCGCAGCCCCGGGAAGAGGTCCTGCAGCACCTCGAAGCCCTTCGACAGCATGCCGTGCGCGTGGTGGCTCTGCGGCACCCCGCGCCGCGGCCCGCCGCCCGCCGGCAGCGCGTCCCGGTCGACCACCGTGACCCGGGCGAAGCGCTCGCTCAGCACCCGCGCCGCCAGCAGTCCGCCGATCCCCGCCCCCGCCACGACCGCGTGGCCCCGTTCCGTTCCGTCCCCGTCCCGCACGGTGTCCCCCTCGTCCTCGACCGAGCCAGCCTGCCCGACGCCGATTGACGTCCGATTGCCGTCCGATTGCCGACCGCGGAAGGCCCCCCGGCGGGGTCGGCGGTGGCGGGGCGCCCGGCCGCGCGGCGAAGCTTGGAGGGAGCGGGACGCCGCACCCGGCCCGCCGGAGGGACGACCATGAGCGACGACGCGCAGCAGCGGCCGCCGGACCGCCGGCACGACCGCCCCGCCGGCATGGACGACGCGACGGTCGAGGCCCTCGGCCTGCTCTCCGAGGCCCTGGAGATGACCGAGCGGGCCCGGGGCCGGCTGTACGACTTCCACCAGCTCACCGGCGGGGCCGACCGGATCGTCGCGCTCGCCGTGCACGCCCTGCGGGCCGCCGGCCACGTCGAGTGCGCCGACCTGGTGGTCCGCGAGGTCCAGGGCCGCGACGTCCTGCCGGGCATGTGGACGTACCAGATCGTCGAGACCTACAACGACGACTACTACCGGACGTTCGTCGAGGTGGAGCGGCGGATCCGCGAGAGCCTCGCCCCCGGCCGGGACCACATCGCCGAGGCCGAGATGCACGAACGCCGCGAGACCCGCTGAGTCGCCCCCTGCCCCCCGGGCCGCCCTCTGCGGAGCGCGTGAGAGTGTGAGCGGCATGACCGAGACGATCACCCTCACCACCTGGTACCTGGAGCAGACCTCCCGCGGCGACCTGGCCGAGGCCCCCGCCCCCCGGGACACCCCGCTGCAGATCCTCCGGGCGGAGGAGATCGGACCGGAGTTCGCCCGCTTCCTCTACACCGCCGTCGGCGGCCCGTGGACGTGGACCGACCGCCTTCCCTGGACCTACCGGCAGTGGCAGCAGTGGCTGGACCGCGAGGGCGTGGAGACCTGGGTCGCCTACGTGGCGGGCACCCCGGCGGGGTACGTCCAGCTGGAGCCGCACGAGGACGGCCGGGTCGAGGTCGCCTACTTCGGCCTGCTGCCCCGCTTCATCGGCCGCGGCCTCGGCCGCCACCTGCTCGGCACCGGCCTGGCCCGCGCCTGGGACCTCGCCGACCGGCACCCGGCGCTCCCCGCGACCACCGCCGTCACCGTCAACACCTGCTCGCTCGACGGCCCGGCCGCACTGCGCACCTACCAGGCCGCCGGCTTCCGCATCACCCGCACCGACACCACCGACAAGCCCGCCATCCCCACCCCCGGCCCCTGGCCCGGCGCCGAATCCTGACGGCCGCCCCCGGCTGTTCGCGACAGCCCGATGCCCGCGGACACGTCCGACGAGGTGCCTCGCCGGCGGCTCCGGCTCAGCATGGACGGGGCGGCGGATTCCGGTCGGGAGCGTCGCACCCGCGACGGGCACCGGGAGGCGCTGTGATCACGAAGCTCGAGGACCTGCCCGCGGGCGTGATCGGCTTCGAGACGGCCGGCACGTTGTCGGCCGAGGACTACCGGGACGTCCTGCTGCCGGCGTTGGCCGAGGCCGCGGAGGGCGGCGAGGTCCGGTTCGTCATCGTCGTGCCCGAGTGGCACGGCATGACCGGCGGCGCCCTGTGGCAGGACCTCAAGGTGGGCGTGGAGCACCTGGGCGCCTGGAAGCGCATCGCGCTGGTGACCGACATCGAGTGGATGACCCACCTGACCGCGCTCTTCGGCTGGATGACCCCCGGCGAGACGAAGACCTTCCCCCTCGCGCAGCGCGCCGACGCCGTCGCCTGGGCGGCCACCGGCGGCAGCTGACCCCGGCGGCCCCGCCCGGCGTGACGTTTGCGACGGCTGCTCGTTGGTGAGCGAGACGGGTCGGCGGGCGCGAGCGAGCCCCGGAAGAGCGAGGGGCGGTGCCCATGCGGGGGAGGTCGGTGGCCCGGAGCCGTGACGAGAGCCGGACCGCGGCTCCCGAGCTCCGTGCGACCGGTACGACCGGTGCGACCGACGGCGCGTTCCCCCGTCCCTGCCCGGGGCAGCCGGCCGGACCGACCGCACCAGCCTCACGGGGGTTCCCCACCTTGTCCTACCGTCCTGCCCTCAGCGCCGCGAAGGCCACCGCGGCCCTCGCCCTCGTCCCGGGCGTGCTGCTCGGCGGGTCGCCGGCCGGCCCCGCCGCGGCGTCCGCGGCCGACGACCCCGCGCGGGCCGCCGCGCCGTACGAGGACCCGGGGCACCGCTCGGCCGACGCCGCTGCGCCCCTGCGGCCGCTCCACGCCACCGTCGACCCGCTGCCCGACCGGGGCCTCGGCGTCTTCACCGCGCACGGCACCGGACTGCGCCTGCAGGCCGACGACCTCGGCTCCTCCCGGGCCGCGGACGGTGCGGAGCTCCGTACCGCACCCGTCACCGGCGCCGACGCCCAGGAGTGGCTGGTGCGCCCGGCGGCGGACGGCCGGCTGCTCGTCCAGTCCCTGCTGGCCGGCGACGACACGGCCGGCCCGCTGCTCCTCACCGCGGAACCGGACGGCTCGGTCCACCTGCGGACCGAGCGGGCCGGCCCCATGGTCGACGACCCCGCCCAGGTCTGGTCCTTCGTCCGGGTCGGCGCCCCCGACCCCTGGCACCGGGAGTCGCAGCCCGCCCGGGCCCGCTTCACGATCCGTGCGGACGGCGGGGGCTGCCTCACCGACCGCGGCCCGGCAGCGGCCCCGGTCGTCGGCAGCTGCGACACCCCCCGGGCGTGGTGGACGGCCGACGGCCTGACCACCTGACCTCGGGGTTCGGGGCACGGCGACGCGGCCGCCGGCCGTCGGCGCGGTGCGGTCTGTCGGCGGTGAGGCCCGGGGCCGGCCGTCAGTGGACGTCCCAGTGCCCGGTGGTCACGGCCCGGTCGCACACGGGGCAGACCCGGGAGGACTCCGGCGACGGATCCCAGGCAGGGACACCCGCGGCCTCCATGTCCACCTGGCTCATGCCCTGGGCCTCCTGCCCGCAGAACGTCCGGGTGAGCGGGACATCGGTCGGTGCCGCATGCAGGGTGGTGCCACCCGCCCCGGCGCGCAGGTCCACCGCATGTTCGGTCACCGGCTCGTGCAGAACGACGATGCTCATACCTCCACTGTGGCGCGGCACGCCGGCCCCGGCGACGCCGACACAGTGGTGGGCGGGCGCGGCGGCGTGCCCGTACAGCCTGTCGGCCGCCTCGCGGCGGAGTTCAGGCTCGTCGGGGCGCTGGAGGACTACCAGCCGGTAGACGGCGTTGCGGATGCGAACGGGCAGGCGGCCGTCGACCAGGTGCGGTGAGAGTTCACGCGGCATGGCGAGGACGGCGTCCGGGCCCACGAAGGTGAGTTCTTCGAGCGGCTGCGTTCGTCGCGGTCGCGATCCGCAAGCGGCCCGGGGCGGTCGGCCGGAACCGGCGGGGGCCGGTCGGCCGGGGGCGTCCGGGCCGCGGGCGTTCAGAGGGCCGGCGTGGCCGGCTGAAGGACGGTGTGTGCCGGTGAGGGGTCCTCGTCGCCCGGCAGAGCCTCCTCGGTGGTGCGCTGGCAGGCCGGGCACAATTCGTGCCGGCCGGAGTCGGTGATGACGCTGCCCCAGCCACGGCATTCGGTACAGCCTCGGGCGAGGGCGACGTCGGCACGGGGGGCAGGGGTGGGAGCAGGGTGGGCTCCGTGATGCATGGGTGATGTCCTCTGTAGAGCGGTATCACTTCCACCCAGCTTGTCATGATTTCCGACCAAACGTCTGTGACTCAGCTCTCCCCGTCCGCTACCGCGCGCAGACACCCGTGCCGTCGACCGCCCGACCGCCGCGCCGGCCCCCGGCGCGTCGCCGGCCACCGCCCGCCGGCCGTGCCCGTGCGGGGCGGCGGAGTTGACGTCGTTTCGGGAGCGGCGCAGGGCACTCCGGGAGGCCTCTCCCCGGCCAGTGCCGGGGACCGTTCGTGCACCGGCAAAATATCTGTGCCGCCGGTCCGCAGCCTGCCTGTATCCCACGCCGGGCCGGCGCCGTGCGGTGCCCGGCACGGGCGGGCCCGCGTGACAGAATCGCGGCGAGGCGGACCGGCGAGCGGAACGGGGCGGACAGCGTGGCCATCGAGGTACTGCGGGCGGCGGAGCGGACGGCGGTGCCGTGGCTGAACGGCGGCGGGGTGACGCGCGAGGTCGCGGCCTGGCCGCCCGGCGCCGGGATGACCGACTTCGACTGGCGGGTCAGCCTCGCGGACGTCGCCCGGGGCGGGCCGTTCTCCGCCTTCGCCGACATCGACCGGGTGATCACCCTGGTCGACGGGCCCGGGATGGTGCTGACCGTGGCCGGTGCCGAGCATGCGCTCACCGAGCCGCTCCGGCCGTTCGCCTTCCCCGGTGACGTGACCACCGACTGCCGGCTGTCGGCCGGCCCGGCGGTCGACTTCAACGTGATGACCCGGCGCGGCCGCGCGACGGCCCGGGTCGAGATCGCCGACGCCCCGCGCCCGGTCCGGGCCGCGGAGGGCGACACCCTGCTGGTCGTCTGCCTCGACGGCACCACCGCCCTGGCGTCCGCCGGACTCTCCCTGGACCGCCTCGACGCCGTGCTGATCCGCGACGGCGGCGACCTCCTGCAGGTCGACGGCGCCGCCGCCGTGGTGACGATCCGCCAGTAGCGCACAGGACGGGCCGCGGGGGCGGTGTCACGGGTCTGCCGGAGAGCGAGCGGCCGTCGGCGACCGGCTCCGGCTGCTCGGTGCGGGTACCCGGGGCCCGGTCGCGGCCACGGGCGCGGGATGCTGCTCGGCTCGGACGGCTGAACCTCCGCGCGGGTCGCGCGCCGCGACGGCCCGAGCCGCACCGCCCGCCCGAGGGTGTGCCACACGGATCGGGCCGGGCTCCCGCTCCCGGCCGCCCAAGCGGAGAGAGGCCGTTCGATGCCGCGCGAGATCGCCCTGCTGGGAGTACCGTCCTGCGCCGGAACGCACGGACCGGGCCAGGAGAAGGCACCGGCCGCCGTCCGCGCGGCCGGGCTCGTCGAGGGACTGCGCGGCGCCGGGCTGAGCGTCCACGACCACGGCGACCTGCCGGCGGTGCCCTTCCGCACCGACCCCGCGCACCGCAACCGGCAGAACCTCGCCTCGGTCGCGGAGGTCGCCCGGTCCGTGGCCGGGAAGGTCGGCGCCCTGCTCGACGACGGCGCGCTGCCGCTGGTGATCGGCGGGGACTGCACCATCACGCTCGGCGTCACCGCCGCGCTGGTCGAGCGGCACCCCGACGCCGGACTGATCTACTTCGACGGCGACCTCGACCTGTCGGTGCCCGCCACCACCCTCTCCGGCATCCTCGACACGATGGTCGTCGCCCACCTGCTCGGCGAGGGCGCGCCGGAACTGACCGGCCTCGGCCCGCGCACCCCGCTGCTCCCCGCCGACGCCCTGACGGCCTTCGGCTACGACCCCGTGGAGCTCGGCCCGGCCGAGGTGGAGCTGCTCACCCGGTACGGACTGCGCACCCACCCGTGCACCGAGGTCACCGCCCCCGGCACCGATCCGGTCGCCGCCGCCCGCGCGGCCCGCCGCGCCCTGGCCGAGGGGCACTCGCGGCTCCTGCTGCACTTCGACGTCGACGTGATCGACTCCACCGAACTCCCGCTGGCCGACTTCCCGCACTTCAACCAGGGGCTGCCGCTGGCCGTCGCCCTGGACTGCCTCGCCGAGTTCGCCCGGGCCCCGCAGCTCGCCGCCGTGGTCGTCACCGAGATCAACCCCCACCGCGACCCGGACGGCAGCCTGCTGCGCACCCTCACCGACGGCCTGGTCCGCGCCCTCGCCGCCGCACCGGACACCGCCTGACCGGCGTCACCGGCACAACCCGCGGCACGCCGTCCGCGTCGGGCACGGCACCCGGCGGCGGGGCCTCAGCGGGTGGCCAGGGCGGTGTCGCAGTCGAGACAGTGCCGGGTGGTCTGGGACGGCGGGTACCAGGTGTCGCCCGGGGCGGCGGGCCGGTAGGGCTCGGGTTCGAGGTCGCCGGTGGCGAGGCCGCAGAAGGTCGTGCCGGCGGGTCGCTCCGGGTCCTGCGGGTCGGCGGGTGCGGCATGGACCCAGCGGATGCGCGCGCCGACGTCGACCTCTCCGTTGTCCAGGACCTCGGTGGACGGTTCCAGTTCGAGGAGTACGACGACATCCCTCATGCCTCGACCTTGCCCCGTTCGGCGCAGTGCCGCATCCCGGCCCGCACGCGTTCCCGCGGCCCGCCGACCGGCGCTCCCGGGATCTGTCCCACCCCGGCGATAGATTCGGTCGGAGGGTGCGGCCGGGCCGCACCGGAACACCGACTGCCGGAGGTCTCGCGTGTCGCAGGTACGGGTCCACAACTTCTCGGTGTCGCTCGACGGCTACGGCACGGGGGAGGGGCTGAGCCTCGACGCGCCGTTCGGGCACGCTGGCGACCGCCTGCACAGCTGGTTCTTCCCCACCAGGACCTTCCGCGCCATGATCGGCGAGGAGGGCGGCGACCTGGGCGTGGACAACGCCATGGCCCGGGCCTGGGCCGACGGCATCGGCGCGGAGATCATGGGGCGCGGCAAGTTCGGCCCGCAGCACGGCCCGTGGCAGGACCACGAGTGGAACGGCTGGTGGGGGCCCGAACCGCCCTTCCGCACACCGGTCTTCGTGATGACCCACCACCCGCGGCCCGCCGTCGAGATGCAGGGCGGCACCACCTTCCACTTCGTCGACGCCCCGCCGCGGGAGGTACTCCGGCAGGCCCGCGAGGCCGCCGGCGGCCTGGACGTGCGGATCGGCGGCGGGCCGAGCACCGTGCGGGCCTTCCTCGCCGAGGACCTGGTCGACCATCTGCACGTCGTCGTCGTGCCGATCGTCCTCGGGCGCGGCGTGCGGCTCTGGGACGGTCTCGAAGGGATGGAGCAGCGCTTCCGCACCGAGACGGTCGCCAGCCCCAGCGGCGTCACCCACCTGACCTTCACGAAGATCTGACGTGCGGTCGGACGACTAGGCTGACCGGGTGACCTCACCCGACCTCGCGCGAGCCGCCGGCGAGCGTACGCCGCAGGACCCGGCCGCCGCGCTGATCGCCGACCCGTACACCGGCTACGCGCGGCTGCGCGCCGCAGGACCCGTCCACCGGATCACCGGACCGGACGGGCTGCCGGTCTGGCTGGTCACCCGGTACGCCGACGTCCGGCAGGTGCTCGCCGACCCGCGGTTCGCCCTCGACAAGCGGCACGCCACGCCCGGCAACTACCGCGGGTTCGCGCTGCCGCCCGCCCTGGACGCCAACCTGCTGAACATGGACCCGCCGGACCACACCCGGATCCGCCGGCTCGTCTCGCAGGCCTTCACCCCCAGGCGGATCGCCGCGCTGCGCGCCCCGGTCGAGCAGGTCGCCGACAAGCTCCTCGACGCGATGGCCCCGCACGGCCGGGCCGACCTCATCACCGAGTACGCCGCGCCGCTGCCGATCACCGTGATCTGCGACCTGCTCGGCATACCCGCCGAGGACCGCCGTGACTTCCGCGCCTGGACGGACAGCCTGGTCGCCCCCGACCCGGCCCGCCCGCAGGACGCCAGGGCCGCCGTCGGCGCCATGCTCGCGTTCTTCACCGCGCTGATCCGGCGCAAGCGCGCCGAACCCGGCGACGACCTGCTCTCCGACCTGATCGCCGTCCGCGACGAACATGACCGGCAGGACCGCCTCGGTGAGGACGAACTCACCTCGCTCGCCTTCCTGATCCTCTTCGCCGGCTACGAGAACACCGTCCACCTCATCGGCAACGCCGTCCTCGCCCTGCTGCGCCACCCTGGGCAACTCGCCGCGCTGCGTGCCGACGAGAGCCTGATCCCCGGCGCCGTCGAGGAGTTCGCCCGCTTCGACGGACCGGCCCCGCTGGCGATCCGCCGTTTCACCCGCGAGGCGGTGGCCGTCGGCGGCGTCACCGTCCCGGCGGGCGAGACCGTGCTGTGCGCACTCGCCTCGGCCAACCGCGACGGCGAGCAGTTCCCCGACCCGGACCGGCTCGACGTGCGCCGCCGCGACAACGGCCACCTCGCCCTCGGCCACGGCATCCACTACTGCCTGGGCGCCCCGCTCGCCCGGCTGGAGACCGCGGTCGCGCTCACCGCGCTGCTGCGGCGCTTCCCCCGTCTCGAACTGGACGTGCCCGAGGAGCAGTTGCGCCACCGGCCCTCGCTGCGCGCCCGCGGACTTCTGGAGCTGCCCGTGCGGTTCTGAGCCGCCGCTGCGAGGACGGCCGGGGCCGGTGCGGGTGGGACCGCACCGGCCCCGGCCGTTTCGCGAGGTCCGTGGCCGGGCCGGGCGGTGAGTGCTGCGCTGCCGCGCTCACCGGACACACCGAACACACAGTGAACGCGCGATGATGCGCAATTGTGCGCGAACATCGGCTTGTTCGCGCAATTGACGTCACATCAGGGCTCTGCTCTGATGTGCAGTGCTCGACCACACCTGCCCGCGGACATGCCACGTGCCGCGGCGCACCACCGAGCCATCGGACCCCGCAGACCTCCCAGGAGGCACCCCCGTGCGATCCGCTCCGCCCGCCGTCCGACCGCGGCCGGGTAGTCCCGGCAACCGCGGCACGGCACTGACCCTCGCCCTGCTGCTCGTCGCCGCCCTCGCCGCCGTCCTCGGCCCCGCGCAGCCCGCCGCCGCGGCAACTCCCGGCAACGCCACCGCGATCAGCCGAACCGGCAACACCTTCACGGTGACCGCCTCCGGCGGCGCCGCCGCCCGGGTCGTCCTCGCCCGGGCCGACGTCCTGCGCGTCCGGATCTCGCCCGACGGCACCTTCACCGACGACCCGGCCAGCCACGACCTCGCGATCACCACCGACTTCGGCACCGTCGACGCCACCCTCACCGACGCCGGCGGCTACTGGCGGATCGCCACCTCGGTCGTCTCCCTGCGCGTCAACAAGTCACCGCTCACCTTCGCGCTCTACCGGGCCGACAACACCACCCTGCTCTGGGCCGAGTCCCAGCCCACCAGTTGGACCGCCAACCGGACCACCCAGTACCTCGCCCGCGGCGCCGACGAGCAGTTCTACGGCACCGGCCTGCACCTCGGCGACTGGGCACTGCGCGACAAGACCGTGCCGGTCGCCGTCTCCAACCAGTGGACGGAGGGGACCAACGCCAGCCCGGCCCCGTTCTACATGTCCACCAACGGCTACGGCGTGATGCGCAACACCTGGGCGCCCGGCTCGTACTCCTTCGGCGCGCCCACCACCCTCGCCCACGACGAAAAGCGCTTCGACGCCTGGTACTTCGCCGGCAACTCGCTCAAGGACGTCCTCAACGGCTACACCGACGTCACCGGCAAGCCCTTCCTCGCACCCATCTGGGGCCTCGAACTCGGCAACGCCGACTGCTTCAACGCCTCCAACCCCGCCTACAGCGGCGACCACGACCGGCTGCGCCACCAGACCACGCCCGACGCGGTCGGCTACGCCACCGACGCCAGGGCCGCCGACATGCCCTCGGGCTGGTTCCTGCCCAACGACGGTTACGGCTGCGGCTACACCGACCTGCCGACCACCGTCTCCGGCCTCGCCGCCAAGGGCGTGCACACCGGGCTGTGGACCTCCACCGGACTCTCCAACATCAACTGGGAGGTGGGAACGGCCGGTTCACGGGCGGTGAAGACCGACGTCGCCTGGATCGGCGGCGGCTACAAGACCGCCTTCACCGGCGTCCAGCAGGCCGTGGCGGGCATCGAGAACAACTCGGACGCCCGCCGCTTCGTCTGGACGGTCGACGGCTGGGCCGGCACCCAGCGCAACGCCGTCGTGTGGACCGGCGACACCAGCGGCACCTGGGACGCCATGCGCTGGCACGTCCCGTCGATCGCCGGTGCGGGCCTGTCCGCCCTCAACTACGCCTCCGGCGACATCGACGGCATCTTCGGCGGCAGCCCCCGGACCTACGTCCGCGACCTGCAGTGGAAGGCCTTCACCCCGGCCTTCATGACGATGTCCGGCTGGGGGGCCACCAATCCGTCCGCCGGCTACCAGGACAAGCAGCCCTGGCGGTTCGCCGAGCCCTACCTGTCCATCAATCGGAAGTACCTGCAGCTGAAGATGCGGCTCACCCCGTACCTGTACACGATGAGCCGCAACGCCACCGACACCGGCGTCCCGGCCACCCGGGCCATGGTGCTGGAGTACCCGGACGACCCGGTGGCCCGCGGCAACCAGACCAGCGGCCAGTTCATGGCCGGCGACTCCTTCCTGGTCGCCCCGGTGGTCTCCGACACCTCCGTCCGCGACGGCATCTACCTGCCCGCCGGCACCTGGACGGACTACTGGACGGGCAGGGCGTACACCGGCCCCGGCTGGTTCAGCGGCTACAACGCGCCGCTCGACACCCTGCCGCTGTTCGTCAAGTCCGGTGCCGTCGTGCCGATGTGGCCGCAGATGAACTACGCCGGCGAGAAGCACGTCGACACCCTCACCTACGACGTCTACCCCCGCGGAACCTCCACCTTCAGCCTGTACGAGGACGACGGCACCACCCGGGCCTACCAGAGCGGCGCCTACGCCCGGCAGCGGGTGGACGTCACCGCCCCGCCGTCCGGCACCGGCGACGTCAGCATCGCGGTCGGGGCCGCCACCGGCAGCTACACCGGCAAACCCGCCTCCCGCGGCTACGAGTTCACCGTCCACGCGGCCGGCGCCCCGAGCGGCGTCTCCGCCGGCGGCACCGCGCTGCCCGCCCTGACCAGCCGCAGCGCCTACGACACGGCCACCACCGGCTGGTACTTCGACCCGGCGGACCGCTCCGGCGTGCTGCGGATCAAGACCGGCTCCCGCTCCTCGGCGTTCACCGTGACGGCCACCGGACTCACCCTGCCCACCGGCGGCGCCGTCCCCGGCGCCACCCCGATCCCGACCGCGAACTGGACGGTCGTCTCCACCGACAGCCAGGAGACCGCCGCGGAGAACGGCGCCGCAGCCAACGCGATCGACGGCAACCCGGCCACCATCTGGCACAGCCGGTGGTCCGGCACGGCCGCCCCGCTACCGCACGAGCTGCAGATCGACCTCGGCGCCCGCCACAGCGTCGACGGCCTCAGCTACCTGCCGCGGCAGGACGGCGGCGTCAACGGCCGGATCGGCGGCTACGAGGTGTACGTCTCCGACACCACCGGCGACTGGGGCAGCCCCGTCGCGACCGGCACCTTCACCGACAGCGCGGCGCAGCAACGGATCGCCTTCGCCGCCAAGAACGGCCGCTACCTGCGGCTGCGCGCCCTCACCGAGGCCGGCAACCGCGGCCCGTGGACCAGCGCCGCCGAGATCGGCGCGACCGGCCGGGCCCTGCCGCCACCGACCGACACCACCCTGGTCAACGGCGCCTCCGGCACCTGCGTCGACCTGCCGGGCTCCGCGACCGCCCCCGGCACCCGGCCGACCCTCTACACCTGCCACGGCGGCGGCAACCAGCGCTGGACACTGCACAGCGACGGTACGCTCACCGGGCTCTCCGGGGTCTGCCTCGACGGCACGGGCGGCAGCGCCGCCGTCCAGCCCTGCAACGGCTCCGCCGCGCAGCGCTGGCAACAGGGCCCGCAACTCGCCCTGGTCAGCGGCGGGAAGTGCCTCGCACCCGAAGGCTCCGGCACCGCCAACGGCACCGCACTGCTGCTCGCCACGTGCACCGGCACGGCCGCGCAGCGCTGGGCGACCACGCCCTGACCCGCCGGCCGTCGAACCCCGGGCACCGCGCCCCGGGGTTCCGCGGCCCCGGGGCGTCGGCTCAGCGCACGCTGGCGGCGATCTGCGCGTACTCCTGGGCGGCGGCCCACAGCTCCCCGGCGGCCGGCCGCGTGCCGGGCAGCGCGTTCATCGCGGCCTCGGCGTTCATCGCGGCGAAGCCCCACAGCTCGCGCAGCTCCCCGTGCGCCGCCCGCTCGGCCTCCCGCAGGGCCGCGAGCAGCACCCGGCCGGTCAGCGGCGGCGGCACGTTCAGGAACGACCACGGCCCCGGCGGGGCCTGGTCGAGCAGGGCTGTCGGCTGTGTTCCGCCGGGCGGAGTGGTGTCGTTCATGCGGCACACCATCGCACCTGGAACTGACACGCCGTCGATCGAGCACGGACGGCGGGCGCGGGGCGGCCCGGCTCAGCCCGTGAGGCGGTCGACGACGGCGAGCACCGGTGCGACGCCGTCCTCCTCGCGCAGGCGCGCGGCCAGCGCCCGGGCCCGGTGGGCGTGCTCCGGGTCGGTGGTGGCCGCGCGCAGCGCCGCGGCGAGGGTGCCGGATGTCAGCCGGCGCAGCGGGACGGCCGCGGGTGCCACACCGAGGCCGGTGAGGCGGCCGGCCCAGAACGCGGCGTCGAACTGGATCGGGACGGGGACGGCCGGTACGCCGGCACGCAGGCCCGCCGCCGTGGTGCCGGCCCCGGCGTGATGCACGACGGCGGCCGTCCGCGGGAAGAGCAGGCTGTGCGGGACCTCGCCGACGGTGATCACGTCCGGGCCCTCGGCCTGCAGCTCGCTCCAGCCGCGCTGGACCACGCCGCGCAGTTCGGCCGCGCGCAGCGCCGCCACGACGGTGCGGGAGACCGGTTCGGGATCGGGCACCGCCGCGCTGCCCAGACCGACGAAGACCGGCGGATCGCCGGAGTCGAGGAAGTCGCGGAGCTCGGGCGGGAGTTCGGCCTCGGGCGGGTCGCCGGGCCACCAGTAGCCGGCCACCCGCAGGCCCGGGCGCCAGTCGTGGGGACGCGGCACCACCAGCTCGCTGAAGCCGTGGAAGACGGGCCAGTCGGCCCGCTCGCGGGCCCGGCGGGCGGAGCGTAGGCTCCACCGGGGCAGCCCGAGGCGGGCGCGGGTGTGGCGGACGGCCTCGGTGAAGATGCTGTCCACAGCCGCGTTCACCGCGCGGCCGGCCAGCCGGTTGGGGCCCGCGCCCCAGGACCGCGCGCCGATCATCGGCGGTGCGAACTCGGCCGTCGCGGCGAGCGGTTGCAGGTGGAGGCCGATGCTGGGCAGCGCCAATCCCTCCGCAACGGCATGCCCCAGCGGCGCCAGCGCGGCCGACACCAGCAGAACGTCCTGCCCGTCCGCGGCGACCAGCAGCCCGTCCGCCATCCCGCCCGACCAGCGACCGCGCCATCGAGACCAGCCGGGCCAGCTTGGCGACGCCACTGGAACTGCGGTGCAGGCCCTGCCCGGCGGCGGACTCCAATGCCTCGCGCGGGTCCACCGGCAGCGGATGGAAGCCGATGCCGGGGGCCTGCGCGAGCGGCGCGAACCGCGCATGGGTGACGAGGGTGACCTGGTGGCCGGCCCGGGCCAGCCCGGACCCGAGCCCGGTGAACGGGGCGACGTCGCCCCGCGAACCCGCCGTCATGAGCGCGACACGCATGGCCACCAGTATCGCGCCGAATCCCGTTTCGGCGGGTCTTCGGCGCGCCGTTCCCGGCCGGGGCCGCGCGGGAGCGGCCGTCAGCGTTCGAATCCGGGGACGGTGCGGACCGTGACGTGCGGGGCGGGCCGGGCGACCATGTCGAACACGCACGGATTCCGGCAGATCATCCACCTCTGTCGCGCATCCGTTTGACGATCCGTCACTCCAGCGACGACCCGTTCGGCATTGCGCCGCCGCAACCGACCGGGTGCGGCCTAGGCTGCGGAGTACCGGCAAAGGGGCCCCTCGGCCCGGAGGAGACCGGTGCGGACGAGGAGGGACCTCATGCCCAGGCCGCCGCTGCCCGAGAAGGCCGTCGCGCTGTTGCGCAAGGCGAACCCCGCCGTCATCGCCACCGTCCGCCCGGACGGCCAGCCCGTCTCCACCGCCACCTGGTACCTCTGGGAGGCGGACGGCCGCGCCCTGGTCAACATGGACGAGGGCCGGACCCGCCTGCGCCACCTGCGGGCCGACCCCCGGGTCAGCCTCACCGTGCTCGACGAGCACTCCTGGTACACCCACGTCACCCTGGTCGGCCGGGTCGCCGACATGTACGAGGACAGGGACCTCGCCGACATCGACCGGCTCTCCCGGCAGTACCTGGGCCGCGACTACCCCGTGCGCGACCGCGGCCGGGTCACCGCCCTGATCGAGGTCGACCGCTGGCACGGCTGGGGCAAGGTCACCGGCCGCTTCCGCTGACCGGGTGAACGGCGACGGCATCCTGCGATAGCAGTCCGGGTCACCCGGGTGTGCGCGGAATCGCCCGTGGCCGGCGTGCCGGATCGCTGCCCAGGGTCCCGCGCGGCCGTCGCGTCACGCGTCCGGGGCCGGCCCGGCCGGCGGATTCGGTCCGGTCGGCCCGGCCGGCGGGGCCGGTCCGGTCGGCGCGCCAGGACCACCGGGCGCGCCAGGACCACCCGGTGCGGCCGGTCCGGTCGGTGCGGCCGGTGCGGCCGGTGCCGCGCCGCCACGGGTGCCCCGGCGCCGGACGAGGAGGGAAACGGCGACCAGCACCGCGCCGACCACGCCCAGCACGATGGGCAGGATGGTGCCGACGAGCGAGATGGCGTTCCGGCCGTCCTTGGCGTCGTCCGCGGCTGCCTTCACGGAGTCGGGCGTCTGCCGGTACGAGACGTCGGAGACCGGCAGCAGCGGAAGGAAGGCGCCGTCGCTCGGGGCGACGACCCCGGCCGTGCGCTGCTGGGACCGCTGGGTGTCGACCACGATGCCGGTCTCGGGCTCGATCCAGAACGTGTCGGCGCTCTGGAGCGTGTAGCTCAGCGGAACCGGATCGGGCAGCGTCGGCAGCAGCACGGCCAGTCTCTGCTTCGCCTCCGCCGAGAGGGTCCCGACCTGGGCGACCAGCGCCAGGGTGCTCTTCGGGACGGCCGGCGGGAGTCCGGCGAGCACCTGGGTGTCGGTGATCCGGGTGGCGGGCAGCCTCGCCAGGTACACGTAGGTACTGACGCCGGACCTGCTCTCGGTGCGCGAGTACGTCAGCGGGGTGGTGGTCCCGGTCTCCGGCCGCCAACCGGTGTACGTCTGCTTCTTCGCGCCGATCGGCCAGCTCACCGTCAGGCCTTTGGCGTCGACCACCGTCCAGCTCGCCGGGTGATCGGTGGCCGGTTCGAGGGTCTTTCGGTCGACGGCGTACTGCCAGGTGGTCTTCTCGACCGCGCGGCCTGCCGCGGTCGTCGTCCGGCTGTCGCTGACCAGGGCGGTGTCGTCCGAGGTGTCCAGCACCTTGACGGTCCGTTCGACGGCCATCGGGACATCCCGCTTGACGGCCGAGAGAAGGTTGCCCTTCGCCACCTCCTGCGCGTCGAGCAGGGTCTTGAAGCTGCCGGTGTAGGAGCGCGTGACGTCGGTGTCGCTGGGCACCCGGGCCACATAGGTGGGCGTGACGAAGAACGTGAGGACGAACGCGCCGGCGATCAGGACCAGACCGACCGCGACGCCGACGCCGCGGAGCACCATGTTCGTCCGCATGATCCGCTCTCCCACTGAACTCGATCCGTGCCGCTCCTGTCCGGCCCAGTGTCAGGTGGGCCGGGCACCCGCGCCACAGCGCGGCCCCGACCGTCGTTCCCGGCGCGGGCGCGGTCCCGGCCGCCGACCTGGGACTCGTCCCCGGCGCGCCCCCCGGCCCGGGCCCCGAGCGGATTCGTCTGCGATCGACCGAGCGGTGGACGGCGTGCACCCGCACGGGCGGGGCAACCCCGCTCCCGGCCGCCGGCTGCGGGGTGCCGGCCGGCGAGTGTTCAGCCGGTCCGCTGTCCCGGACCGACGACCAGGAACTGGCCCATCATTCCGTCGTCCTCGTGGCGCATCAGATGGCAGTGGAACATGTACGGGTTCTGCGAGTCGGTGTAGTCGCGGAAGACCACGGCGAGGCGCACCGAGCCCGACGGCGGCACGGCGACCGTGTCCTTCCAGCCGGCCAGTTCCGGTGGGGGAGGGCTGCCGTTGACGTCGAGGACCTGGAAGTGGTTGTCGTGCACGTGGAAGTTGTGCACCCGGTTGTGGGTGTTCGTCACCGTCCAGATCTCCGGGACGTCGACGGTGGCGGTGAGGTCCATCCGGTCCATGTCCATCGGCAGGCCGTTGATCGTGTTGCCGTCGAGTTCGAAGGTCCGTGCCACTGCGGCGGCCGTGACGGGCGGGGGAATCACGGCCAGCTTCGAGGGCGTCGCCGTGCCGGTGCGGAGCTGCGGCCGCGGGTTCAGGAGCAGGATCTCGAACTCCTCGCTCCGGGCGGCGCCTGCGGACGGTCCGCGGCCCTTCCTGGCGGGCAGCGGGGTCGGGAAGGAGCGCAGGGTACGCGGCCGGCCGGCCTGCATGCGGACGACGATCTCCGCCCGCTCGCCGGGCGTCAGTGGCAGGCGGCGGAGCCGGACGGGGGCCGCGAGCAGCCCACCGTCGGAGGCCACCATCTCGAACTCGCCGTCGTCGTCCAGGCCGAGGTTGTAGACCCGCATCGTCGAGCCGTTGAGGATGCGCAGGCGCACCCGGTCGGTGGCGACCGGGGCATACGCTCCCGCGATCCCGTTCGCCGTCACCGTGGGACCGAGCAGCCCCGTCCCGGCGTCGTCGCGTTCGTCCAGGGTGCCGTCGGGGTTGAGCTTCTTGTCCTGCACGATCACCGGGAGGTCGTCGATGCCGTACTCGTGCGGCAGTCCCGCGCCGGTCTCGTCGTCGACGAGGAACAGCCCGGCCAGGCCGCGGTAGGCGTGCACCTGGGTCGACCCGTGGGGGTGCGGGTGGTACCAGAGGGTCGCCGCGGGCTGGGCGATCACCCAGGAGGGCTCCCAGATGGCGTCCGGGGCGATCGGCTGGTGGGGGCCGCCGTCGAAGCGTGCGGGCAGATGCATGCCGTGCCAGTGGACCGAGGTGGTCTCGGGCAGGCGGTTGCGGACCCGGACGCCCACCGTCTCGCCGGTGCGGGCGCGCAGGGTCGGACCGAGGAGGTCCTGCGAGTAGCCCCAGGTCGGGGTGGATGTGCCGGGCACGATGCTCGCGCTGCCGGGCCGCGCTTCCAGGGTGAACCACCGCACGCCGTTCTCCGTGCGGGATTCCGCGAGCGGCGGGATCGGCAGCCGCCGGTAGCCGGCCGGCCCGTGCTCCTCGGGCACCGGCCCGCTTCCCGCTCCGTCGTGAGGCGGCGTCTTCCCGGCGGTGCCGGCGAGGCAGCCGGCCGTCAGCACCGGCGACGAGACAAGGCCGGCCAGCACGGCACGCCGCGACCACATAACCACCTGGCCACCACCGATCGGACAGGGAACCCGTTCGACGGACGCACTGTCCTGGCGCCGTCGGCAGGCGTCGGTCGAATCCGACGAGGAGTCCGAAGCTAACATCCGTCGACGCCGTAGGACGTGGTCGGACAGGGCGGTGGCGCAGCTTTCGCGGTAGACCACCCGTTCGTACGAGTGTGCGGCGGAGACCGCGGTGGAGAGAGGGCCGGGACCGGCGACGCCGGGCGCCGCGGTCGAGGTTCCGACAGCGGCGCCCGGCGTCCTGACCAGAGGTCAGGGGAGGTAGTACATCGGGTTCGGGATCTTGTACGTCTTGCCGGAGTGGCCGCCGGACAGGTCGCTGTACTGGTCGCCGAAGTTGGCCACGATCTGGTACCCGAGGCTCTCGATGTGCGCGCGGGTGCCGGACTTGTACTCGATCGTGGTGCAGGTCGAGCCGCAGGCCAGGTACGCCGGCGGGTTCTCCTTGTTCTTCAGGTACAGGTGCGTGGCGTCCGCGGTCGGGAAGCCCACGGCGGACAGGTTGGCCGCGGTGTACGAGCGCTGGGACTCCGGCCGGCCGGTGACGAAGAAGACGGTGTAGCCCTGCTGCTCGGCCCACTTCGCCAGGGTGTTCATGCCGAAGACGGCAGGCATGGTCTTGGTGGCGATGTACTGGGCGTTGCTCGCCGGGCTGTAGACGAACGTCGTCTCCAGCTCGTAGTTGTACGTCGACAGCGAGGTGTCGTCGACGTCGAGCACGATCGCCTTCTTCTTGCCCTTGTCGTGGCGGGCGCGGTTCTGCAGGTACTGCTTGGCGTCCTTCTGTATCCCGGCGACCTGCTTGGCGTAGTTGCCGGTCGCCGACGGCCAGTGCTCGCCCTGCGCGTCGACGGTGTCGCCGTAGTACGCCTTGATGTCGTTGACCTCGTCGGTCATGTTGGTGATCTGACGGTCGCTCCGCGGAGCCTTGGAGTCGGCGACCGCGAAGCCGCCGCCCGCGACCGCACCGCCGACGACCACGCCGACGGCGAGGGTGGCGAGGGTCTTCGAGCGGTTCCCGAGGGTCTTCCTGACCATGTGGTTCTGCCCTTTCTACCGCCGGGAGGGGCGAACGCGAGTCGTTCCACCTGCCCGGCGCGCACGATGCGGGGATGAACGTACGGGCGGGTAACCAGGCAGGTCAAGCAAACTCTACGCGCAATGTCTACGCGCGATGCGCGCGGGCCGTGCGCCACTGCCCGTGGGCCCCGCGCGCCGGCATCCGCATGCTTCCGCTTCGTCAACTCGCCACCGCTGCCATGACGCCTGACGGCGATTCGGCGACGCCCGCCGACCTGCCGCGCCGGCCGCGACCGAATGTGACGCACCACCAGGCCAGAGGGTTCAGCGGGTCGACGGCAGCCGACGCACGGGACCGTCCTGCCGCTCCGGCCCTGCCCTGAACGGCAGCCGGGCACTCCGCCGCCGCGACACAGCGAGGGAGGGCCGGGCTACCGCGTTCAGCCGTTGCGTGCCGCCTCCGGGCCGGTGATCCGCCGCAGCAGTGGCAGCGTGGAGGCGATGATTCCGAGCGAGGCCGCCAACCCCAGTGCCACCAGCGCGAAGTACACTGCGCCGGGCGACACCAGCGCATAGTGCATCTGGGACTTCAGGAACAGGTGCGCCGCCAGCAGACCCGTCCCCGTCGCCACCCCCGCCACCACCAGCAGCGGCAGCGCACTCTCCAGCGCCACCACCGAGCGCAGCACACCCAGCGGAGCCCCGCCGAGCCGCAGCAGCGCGAACGGCCGCCTGCGGTCCGACAGCCCCGCCACCACACTCACCGCCAGACTGCAGCCCGCGATCGGCAGGGTGGTCAGGATGACCACGTTCGCCAGCTGCCGGAAGCCGGCCAACTGCCGCTGCTGGTCACTGCCCCAGTCCTTCACCATCCGCGACTCGTGGTCCGGGAAGGCCCGGTCGAGCACCGTCCGCACCCGCTCCGTCGCCGCCGTCGAGCCGTCGGTCGTCACGTACACCATCTGCACGGGCAGCGCGGCCAGTTGCGCCGACGAGACGGGGGCAGCCGGCCACTTCCGGGTGGCCGCCGTCTGCAGGTCGACGAACTGGTACATCGGCACGGCCGCGACCTCTGCCGCCGGCGCGCAACCACCCACCACCGGGGCGCTCGCCAGCTCCGAGCAGAGCACCAGGCCCGGCGCCCACGGGCGCGGGTCCGTCGGATCGGCCGCCACCCGGGCCGGGTTGGCGTGCACCACCACTGCGCCGCGGTACCCGGGCACGGCCTTCAGCTGGGTGAGCACCGCCTCCGGCACCCGGTCCGTCATCGGCGGATCGTCCAGCAGCGCACCGTGCTGCACCGCCGCGCGCGTCTGCGGATCGCCGCTCAGCACACCGCGGTTGGCATTGATCGTGCCGATGATCCCGACCGTCGCACTGGTCACGAAGAGCGCCAGCACCAGGCCGCTCACCGACCGGAAGCCCGCCTTCGGATCGTCCGCCAGCCGCCGCACCGCGATCAGCGAGGCAGGACGCGAGGTGCGCCGCGCCACCAGCCGTGCCGCGGCCATCGTCAGCCACGGTCCGGCCACCACCAGGCCCAGCATCACCAGCACGAACCCGGAGAGGTACGCCCAGGTCTGGCCGTCCGTCGTATCCGGCCGCCGGTCCACGAACCAGGCCAGCTCGCCGATTCCCGCCGCCAGCGGCACGAGCCGCCACACCCTTGGCGGGCGCGGCGTCACCCGCCGGCTGACCCCCAGCGGCGACACCGACACCCGGCGAAGCGCCAGTCGCGCTGCCGCCGCCGCCGCGACCGGCACGCCCAGAGCCACCGTGAGCATCTGCACCGCATGCAGGGTCAGATCCCCTGCGAAATACCGGTCGCCGGTGAACGGCACCTGCGCCACCAGTGGTCTGAGCAGCGCGAACAGTCCGAAGCCGGCCGCCGTGCCCGCCACCGCCGCCAGCGTCGACTCAACCGCCGAGATCAGGGCCACCTGGCCGGGAGTGGCGCCCACCAGCCGCATCGCCGCGAACCGCTGCTCGCGGCGGGCCGCCGACAGCCGCGTCGCCGTCCCGATGAACACCAGCACCGGGAAGATCAGCGCACCGGCCACCACGGAGAGGATCAGCGTCATCGCGTCGCCGCGCACCCCCATGCCCGGGCAGTCGTTGTCGCACTTCGCCGGCAGGGCGTCCGCGATCGTCGTCACCGCCCGGGCACCCGGGGCGGTCCGGACCTGTTCCGCCGGGCGGCCCACCACCGCGATCAGCGAGTCCGGCGAGGGCAGCGCGGCATCGCCCAGCACCCCGGCGAGCCTGCCGGGGAAACGGTCGCCGAGCTCCGCCGCCGGGACGTCCGCGACGAGCTTCGCCAGGGCGGGCGAGGCGTAGTACTCCCCGGGCGCCGGTAGGGCGGCCATGCCCGGTGGCACCGGCGAGGTCGGACCGGTCGCGGCCACGTCCACCTCGAAGATCGGCTTGCCGTCGTAGTGGTCGTCGTGCGCCCGCCACCACAGTGGGTCGACCGGGGCGGTCGCCGTCCGGGCCGCCGCACCGGTGTTCCACCACAACTGCCGTTCGTTGGACGCGTCCACCGCGTTGATCCCGGCCAGCGTCGACAGCAGCAGCGCCACGCCGACCGCCACCGCCGCCGCGATCGAGACCAGCCTGGCCAGCGCCTCCCGTCCGCCGCTCACCGAGAGCCGCAGCGCCAGCGCGATCACGACGCGATCCGATCCACCGACAGCGAGGTCACCCGGCCGTCGCGGACGATCGCCTCCCGGTGCGCGTACGCCGCCACCCGCGGCTCGTGCGTCACCAGCACCACCGTGGTGCCCTGTTCGCGCGCCGCACCCACCATCAGCTCCATCACCTGCTCGCCGGTCAACGAGTCCAGCGCACCCGTCGGCTCGTCCGCGAACAGCACCCGCGGACGGGTCACCAGGCCGCGCGCCAGCGCCACCCGCTGTGCCTGGCCGCCGGACAGCTCTCCGGACCTGCGCCGCTCCAGCCCGTCCAGGCCGAGCCGGGCGAACCACGGCCGGGCCTCCGCGAGCGCTGCCGCACGGCGGGTGCCGCTCAGCAGCATCGGCAGCGCGACGTTCTCCTCGGCGGTCAACTCGGGGACGAGCTGGCCGAACTGGAAGACGAAGCCGAACCGGTCCCGGCGCAGCGCGCTGCGCTCGGACTCGCCGAGGCGATCGATCCGCCGGCCGTCGAAGAGGACCTCGCCGGAGTCCGGTGTGAGGATGCCGGCCAGGCAGTGCAGGAGCGTGGACTTGCCGGAGCCGCTCGGCCCCATCACGGCGAGCACCTCGCCCGCGCCGACCGTCAGGTCCGCGCCGCGCAGCGCCGGGGTCTCGCCGAAGGCGAGGGTCACCCCGCGTGCCTCGATCAGTGCGCCCGTCATGACCGCACCGCCTCGGCGATCGCGTCCAGCCGGGCCACCGTCAGGTCGATCCAGCGCAGGTCGGCCTCCAGCCGGAACAGGCCGTGGTCGGCCAGCAGGGTGTCCAGGAGGGCGCCGGTGCGGCGCAGTTCGGTGAGTTCGCGCATCCGCTGCATGTGTGCGGCCCGCTGTGTGTCGAGGTACCGCCCGGCATCGCGGCCGAGCATCAGCGCCAGTACGACCTTGGTGAACAGCACCGTCTGCAGGGTGGGTTCGGGAGCGACCGGCTCCGCCAGCCAGGTCTCGAACTCGGTCACCCCGGCCTCGGTGATGACATACCGCTTGCGCTCCGGCCCGCCACCCGGTTCGGCCTCGCCGGCCACCACCTTGCCGTCCCGCGCGAGCCGGCTGAGCGTCGCGTACACCTGGCCGTACGGCAGCGGCTTGTCCCGCCCGAACAGCGTGTCGTAGTCGCGCTTGAGGTCGTATCCATGGCTGGGCTCTCGCTCCAGCAGCCCGAGAAGGGTCAGAGGAACACTCATGAGCTGACCATACATCAGGCGTATACATCGAGTGTATACATCGAGAGGATTTTCGGGTCGGCCGGGCCTGGGAACGGTGGGCGGTCAGTTGCCGGGGGTGGTCGAGCCCGGGGTGTCCGGCGAGGTCCCGGTAGGTGCCGGGCGAGTTCGCAGCCGTGCGGGGGCGGCGCCGGCGTCCGGGCGTTGCCTCCGGCGATCCTCGAGGCTGCTGCGGATCATGTAGATGAGGACCAGCGGCCAGCCGACGGCTGCGGCGCAGGACAGGATCGTGCCGAGGATCATGCAGCCGCGGTCCGTCAATGGGTTGTCCGCGGCGGCGAGGCCCTTGGCCGTGCCGGCCGCGACGGCGGGACGAGCCGTCTGCGGGACGAGCAGCCGCCAGGTCACCAGCCCGATCCGCCATTCGTCGAGCTCCGGCGCGGCGGGCCGCGCGAGCGGGAGATCAGGAGGTCGTGTCGCCGTTCCCGGAGGCGAAGAGCGGCCCGCCGCGTCAGGCGACCACGTGGCCCGCTGCCCGGAGGGCGGCCTGCGCGGCGGACACGCATCCGCTGGGCACCAGGACGATGTCGGCGTGGAAGGTCGACGTGACGAAGACCGGGATATCGCCGGCGGCCAGCGGCGTGAGCAGGGCGGCGAGCATGCCCGGCACGTCGACCGCATGGGCGGTGTCGCCGCCGTAGAGCGCGGACCAGCGATCGGCTTCCTCGGGCCGAGCGGGGCGGATGACGGTCAGGCCCTCCGGGGCGCGGACCACGGCGAGCCACTGGCCGTCGGGCAGCGGGGCGCCGTCGCCCAGGTGCTCGATGACGTACTCGCCGGGCAGGAGGCGGAGGTGCTGGGAAACGGCGGAGACCATCCGGGCAGGATGCCACGTGTCCCCGTCCTGCGTGCCCCGGGGGTGAGACCGGCGAGAGGGGCGGCGGCGTCCGTTGGTCGGCGACCCTTGCGGCCTGTCCGATGCAGAGTAATGATGATTACATGATTACGTCAGAGCAGGAGGCCCTGCGCGGCTGGTTCACCGGCCGGCTGCCGGAAGGGCTGTTCAGTGAGCTGGTCGAGATCGCCGTGGACCGGGAGGAGATCACGGTGGTCGGGCGCATCCCGCCGCCCGAGTTGGCGGACGGGGTGTCGGAGGGCGAGCGGGAGGCGGCGGTGGAGGGGCGGATCGCCGAGTTCCGGGAGCGGACCCGGGAGGCGCGGATGACCGTCGCGCGCGAGGCCGAGCGGCGGTACGGGCGCAAAGTCTCGTGGGGGGCCGAGTGCGACGGCGTCCGCGGGATGTTCACCACGGTGTCGGCGCCGGTGATGACCCGGCTCCGGCAGCCCGAACGGCAGGTGCTGGACACCCTCGTCGAGGCCGGGGTGGCCCGCAGCCGCAGCGACGCGCTGGCCTGGTGCGTCCGACTCGTCCAGCGGCACTCCGAGACCTGGCTGGACGAACTCCGCGAGTCGCTGGAGAACGTCCGGCGGCTGCGGGCCCAGGGGCCCGACGCCTGAGCGGCGTTCAGCGCGCGGCCGGCGCGTCCGCCACCCCCGCCCCCGGCACGACCGGGCCCTCCCAGAACTTCGAGAGTGCCCCCTCCTTGAACGGGCTCGGGCTCACGCTCAACTCCCCGGCGAACGGCCGGTCCAGGACGAGCACCAGCAGCAGACTGAAGCCGATCAGCGCCGCCACCGAGCCCACGAACAGCAGCTGGATCCGCCGACTGCGGATGCCGTACAGGAAGGTCAGCGGCAGGATCACCACCGCACCCCCGTACACCAGCACCTGCAGCAGCACCGGCAGTTGCTGGCCGCTCTGGGTGATCCTGGCCCGGCGCTGGCCGGCCACCTGGCCGATGCTCTCCACCGCCTGGTCGTAGAAGGTCTGCTCGGAGTGCGTGTCCGGCTGGTAGGCCTGCAGCGCCTGGTAGACGGCCTCCAGCTTGGCGGCGGTGCGGTTGTAGTCGCCCTCGCCCGCCCGCATCAGCGGCCACTGCTGCTCGACCACGGCATGCACGTACCCGTCGACCGCCCGGTTCACCTGATCGCGCTGCCCCGGCGGGAAGGCCTGCGCGTCCCGGACGATCTGGGCGGCGGCGGTGGCCTCCGTGGCCACCACGGTCTCGGCGCTCTCCAGCTGCGTCCAGAGCGTGACGATGACGAAGGCGAGGATCACGCCGTAGATGGCGCCGAACATGCTGAGCACCACGCCCACCATGTCGTTGTGGTCACCGCTGGCGGTCTGCGGGTAGCGGCGCCGGGTCAGCGCGCTGCCGAGCAGCGCGACGACCACGACACCGCCGACCACGATCGCCGCCAGGGTGAAGGTCGACACATTGTTGAGCAGCCAGACCTCCACCGTCAGACTCCCGCGGCGGCGACCGGCCGGGAGATCACGGCGATCCGGTTGTAGGTGTT
The DNA here is from genome assembly GCF_040686255.1 of Kitasatospora sp. NPDC085879. NCBI lineage: Bacteria > Bacillati > Actinomycetota > Actinomycetes > Kitasatosporales > Streptomycetaceae > Kitasatospora > Kitasatospora sp. NPDC085879. The sequence goes on along the minus strand of NZ_JBFBJZ010000028.1, from coordinate 46,741 downwards.
GACCACGCTGGCGGCCCAGGCGACCAGGGCCGCCTCCTGCTCGGTCAGGACGGCGCGGGCCGCCCGGTGTAGCGCCCGGCCGTTGATCTGTGAGCAGCGCAGCCGGACGAGTTCCAGCAGCACAGGCTCCAGCCCGGCCGCAGCGGCGGTCTCCTCGACGGCGCCGTGCAGCGCGTTCACGGCGGCGAAGGCCTGCGGTGCGAGGCCGATCAGCGGGAGCGGCGAGGGTGATTCGGTCACGGACCGAGCGTATGCGCCGGAAGGGGCGGAAAAGGTGCCGGACCGTCAGCGATCACTCGCGCGGGGCGCTTTCCCTGGACGTTGACCGTGTCCCCGATTCGGGGTTCGGAGGCGTGATTTCGGCTTCGGGCGAGGAGATGGAGCGTCAACGAAGTGTGTTCCCGGTCCGATCTGCCGTGTGTGTGCGATCGGTCGCTCACCGTGCGGGTGCTCTGACGTTCCGCGGCCGCGCCGATCTCGTGCCGGCAGCCCGTGCGAGACACCCCTTGGAGATCTCCGAGATGACCACTTCCGTGCAGCTCGACCGCACCCAGAAGCGCTTCGACCGCTGGGACGTGAACGGCGACGGCCGGATCGGCCGTGCCGACTGGGACGCCGAGGCCAAGCGCATCCTCAAGGCCTTCGGTGAGGCGCCCGCCTCCCCGGACCGCCTGCGCGACCGACACTGAGACGGCCGCGTGCGGTGCCCCCGGCCGGGCCCGCGCGCAGCGCCGCCAGAAGGCCGGTCGCGGCCAGCACCCCGGCGGCCACGGAGCCGAAGTCCACGCCCAGCGCCACGGGCCGGCCGTTCCGGCGGCCGTGCACCTGCATCAGGCCGCACGCCGCCCGGACGTCCGCCTCGCCGTGCAGCGGCAGTGCCACCGGCCCGGCCCAGGAGATCCGGCCCTCGATCCGGTGCGGCCCCGTGCCGAGCGCGAGGGCGCCCCCGGGCAGCCGCTCGGGGCGGTGGCCCAGGGCGCGCAGGTGGGTGGCTGCCACGTCGAGGACGACGGCCGGTGGAGCCGCCGTCTCCGGGGCGGCCGTCGTGCTGCTCACGGGCGCCGGCCGTGCACGGTGTGCACCAGGTTGGAGCAGGCCCGGAAGTCCGGGTGCGCCAGGACCTCGCGCAGCTCGGCGAGTTCGGCGTCGGTCAGGCCGGCGCGCAGCAGCGGCTCGCGCAGGTGGCGGGTGGTGTGGATCTGCAGCCGCAGCCCGGGGGAGCCGGGCGTCAGCGCGGTGACGTACGGCACCGCCTCGACGTCCGTGAAGCCGGCCCGGCGCAGGGCGGCCGCGCACTCGCGCCCCCAGCCCTGGTGTGAGCCGCGCTCCCGGAACGCCTGGAGCTTGGCCCGCTGGAAGCGCTCGAACAGCTCCTTGGCGCGCGCGTCGGGGGCTAGCAGCACCGGCGCGTACTCGGCGTCGAACTCCACCAGGTGCAGCACCCCGCCGGGCCGCAGCGCAGCCAGCAGACGGTGCAGCACCTCCTCCCGCTCCGGCAGGTGGGAGAGCACCAGCCGGACGTGGATCAGGTCGAACCCGGCCTCCGGCAGCGGGTCGTGGAGGATGTCGTGGCGCTGCACGACGAGGTTCGGCCGCTCCGGGACCGGCAGCGGCGCGAGGTCGGTGGCGAGCACCCGGCCGGCGGGGCCGACCCGGTCGGCCAGCCAGACGGCGATGCTGCCGGCGCCGGTACCGACGTCCAGGCAGTGCAGGCCGGGGCGGACACCGGCGCCGACCAGCCGCTCGATGCTGATCGGGTCGAGCCACTCCGCCAGGCAGCGGTGCTGCTCGGCGGCATGCTCGCTCCTGTTGTCGAACAGGTAGGCGGGGGCGAGGGTCATCGGTGGATCTCCGGTGGAGTCGCGAGCCGGTGGGGACTCAGAGCACGGTGGCCGGCCGGTCGCCCGCGTGGGCGAGCACTCGGTGGGCGGCCGGCCGCCCCGAGCGGACGGCGCCCTCACTGCTCGGGCGCAGCATCACCCAGTCCCCGGCATAGTCGACGGCCCGGGTGGGCCGGGCGAGGAAGGCGGCGCGCTCCCGGACGGCGGCACGCGCCGCCTGCGGCGGCGCGTGCCGGAAGCGGTCCACGAAGGTCCGTACGGTGGCGGCCCGCAGGCCGGGCAGGAACCGCTCGGCCTCGGCGCAGGCGATCTCCACCACCCGCTCGTCCGGCGTGTCCAGCAGCTCCGGGCTCGTCCACGGGGAGACGAACACGCCGGCCAGGCCGCAGCCTTCGGGGACCCGGCCGCGGGCCTTGAGGTGGTCGAGGATGACGCCGGTGCAGACCAGGCTCTCACCGGCCGGCACGGACATCGCGTAGCCGGCCAGTCCGGCGTACGCCCGCCAGGCGATCGGCGGTGACTTCGGTGCGGCCGGTGCGGCGGCGTGCTCCACGGGATCGCTGTCCTCTCAACGGCGGCCGGAGCCCGGGACGAATGGCCGCGGGAGACCGCAGAATCGGGCCGACCGCGCTGACGGTGCGCCAATCCGCAGCGGCGGACGAGAAGTCGGCGATCTCCATGATGACATATGGTGACCGTTCGGATGCATTTCTATGATGAGAGCAGAAAATGGGCCGGTGCCGCCCCGGCGGCGGCCAGGCGATCCGGAATGCTCGCACAATCATTCTTTCCTTCGATCCGGACCCGCAGGTGTCACGGGATCGGATCCATCGGCATCGTGCGTACGCAATGGCGTCCCGTGGCGGCATCGGATGATCACTCGACCGGCTCAGGGATCTCATATTCGGTCGACCGGCGCGACGACCCCTCCGGAGCTCCGCCACGGGGTGCGCCAGGATCTGATGGGTCGTCATATTGCTCACCGGGTAGGGGGAGTCGGCAGGATCCACATGGGCGCAAGCGAACTCTTTGCGTGGAGAGGGGCGATCATGGCGCAGGCCGTCCGCTTCGAGGACGTCGTCGAAGCGAAGCGTCATCTGCTGGACGATCCGGTCAGGCACCGGCAGGCCGTCGAGCGGGCCAATGAACGGGCCGTCCGGCAGGGCCTGGTCGCACCGCCCCCGGCACGGCTCCTCACCGGGGACGTGGTGTCGCTGGCCGGGTACCAGACCGGGTTCCGGAACCAGGGCGCGCGGGGGACGTGCTACGCGTTCGCCGCCTGCGCCGGGATGGAGGCCGCGTACAAGCGGAAGTACGGCGTCGACCTCGACCTCTCCGAGCAGTTCGCCTTCCACCTCAACAAGGCGGGGGAGCTGTACTCCGACTACGAGACCTCCACCGTGGCACACGAGAACAACAGCTCCTACTGGGGATTCCAGGGCTGTTCCGACCTGGTCGACAAGCTCGCCCGGTCGGCCGTCCCCGCCGAGTCCGCGGCCCCGTACCTCGACGGCCCGGCCATGGACGCGCTGCACACCGGCACCCCGGCGAGCGGCAGCCTCGACTGGGGTTCGACACAGGAGCAGCTGGACGCCTTCGAGTTCGCCGAGGGCCACGTGCCCACCGCCGCGCGGCACGCCGCCCGCTACCGGGTGACCGGCTTCGCCGCACTGCCCGGCTCGCCGACGCCCGCGCAGGTCGAAGCGGTGATCGCCGGCGGCCACGAGGTGGTCGCCGACGTCCCGGGGCACTGCCTGCTGCTGATCGGCTTCGACCGCACCCGCCGGGTGTACACCGCCAAGAACTCCTGGGGCGAGGGCCGGTTCATCGAGCTGTCCTACGACTCGGCGGACTGGCGGATCCTCGGCGGCCGCTACATCACCGACGTCGCCGCCGTCGACGCCGCCCCGCAGACCGAGGCCTTCTGGACGGGCCGCTGGCAGATGGACCACGACGGCTGGCGGGGCGAACTCGTCCTGCGCCGCACCACCGACTACCGCCGGCCGCCCGGCGAGCCCACCAAGCTGGGCAGCTACTACCGGGACGGCCGGCGCTTCGACGTCAACGGCGCCACCGTCCAGGGCGGCCAGGGCCTGCACTTCTGGATCGCCGACACCACGGCCAGGGTCCGGCCGGGCGCACAGCGGGGCCAGGAGTTCCAGGCCTATGTGTTCTCCCGGGACCAGCGGAACGCGGCCGGCACCACCACCTTGAGCGGCATGCCCTTCGGGGTGAGCCTCTCCCGCTCCGCCCTGCCCGGCACGCCCACCCGCGGATTCACCGCGGCGGACTGGATCGGCCGATGGGCGACGAACCACGACGGCTGGCACGGCACCCTGGCCATCACCTCCGTCGCACCGTTCTCCGCGCGCTACGCGGCACCGGACGGCCGGGTGCTCGACGTGGCCGGCGGGCCGGACGCCGCCCTGCCGCACGTCCTGCGCATCGGCATCCCGTTCGACGCCGGCAGCCCCCAGCAGTTCCAACTGTTCGCCCACACCTGGGAGAAGGACGTCTTCTCCGGCCTCACCCAGTGGGGCCCGTGGAACTTCGGCGCTCAGGGGCACCGCCTCTGACACCCTGCCCGGCGTCCCCGCCCGGTCCGGGCCGGTTCGGGCCCGGCTCGGTGCCGGCCGGGTTCGCTCGGGTTCGCCGGGGTCCGGCCGGGTGACACGCGGTCGTGAGCGATCGGCGGTCGGGGGCAACGGGCCCCCGGCCGCGTACGGTCGTTCCGGACGGACCCGCCCGGCGGCCTGCGGCGGCATCCCACGGGCGCGGACCGGACGGCACCGGCGGGACGAGCGCAGGAGGTACCCATGACACCGCCCACCCCACCCGGCACGTCCGAGCCGGGCCCGGATTCCGAGCCGCCCGGCCCGGAATCCGAGCGGCCGGCCCCGACGACCGCCGGGGCCACCGCCGGGCAGGTGCTGCGCAACCCGCGGATCTGGATCATTCCGTCGGTGCTGGTCACCGCGGTCTCGCTGCTGCTGGCCCTGCTCTACATGGGCGGCATCCTCAACCCCCGGATCGACCTGCACCGGGTGCCGGTCGGGCTGGTCAGTGCCGACAAGGGCGCCACCGTCGACGGCAAGCAGCAGAACCTCGGCGCGAGCATCACCGCCGCCGTCGCCGCGGCACCCGACCCGGACGACCGGGTGAACTGGCAGGTCCTCACCCCCGCCGAGGCCCAGCAGAAGCTCGCCTCCAACCAGCTGTACGGCGCACTGAAGATCCCCGAGGACTTCACCGCCGCCGTCGCCGGCCTCGGCCAGCCGCCGGCCGGCTCGCCCGCCCGCCCGATCGCCGTGGTGCTGACCAACCCGGGCTCGGGCAGCCTCGCCTCCTCCTTCGCCAGCTCCATCGCCACCGATGCGGCCCACCGTGCCTCGCTCGACCTCGGCAAGCAGCTCACCGCCGTCGCCGCGCAGCGCGCCACCCAGCAGGGCACCCAGGTGTCCAACGCCTCCGCGCTGCTGCTGGCCGACCCGATCACCGTCGAGACCCGGGTCGGCCACCCGATCGGCCCGCACAGCGGACTCGGCCTCAGCGCCTTCTACTACACGTTGCTGCTGGTGCTCGCCGGCTTCCTCGGCGGCAACGCCATCGGCAACGGCGTGGACGTCGCGCTCGGCTACACCGACAACGAGCTCGGACCCTGGCACACCCGGCGCCGCACCGTCCCGATCACCCGCCGCCGCACCTGGGTGGTCAAATCGGTGATGAGCACCGTCATCTCGCTGTTCACCTCGGCGGTCATCATGCTGGCCACCGTCGGCATCCTCGGCATGGACGCCTCGCACCTGCCGCTGCTGTTCCTCTTCTCCTTCTGCGCCAGCGCCGCCGTCGGCCTCGGCGTGCAGGCGATCAACGCCACCTTCGGCGGGATCGGACAGCTCGTCAGCATGTTCGTGTTCATCGTGCTGGCACTGCCCTCCTCGGGAGCCACCATCCCGCTGCAGGCACTGCCCGACTTCTACCGGTTCCTGGCCAGGTTCGAGCCGATGCGGCAGCTCAGCGACGGCATCCGGGCGATCCTCTACTTCGACGCCCGGGCCGACGCCGGACTCGCCCGCGCCTGGATCATGATCGCGGTCGGAACGGTGCTCGCCCTGCTGCTCGGCTGGGTCATGACGTCGTACTACGACCGGAAGGGACTGCGCCGGCTGGTCGCCGTGGACTCCGCCTGACCGGCCCACGCCCCGCGCCGCCCGCCGCGGCGTCGCCGGTGTCTGCCGCTACTGGACGTTCCAGGCGGAGATGACCGGCTGCCCGTGCTCAATGGCCAGGAAACCGAGCGAGCCCGGGTGCGGGTGGCCGAGCAGGCGGGCGGCGGACGCGTCGATCCCGAGCCAGCGCACGGCGATCACCCGCGCCAGATGGCCGTGAGCGACCACGGCGACATCGCCCTGGTCCAGCAGCGGCCGGATCCGGTCCAGCACCGCGTCCGTGCGCGCGGCCACCTGCTGGAGCTGCTCGCCTGGATGGGCGGCCTCACCGGGAACGACGCCGTCCCGCCACAGGTCCCAGCCGGGCCGCGTCCCCTGGATCTGCTCGGCGGTCAGCCCCTCATAGCCGCCGTAGTCCCACTCCACCAGGTCCGGATCAGGCTTGACACCGGTCAGGCCCGCAAGCTCGGCCGTCCGCATCGCACGGCTCAGCGGGCTGCTGAACACGGCGGCCAGCCGACGCTGGGCCAGCCTCGGAGCGAGCGCCCTGGCTGCGGCCTCACCCGCATCGGTCAGTGCAACGTCGGTGCGTCCGGCGTGCCGGCCCGACAGGCTCCATTCGGTCTGACCATGCCGGACGACTATCAGTGCTCCCATGGCCGTGCACGATATCTGATGGACCGTCGACCCGTCTTCGGTCAGTTCATGAAGAGCGCGATCCGGGACGGACAGCGCCTGAGATCCAGTGGAGCGTCACGCTCCACCCGCCGCGGTCGATCCGCCCGGGCCCGACACTCCGGTTCAGGGCGTGCCGCGGGCGGCCGGCCGGCGGATGGCGGACGGCAGTTCCGGGCGGCTGGTGCGGGCCGGGAGCAGGGCCGTCCGGTCGCGCAGGCCGTGCAGTTCGTGGCGGACCAGGGCGGGGAGGGCGGCGGCGCCGTCCAGGTCGGGGGAGAGCAGGTCGGGGGAGAGCAGCGCCAGAGCCGCGTCCGGGTCGCCCGCGCAGAGCAGGCAGTCGGCGATGCGCACGGTGAACAGCAGCCGTGAGGACGGGAGTTGATCCGGTCAAGGCGGCCTGGGGCGCGGTCAGCGTGCCTGTGCAGAGAGGCGACCCGACCTGCACGCCGTCCGGCGCAACGACTTCTCGCTCGCGCTCTCCCCGGCCGCCGGCACCGTCGAGCCCGGCGGCTCGACCACCGCGACCGTCGCCACCGGCGTCACCTCGGGCAGTGCGCAGACCGTGGCCCTGACCGCCTCCGGCGCCCCGAACGGGGTCACCGTCGGCTTCAACCCGTCCTCGGTGCAGGCAGGCTCCTCGGCGGTGATGACCGTCGCCGCGGCCAACCGCCGCCGCCGGCACCTACTCGATCACCGTCACCGGTACCGGGACGGCCGCCCACGGCACCACGTACTCCCCGGTCGTCGGCAGCGGGCCTGGCACCGGGACATGCGCGGCCGGCACCGTCTACCGGGCCGGCGACACCGTCACCCGACGGCCCGCGGCACGGCCGCCCGCGGGCACCGCCCGGCACCGGCCCTCCGGCGGGACACCGGGCCGGGTGGCACCGCCCGCGCGGCGGCCAAGGGGGGAGGACGGCAGGGGCACCCGGGGGTGCGGGGCCCCTGCCGCCCGACGCGCACGACCGCCGCACTCGCGAAACACTGGCAGGTATGAGGGGCCATGTCTCGCCCTGGCGCATCCGCGCCCTCGAGGACGGCGACCTCGACCAGGTGGCCCACATCTGGGAGGAGTCGCGGGACACACCGGCCGACCCGGTGGTCGGTCTCGCCGAGGTGCTCGCCGCCGTGCGCGCGGGCGCCCCGGCAGTCGTCGCGGTCGTCCGTGGGCAGGCCGTCGGAGCGGCCTTCTCCTCGACCGCCGCCGAACGCGGCTGGGTGCTCCGGCTCACCATCGCCCGCTCCTGGCGCCACCACGGCCTGGGGTCCGCCCTGCTGGCAGCCCTGGAGGAACGCCTCGTGGCGCAGGGCGTGCGCCGCATCGGCGCCCTGCTGCCGCGCGGCGAGGTCGGCGAGCGGGCCTACACCAACTCCGGCTACACCGGCCGGCCCGACCTCAGCTACTTCGAGAAGGTCCTCGCCGCGGACTCCGCCGAGGCGACCATCCTCGACCAACTCGGCGGCGCCGTGCCCGACATCGGGCTCTGGGGCCACATCGCCGGCATGGAGGACGAGAAGAGCCTCATCGAACGGCGGCTCGTCCTCCCGCTCGAACACCAGCAGGCGGCCGAAGAGTACCGGCTGGTGCCACCGCGCGCCGTCGTCCTGTTCGGCCCGCCCGGCACCGGCAAGACCACCTTCGCCCGGGCGGTCGCCTCCCGACTGCGCTGGGCCTTCATCGAGGTCATCCCGTACCAGCTCGCCGCCGACCAGCACGGCGTGGCGGCCGGCCTGCGTGAACTGTTCTCCCGCGTCGACCATCTCGAAAACGTCGTGCTCTTCTTCGACGAGGCCGAGGAGATCGCCTCCGAACGGCGCGACCCGACCACCCTCGCGCACCGGGTGACCAACGAACTGCTCAAACTCATCCCGCAGTTCAGGAGACGGGACCGCCGCCTGCTGATCTGCGCCACCAACACCGTGCGCAGCCTCGACCCGGCCTTCCTGCGCCCCGGACGGTTCGACTACCTCATCCCCGTCGGCCCGCCCGACGCCGAGGCCCGGCGGGCGATCTGGACCCGCTACATCGGCCCCGACCGCGTCCCCGGCATCGACCTCGACGCCCTCGTCGAGGCCAGCGCCCGCTTCACCCCCGCCGACATCGAGTACGCCGCCCGTACGGCCGCGCAGACCGCCTTCGAACGCCACCTCGCCGCCGGCCCCCCGCACCCGGAGGAACCGGGGCAACGCACCGACGACTACCTGCGCGCCATCGCCCGCACCCGCCCCACCCTGAGCGAGGACGACATCCGCGCCTTCGACCACGACCTCCGCGACTCGGCCCGGACGTGACGGCGGGCACCGCCACCGACCCGGGAACGCCCCACGGGCGGCGACCGTTGGTCGACCGGAGAGGGGTGCGGGTGAGGACACGTCAGAAGGACCGCGACGTCCCCGGGCCACAGGCGCCGTGGGACGAGATCGTGCCCGGCCTGTGGATGGGCGGACACTACTGGACCGATCCCGCCGGGGAATTGCAGCTCGCCGTGGCCGGCGGCGAGTTCGACCTGGTGGTCAGCCTGTACGCCGCACCGGGCCACGGGCCGGCGCCGGGCGTGGAGCACCTGGTGGCCGAGATCCCCGATGCCCCGCTGGCCGCGGGGCAGATCAAGGACGTCCAGCGCCTCGCCCGTGCCGCTGCGCAGGCCGTGTCCGCCCGCCGCGCCGTCCTCGTCCGGTGCCACTCCGGCTACAACCGATCAGGCCTGGTGGTCGCGCAGGCCCTCGTCGAGCTCGGTGCGGAGCCCGCGGCGGCCGTCGGCCTCGTCCGGCGGCGGCGCTCCCCGTGGGCCCTGCACAACCACGTCTTCGAGGACTACCTCGCCGTCGGCCTGGACGTCGCCGCCCTGCTCACCGGTCTGGACGCCATGACCTGAGCGGGCCGGTGCCCGGATCAGACCGGGGCGTGCAGGGCCAGGGTCCAGGTGTGCACGGTGTGGTGGGTGTGATCCGAGGGGTCGCGTTCGGCGAGGGTGACCGTGAGACGGTCGCCGGTGAGGCTCAGGGCGCCGGTGAAGCGGTGCTGCCCGTCGGCCGGGACGGGGAGCAGCTCGGCCAGTACATCGTGCTCCAGGCGCCGGCCGACGGCGCGCAGTACTCCGGCGTCGAGCACCAGGACGGTGCCGTCCTCCAGGACGAGCGGGTGCGGCACGGTGGAGTCGGTGAGCCGCGGGCCGCGTTCCACGACGCCGCCGGGCAGCAGCCGCACGACGCGGCTCCCGGTCGGCTGCCGGCGGTCCGACTCCACGACCCGGATGCCGCTGCCGGTGACGAAGTGGCCGTAGCTGCGCCAGGCGTCGACCTCGGTACCGTCCCGGTCGTACTCCCAGGTGTCGAAGTGGCCGTAGCCCTCCAGGCCGAGGAAGAAGCGGCCGCCGCGCAGCACCGCGCCGCAGTCCCCGCGGAGTTCGGCGACCAGGGTGCCGTCCGCGAGGTCGAGCAGCAGGGCCGGGCCGAGGAAGCCCCACGGCGTGTACTGCAGCGAGTCCGTGGTGACCAGCACCCGGCCGCGGGAGATGTACGCCGCGTTGGGCCGGGCCTCGCAGCGGTGCACCCAGCGGGTTCGGCCGGTGTCGTCCACGCAGCGCACCTCGCCGGTCGCGCCGTGGATCCGCAGCGCGTCCCGCCGCGCGAGCTCACCCTCCGGCCGGCGCGGGCGGTACGGCGGCGTGCCGGGCGCCGACCGGTGCTCCAGCACCGTGGCGTGCCATCCGGTGGACCCCGGTGGTGTGTCGGGGCCGCTCTGCTCGGGTCTCGGCATGGCGCCGATGCTAGCAACTGCCGTGTGCCGCACAGCCCGACGGCGTCAGCCCAGCTCGGCCGCGAGCGCGGCCAGGGTCTCGCCGAGGGGGGCGGCCACGGTCGCCGCGGCGAACTCGTCTCCTCGGGTGGCGCCCTGGTTCACGATGGCGACCGGCTTCCCGGTGCGGGCCGCGTGGCGGACGAACCGCAGGCCGGACATGACCGTCAGCGACGAGCCGAGGACGAGCAGTGCCCGGGCGGCGTCGACCAGGTCGAAGCAGCGCTGGACGCGGTCCTTGGGGACGCTCTCGCCGAAGAAGACCACGTCCGGCTTGAGCACGCCGCTGCATACCGCGCACGGCGCGACGCGGAATCCGTGCACCAGGGCGTCGGGCAGTTCGACGTCGCCGTCCGGGTTGATGCGCGAGCCGGTGTCGCGGAAGCCGGGGTTGAGCCCGGTGAGCCGCCGGTCCAGCGCCAGGCGGCTGCTGGTGCGGCCGCAGTCCAGGCAGACCACCCGGTCCAGGGCGCCGTGCAGTTCGACGGCGTCCGCGGTGCCTGCCGCCCGGTGCAGCCCGTCCACGTTCTGCGTGATCACGCTCGTGACGTGGCCGGAGCGGCGCAGCGCCTCGACGGCGCGGTGGCCCGCGTTGGGCGCGGCCCCGGCGATCGTCCGCCAGCCGACGTGGCTGCGCGCCCAGTACCGGCGCCTGCCGTCCTCGCTCGCGGTGAACTCCTGGAAGGTCATCGGCGTGCGGGGCCGGGCGCGGCCGGTGGCGCCGCGGTAGTCGGGGATGCCGGACTCGGTCGACAGCCCCGCCCCGCTGAGCACGGCGACGCCGCCCCCGGCGAGCAGGCGGCCGACCTCGTGCAGTCCGGCGGCGGGCGGCTCCGCCGTGCCGGCCGCCGTCTCCTCGGGACCCGGATGCATGCGCATGTACCCGAGGATAGGCCGCGCGCCCGCGGATCGCGGCAGGCCGCCCGGCCGGTCCCGTCCCGGGCGGGGGTGCCGAGCCGGGAGCCGGTGGGCGGGTGCGCGATGTCGCCCCTGGAGGCGCCGTCGGCCGTCACATGGTGGGTGGCGGCGCGGGTGGTGTCGTTGGGTGTTTGGGAGCGCTCCCTGGAATCCTTCTAAGTCATGCCTGTTCACCAGCCGTGTTGGGAGCGCTCCCAAGATTCTGTCGTCGAACGTCTTCCCGGGCCCGCCCGGTTCTCCTACGGTCGAGGGAGGCCAGCCGGCAGCCGACCACCCCACCCACCACTCGGAGGACACCCATGACCCCGTTACTCCGCCGCCTGCGCTCGGCGGTCACCGCCCTCGCACTGCTGGCAGCCGCCGCCGCCCTGCCCGTGGTTGCCGCGCCGCCCGCCGGGGCCGCGACCCAGCTCTGCGACACCTTCGGTTCCGTCCGGATCGCCGGCGGCCGCTACATCGTCCAGAACAACAACTGGGGCGACAGCACCCAGCAGTGCCTGTCCGTCACCGACACGGGCTTCAGCATCTCCTCGGAGAGCCACAACAGGCCGACCAACGGGGCCCCGGCCTCCTACCCGTCGGTCTACGCCGGCTGCCACTACACCAACTGCACCACCGGCAGCGGACTGCCGCTCCAGGTCAGCGCCTTCGGCAACCCGCAGACCTCGGTCGCCTACCGCACCATCGGCAGCGGCGAGTGGGACGCCGCGTACGACATCTGGTTCGACTCCTCGCCCAACCCGTCCGGCCAGAACAACGGTGCCGAGCTGATGATCTGGGGCAACCACCGCGGCGCCCCGCAGCCCGCCGGCCAGAAGATCGGCACCGCCGACCTGGCCGGCGCGACCTGGGACGTGTGGGAGGGCCGGCTGACCAACGGCGGCATCGGCTGGAACGTCGTCTCCTACGTCCGGCAGCAGGGCACCGGCTCGCTGACGGTCGACATCAAGGACTTCACCTCGGACTCGGCCAACCGCGGCTACCTCGACCGGGCCTGGTACATGACGAGCGTCCAGTTCGGCTTCGAGCCGTGGATCGGCGGCACCGGGCTCGCCGTGGACTCCTTCTCCTTCACCGCCAACGGCACCGGCGGCGGGGGTGGCGGCGGCACCGGCAGCACCCTCGTCGGCCGGGGCAGCGGCCGCTGCCTCGACGTCCAGGCCGCGGGAACGGCCGACGGCACTGCCGTCCAGCTGTACGACTGCAACGGCACCGGCGCCCAGGTCTGGCAGCGGGTCGGCAACACCTTCGTGAACCCGAACTCCGGCAAGTGCCTGGACGTGGCCGGGCAGGGCACCGCCAACGGCACCCAGGTCCGGCTCTGGAGCTGCCTCGGCAGCGGCGCCCAGCAGTGGCAGGTCAACGCCAACGGCACCGTCGTCAACCCGAACTCCGGCAAGTGCCTCGACGCGGTCGGGCAGGGCACCGCCAACGGCACCCGGATCCAGATCTGGGACTGCTACGCCGGCGGCACCCAGCCCAACCAGGTGTGGTCGCTGCGCTGACCGGCCCGCCGCCGAGGCCCCGGATCGCCCCGGTCCGGGGCCTCGGCGCGTCGACGTCGCGGTCCGTCCGTCCCCGCCGGACGCGCAAGGCATCCGGTCCAAGCTGAAACGCCTGGTCGCCCGCGGCATCCTCACCGAACCCGAAGCCGGCCTGTTCGCCCGGCCCCGCCCCTGACCATCAGTCCCCCCGCCGACCAGGGCCCCTCACTCAACCCCAACCCCGAAGCGGGCATCAACTCATCAACCGCACTCCCAAAGCCAAGGGTCGCCATACCCGCGGCAGACGCCACCGCCGCCTGTCACGGCACGCCGGAGTCCCCCACTAGAACCGGGGTGGTTCGAGTCGCAGCCCGACACGGGTGCATGATCACTCGATCGGCACTTGCTGTCAGCCGACGCTCGGGGACGCAGGTTCCCACGGCTGGACCCATGGGTCAGGCCACGCCTCGGCTGCGGCGAGCAGCGGGTCGAAGGTTGCGCCGTCAATGCCCTCGCGGATGACGTCGGCGTGACCGCCGTGCCGCGCCGTCTCCTCGATCAGGTGCAGCAGGACCCAGCGGACCGACCATTCCTTGACCTCTGCGGGAATCCACGGAGCCCCCTGCGGCACCGGAACGGCCTGCCCGAGGTCCGGAACACCGGCGATCGCCTCGTCCGTCCGCTCGGCCGCCTCGGCATACGCGGCCAGGACCGCGGCCAGGGTCTTGTCCGGGGCGAGTCGGAACTCGTCCTCGTCCGACTCGTCCGCTTTTCGCTGCGTCCCGCGCTGCTGCTGAAGGATGAGGTCGGTCCAGTAGCCCTCACACCGTGCGGCGTGCTTGATCAGACCGCCAATGCTCAGCTCGCTGGGGGAGGCCGCCATGCGGGCCTGTTCCTCGGTCAGACCGTAGGCGGTGACCCGCAGCGCGCGCCGCTGGTGGGCCAGGTAGGCGGTCAGCGCCGTGCGCTCATCGGCGACGGGCGGGACGACTCTCGGCATGGCGGGGACCCTCTCGCAGTGCAAGTCTTTGCAGCAAGTTTCAGGCGGACTCTACTGCCGTTCCCCACCCGACGTACATCGGGTCGATCGACCCGATCCTCGACCTCTGGCGCGGGCTCTGCCGGCCACGGCGTCGGCCCGCCGGTGTGCTCAGCGATCAACCGCATCGCTGGGGAAGCGTCCCGAGCCGGGCGAACTGCAGCAACGGCCAACCGCGTTGCTTCCCGTCGGTCCCGCAGCCTTCGGCTGTCCCGGAACGCCCAGTCGTCCTTCTGAACTGATCAGTTACTGAATCTGTAGCAGGTCTCGACCCACCCGGCTTCGACGGCGCAGGCCAGGCGTTCGAGGGGCGCCGAAAACGAGGGCATCACCTCCGGTGGCAGACATATGATCGGGCCGGTCGTCGGGGCGGAAGCCGAGCCGGGCTGTCGGATTCAATGCGAAGGCACTGCCGCTCGCGCCTGACGTTACGTCCGAGTCGAGGAGGAGACAGTTGGCTCTGCGGAAGAAAGGCACCCGCCTGATCACGGTCGATGGCATGGCGTACCGGTGGCGTGTGTCCGGCGGGGCCGGTTGCTGCACAGGGTGCGCGTCGGGGCGGTTCGAGTTCGTGGTCGAGCAGGCCGATCAGCAGGGCGCGGTGTTGATGGCGGCGACATCGGCCTTTCCCGTGGTTCCCTCCATCGTCGGGGCGGGAGTTCGCGCCGCGCTCGATCACGGGTGGCAGCCGGCGCAAAGGGGTTCGGCTTTCCGACTGACCGGGCTGGTGTAGACCATATCCCGGCCGCCCGGAGGTCCGCGATCGGCGGGCACGCGTGGCGTCAGCGATCCGGCAACCCGACCGGGGGCCGGGGTTGGGGCCATGGCCAAGGTCAGCGGGCTCTCGTTGGCTATGGGTTGAAGTCGCGGCGTCGGTGGCCGGGGCGTGGGCGGTGATCAGCCCAGGTCTCGGCCAGACAGCCGTCGATGAGGTGGGGCCGGTACTGGATCTTCCGTAAGCCTCGCCTGGCCGTCCGCACTAGGTGGTCGGGGTCGGCGAAGGCGACGTTGGACAGGAACCCTCGTCGCAGCAGTGACCAGAGGCCCTCGACCGGGTTGAGGTCAGGAGCGTACGGGGGCAGCTGGTAGACGGTCAGCCACTCCCGGGCCGCGATGAACAGTTGTCCCAGATCAGGACGATCGGGCCGCCGAGCTGGGCATGCGCCGCCACGATCAGGTCGCGCTAGTCGCTCCAGGCGAAGCTCTCGCGGCCCTTGGCCTCAGTCGTGGGCGCTCGTGCGGTTCGTGCCGGACCTGCCGGTCCGCGGTGCCAGTAGCGCGCTCAACGTGGTGCCCCTCATCCAGGACTCAAGCCGGTCGACGTCGATCAGGGTCAAGCCGCGGCGAGCGGCGGTCCTGCGTGCGTGCTTGTTGAGCGGCCCGAGGACGACAAGGATGGTCACCTCGGCACCGAGCTGTGCGCGAGCGGCGTCGTCGAACGTCCGCAGGCTGTGGGCGTCTACAGGGCGGTCGCCGCACTCTCGGTTGCGCTTCAAGGCAGCCTTCCGGCCGTCCGGCAGATAGCCGGTTATCTGGCCGCCCAGCGTGTCGCCCCTGACCCGCTGCACGTCGGTGCAGCCATCGCGGCGGCACAGGTCGGCTATGTACTCCTCGAACTCGGGGGCGGTCATCTCGAACACCGGCTCCGGTAGACGCTTGTACCGCTCGAGCCGCTTGATGCGCGCCTGTATGCGGACCGTGAGGTGAGGGTCCTCTTCACTCTCACCGGAAGCGAGGTAGCGGAACACGGCCACGATCAAGCCGAGGCCCAGCGCCAGCGACACCAACGTTTCCATGCGCAATCCTCCCTTTGTCGCCCCTGTCCTTCCCGCACCCCGGAATCACGCCCGGCTTGCACCATTCCGTGCAGATTGACATCCACCGGCACTCCGGGGGGCCGGGCAGTCGGAGCGAGATCGTCAGCGGTCTCCTCAGGCGGACACAGGGAAGTCCTTGCGCTTGATCTTGGCGCGGCGACCGTCCGGGTGGTGGAAGACGATGCCCTCGGCCAGGGTGCCGGGGGCGAAACCGCTCTCCAGTTCGGCGAGGAAGTCGCGAAGGCCGGCGTAGTCGCGCGGTACGTCCTGGTAGACCGGCACCTCCAGGTTGAACGGCACGCACCGATGGTCGTCCAGCCCCAGGGGGTTGCCCTGGATGCGGGGGCCGAGCGCTTCGCAGGAGTGTTCGCCGTCCGGCCACGACGTGACGTCAGTATTGCGGGCGGCGGCGAGGACCCACTTGTCCTCCGCGGCACCCTCGGCGGTGTCGACGTACCAGCCGTCCTTGATCCCCTGCATCTTCTGCAGCTTGCTCGGGTTGCGCCGCTTCTCCACCCGTACCAGCTGGCCGGCCCGGACGGTGAGGCGGATGTTGGTTCCGTCGAGCTTCTCCGTCGGGGCCCCCTCGCCGTCGAACACCCATGCACACTCCACCCGCGGCCGGTCGACGACCCGAAAGTCGCCGTCGCGCTCGAACAGCGTGGGGATCTTCTCCATGACCTGCATGCCCTTTCTGACGTGTCCGATGAGTTCCTCGTGAGTGATGGCACCAGCCGCCAGGCCGCCCGCCAGCGCGCGGACCAGGTCCGCGACCGAGACCTCAGCCTCGACGGCAACCCGCTTCAGCGCCTTCTTCTCCTCTGGCGAGATCCAGGCGACCAGTCGGGACCAGCCTTCGGGCGGTGTCCATCGCGCGAGCTGCTCCGGATTCTTCCGGGGCCGACCGCGTCCTCTGCGTTCCTCCATGTACAGGACCCTAGGCCGGCATTTAATGATGTGTCAATTGGCATAACAGAAAATGCCCGGCTGGGCCTTCGGGCGGCCTGGCGCGCCTGCCGGGCCGGACGGAACGACGCGACAGCCACCGCGAGGCCTTCGTCTGCATGGAGGTGGACCCGGCCGACGGCGAGGAGGTCAAGCTGATGCGCCTGCCCTGCGGCGCCCCGACGACCTCCGCGCCCTGCTCCAGGCCCTGGGCGGGCAGGGTCGACGACGTCGTAGACGGCGGCGAGGAACTCGACGTACCTGCTGTGCTGTTGCGGTCGGACGGCCATGTGGCGCGGGGCGGGGGCGATCGGCAGGAGCTGCTCGGCCGGCGGTCCCGATGGGTTGGCGCCGCCGCCTGAACCCGCAGGTGAGGGAGACGGACTGCGCGCGTACGCTGCGCTGAGGATGACGGACCTTCAGGTCGTGGGGCGCTCGCAGCCCGGCCCGCACTGGGTCGGTCCCGTGTCGCAGGGCGGCTGGCGGCGGGACGGGTGCGGGGCGGGCGTGGGGGCCTCGGTGGCGAACCGCTGCTCGGGGTCGATGAGTTGGTTGCCGAAGACGCGGTCGAGCAGCCGGATCCGGTGGCGGACGGTCTGCGGGTGGACGCCGAGCCTGGACGGGGCCTGGGCCCGCCTGCTGCTCTTCGTCGACCGGCGCAACACCTGGACGGCGGAGGGGAGTCCGGCCGGGGCGAGGTGTGCGACGGCCATTGATGGATCGAGTCCATGGCCACCTTCGGCCGCTGACCGGGCCCGTCTACATACTCTCGGGTCGCCGCCGGGAGTTCGCCGCTGGGAGTCCGCTGCCGGGAGTTCGCCGCCGGGAGTTCGACGGCGGGAGTTCGACGGCGGGAGTTCGATTGCGGAAGCTCGCGGCCGGAGTTCGTCGCCGCCTCAAGCCTGGGTCGGTCACCCGGAACGCGCGCTGCAGGTCGGCTGGGCGTGGTGCCGCCGGGTCATGCCGTCCCGGAGGCCTCGCGGGCGGCCTGCTCCACACGGTCGTGGTGGACCTTCCACCAGGCGGGGTCGGCGTCCGGCAGGTTGTCGTCCGTCTCGCGCAACCCGATGGAGCCGTCGGCGAGTTCGCGGACGATGTCGGCATGTCCGACGTGGCGGTCGGTCTCGGCGACGGCGTGCACCAGGATGCGGTGCAGCGTCACCTCGGCGCGGTGGCCCCAGCCGACCCGGCCGACCGCGTCGAGCGGCAGCGAGTTGATCGTCTCGTCGGAGTGCGCCCACACCCGGCGGTACAGCCCGAGGATCTCCTCGCGGGACTCCTCGGCGGTGGCCCACAGGTCCGCGTTCGGCTCGGCCCGGCCGGCGATCCACAGCGGGGCCGCCTCGAAGGGGCGCCCGAAGGTCTCGCCGAAGTACACCGCCTCGGCGGCGGTCGCATGCTTCACCAGCCCGAGCAGATTGGTGCCGGAGGGCGTCAGCGGGCGCCGGACGTCGTACTCCGAGAGCCCTTCGAGCTTCCACAGGAGTGCGTCGCGCGCATCCTGGAGGTAGAGGTGCAGGTCGGCCTTGGGATCGAAAGCAGTCATGGCGACCAGTCTGCTCACCGCGCCGCCCCCGTCCACGGATTTTCCGCCGTGGACGCATCGCCAGGGCGGGACACGGGTCGCGGCCCCCGGCGGCGGGCCGGGCTCCAAACTATTTCACTGGTGTAATACCTGTTAAACTGTTTGAGTGGGTTCTACAACTGTCACTCCCCGGCTCCGTCTCCGCAGCCTCCCCGTGCGGGACGCACTGCGCCTCGGCCGGCCCTCCGACCGGTGGTTCAAACCGGCCCTGAGCGTCGCCGCGGCCTCCGTGCTGCCCAACCTCGCGCTGTACGCGGCCGGCCGACTCGACCTGGCCGGCTACACCATGGCCGGGTCGCTGTGCGCGCTCTACGGCCACGACATGCCGTACGCGCGCCGCGCCGCCACCCTCGCCCGGGTGGTCCTCGGCATGCTCGCCGGAGTCGCCGTCGCCCTGGTGACCGCCTCGCTCACCCACTCCGCCGTCGTGCTGATCGCCGTCGGAGCCGTGCTCGCCGCCGTCCAGAAGGCGGTGACCGACGCCGCCAGGATCGGACCGCCCGGCAACGTGATCTTCACCTTCGTCGCCGCCGGCGCGCTCTTCGCCCCGCAGCGGCTCGGCCAGGTCCCCGGCCACCTCGCCCTCGGCCTCGCCGCCGGCGCCTTCGCCTGGCTGGTCGCCATGGCACCCGCGGTGCTCCGCGCCGACGGCCCGGAGCGCCGCGCCGCCGCCCGCGCCCTCACCGCCGTCGCCGCCCACACGGCGGCACCGGGACCGCGGACCCGCCACACCGCCACCACCGCCCTCCGGGCCGCCTGGCACTCCCTCCGCGACTCCGGCGCCCCCACCCCGAACCGCCACGCCCTGCACCGGCTGCTCCGCCGGGCCGAGGCCGCACTCGCCGGCCACGGCCCCGACGAGGAGCAGCTCCGCAGCTGGGCCGCCGCCACCCGCGCCCGTGGCCCCGTCCCCACATCAGGCGCCCCCGACCTCCCAGGCCGGGCCGAGGCGGCGCTCCCGGCCGGCCCGGCGCGGCACCGCCTGCTGCGCAGCCTGGCCCCCGGAGCGGCCCACACCCCCGCCGCGCTGCGCACCCTCCTCGGCTGCGCCCTGGCCGGCTACGCCACCCTCGCTCTCGGCGTCGACCGCCCCTACTGGGCGATCGTCACCGCCGCCTCCATTTACCAGGTCAACACCGTGCTGACGTGGCACCGGACACTGCAGCGCACCGTCGGCAACCTCCTCGGCGTGGCCGTGTTCGCCGCCGCCGTACCGCTCATCCGGACCGGACCGCTCGCGCTCGTCCTGTGCCTGCTCGTCCTCAACTTCGCCGCCGAGGCCCTGGTCTCCCGCAACTACTGGCTCGGCTCGGTCGCCGTCACCCCGATGGCACTGCTGCTCGTCGAGTTCACCGGCGACCACCCCGCCGGGCGGCTCATCGGCGACCGCGTCCTCGACACCCTGATCGGCGCCGCCGTCGGCTTCGCCGCCGCCCTCGCCGTCACCAACCACCGCACCGCCGACCGGGTCCGGCACGCCCTCGACGCCGCCGGCCACGCCCGCGCGCACGCCGAACAGACCCTCGCCGACCCGGCGGCCGAACCCGCCGACCTGGACCGTGCCGCTCGACGGCTCGCCCACTCGCTCCACGAACTGCACGAGGCCGAGACCACCGCCGCCGGCGAATGGCGCCGCCGCGCCCTGCCCGAGCAGGCACTGCGCGCCGCCGAGGAAGCCGGACACCGTACGCTCGCGGGGACAGCCAAGCGGCGGGGCTTGCACACCCCCGCCCCGGAGAGCGGAGCGATGTGAACGACGACGTCGTCGCCTCGGTGAGACGGCAGTGGAAAGCCGTCCACCCGGAACTCGACACCGAACCGATGGAGCTCGTCGGCCGGATCAACCGCTGCGCCGCCCTGCTCCAGCAGGCCGAGGACGCGCCGCTGCGCGCCGCCGGCCTCACCCGCGGCGAGTTCGACCTGCTCGGCGCCGTCCGCCGCACCGGCCGCGAACTCACCCCGGGCGAACTCGCCCGCGAGACCTTCTCCTCCGGCGCCGCCGTCACCAAGCGCCTGCGCGCCCTCCAGGGCCGAGGCCTGATCGCCCGCCGGACCGACGGCCGCGACCGGCGGATCGGCTACATCGGGCTCACCGACGAGGGCCGCACACTCGTCGACCGCCTGATGCCGACACAACTCGCCTACGAGCGGACCCTGCTCGCCGGCCTGGACGACGGCACCCGCCAGGTCCTCGGCTCCGGCCTCGCCGAGCTGCTCCTCCAACTCGAAGGCCGCCTGGGCGGGTTGCGCGGCTGACAGCACCGCACACCCGGAGCCCGCAGCCGCTGCACCCCCGGCCCGGACCGGCGCACACCGGCGCCCCGCGGCGGCCGCAGTGCACCCGGAGCCCGCCGGAACACCCCCCGCTGTCGGTGTACTCGGCCATGCTGGACGGCAGCAGCACGCGGGACGACACACCGGGGGGACACATGCCACTGATCGAACACCAGGAACCGAGCCGCGTCGGCCAGGCCTGGCTGGCCGTCGCCGCGGCGGCGCTCACCCTCATCGGCCTCTACCTCTGGCCCTGGTGGTCCGGCGGCACCACCTTCCTCGACTTCCGGGACGACCTCTCCACCCCGCGCGGCGGCCAGTGGTGGAACGCCGTCTGGGTGAGCTGGTTCCGGTTCGGTTTCGCGGTGCAGACCGTCGCGGTGCTCGTCCTGCCCTTCGCCGCCGTCCGGCGGGACCGCTGGCACTGGCTTGCCGCAGCCGCCGTCCTCGGCGCCGCCTGGCAACTCGTCGGCGTCCTCGGCAGCACGGTCTTCCACACCACCCCCGCCCCGTTCCTCGGCCCCCTCGCCGGCCTCCTCGCGGCCCTCGCCTGGCTCACCGGCCGCGCCCGGCGCCGAACCACCGCCCGGGCCTGACGCCCGACCGGGCACCGTTCAGCTCAGCGCGCCGTCCACTCCCAGCGGATCTCGCCGTCCTGCCGGTGCTCGGTCGGGGTGAGGCCCACGGCCGCGGCGATCGCGGCCGAGGCCCGGTGGTCGGGGTGGACGTGGGCGAGGAGGTGCCGCACGCCGCGGGCCGCGAGCCAGGCGGCCAGACCCCGGGCCGCCTCGGTGGCGATGCCGTGCCCCTGCCAGGCCGTCCCGACCACCCAGGCGAGTTCCGCTGTGGCCGTGTCGCCTTCGCCGGTCACCGTCGCCTGGACCGTCCCGGTCAGGCACCGCTCGGCATCGAGCCGGACGACCCAGTTGCCCCAGAGCACACCCGGATCGGGCGACCCCGCGACCAGTCGCTCGTACCGGGCCCGCAGCCGGTCGACGCCCAGGGGCTCGCCGCCGATGAAGACGTGCAGCTCCGGATCGCCCAGCACCACCGCCATCTCCTCGGCATGCCCGACCTCGAGCGGCAGCAGCGTCAGCCGCGGCGTCCGGACGGCCTCGGGTTCGATCAACAGCACCATGCCTCCGGACGCTACAGCCCCCACTCGGCCCACCGTGAACCGGCGGCCCGGCCGACGGCGCCCCGAGCGCAACGGCGCGTCGCCAGCTCAGAGCGGGGTCAGGTCCCCGGGGGCGGCTTCCCATTCGATGCCGCCGCCCTGGGGGCGGACGAAGATCCGGCGGCGGAGGAGCCGGCCGGTCTCGGTGTCGCGTTCGACGAGCTGGCCGGAGATGGTGCCGCAGCGGCCGTCCCGTCGGTCGCGGACGGCCCGGCCCAGATGCGGATGGGGCGGGCTGCTCACCGAGACACCCATCGCCACGCGCACACCCCTCCGTCCCCGCCGCCGCAACGCTGCGCCGACGTCCGCCGCCGATCATCCCCGCCGTCCGGCGGTCCGGCCCGGGCCTTCACCCGATGTCCGCAAGCCCTGCAGATCGCCACCTCGTGACGGAGCGTCACTCTCGGAGGCGCCCCCGGGAATTCGGGTCGCGCCGGGCGGCCCTAGAGTCGGTGGGATGGAGATCAGGATGCTGGGACGGACGGGGCGGCGCGTCGGGGTGATCGGGCTCGGCGCCTGGCAACTCGGCGGTGACTGGGGGCGGGTGGACGGGGTGGACGCCCTCGGCACGCTGCGCGCCGCGCTCGAGTCGGGCGTCGACTTCATCGACACTGCCGACGAGTACGGGGACGGGCGGAGCGAGCAGGTCATCGGCAGCCTGCTGCGCGCCTGTGACGCGGACGGCGTCGCCAGGCCGATCGTGGCGACCAAGATGGGCCGCCGGGCACCCC
Organism: Kitasatospora sp. NPDC085879; assembly: GCF_040686255.1. NCBI lineage: Bacteria > Bacillati > Actinomycetota > Actinomycetes > Kitasatosporales > Streptomycetaceae > Kitasatospora > Kitasatospora sp. NPDC085879. The sequence continues at coordinate 24,284 of NZ_JBFBJZ010000028.1, read as the reverse complement.
AGGTGCCGCAGAACTACAACGCGGCGAACTTCCGGACCTGGATCGACCGTTCGCGCCGCAACCTGGGCGTCGAGCGGCTCGACCTGGTGCAGCTGCACTGCCCGCCGGAGGCGGTGTACGCCGACGACGAGGTGTTCGACGCGCTGGACGCGCTGGTCGAGGACGGCGCGATCGCGGCGTACGGGGTCAGCGTCCGCAGCTGCGAGCAGGCACTGGCCGCGATCCGCCGCCCGAACCTCGCCACCGTCCAGCTCGTGCTGAACGCCTTCCGCATCAAGCCGTTGGAGCGGGTGCTGCCTGCCGCCGCCGCGTCCGGGGTCGGCATCATCGCCCGGGTGCCGCTGGCCAGCGGGCTGCTCTCGGGGAAGTACACGGCCGCGACGGTCTTCGGCGCGGACGACCACCGCACGTACAACCGGCACGGCGAGTCCTTCGACGTCGGCGAGACGTTCTCGGGCGTGGACTTCGCGACCGGACTGGAAGCGGTGGAGCGGCTGCGTCCGCTGGTGCCCGAGGGTGCGACACTCGCCCAGTTCGCCCTGCGCTGGATCGCCGACCAGGCGGTGAGTGTGGTCATCCCGGGCGCGCGGAACGCCGCGCAGGCCCACGCGAACGCGGCCGCGGCCGCGCTGCCACCGCTGGACCAGGAGACCCACAAGGCCGTGCTGGAGGTGTACGACGACCTGATCCGCCCGCTGGTCCACCGCCATTGGTGACTCATGGAGCCGGAGTGCGTGCCATGCTGGGGCGGCTGATCGTACGGACACGGGGGAGGACGGCGGGAATGGTGCGGGAATCGTCGCACGACGGGCTGGCCGGCCTGGCCGGTCGGCCCTGGTTCGCGGCCAACGAGCTGCTGGCGTTCGTGCTGGAGCTGGCGGCCCTGGTGCTGCTGGCCTGGTGGGGAGTGGCGGCCGGTGACGGCGCGGTCGCCAAGGTGCTGCTGGGCGTCGGGCTGCCCGCGGCCGCGATCGTGCTGTGGGGCCTGTTCGCCGCTCCCCGCGCCCGGTTCCGCCCGCCGCTGCCCGGGGTGCTGCTGGTGAAGGCGGTCGTCCTCGGCGGGGGAGCGGCCGCGTTGTACGGGCTGGGCCACCATGCGGCGGCGTACGTCCTCGCGGCCGTGATCGTCGTCAACACCGCGCTCGCCGAGACCTTCCGCCGCCGCCCGCCGGCCTCCTGACCGACCGTCCTCAACTCCCGTTCTGTGCAGGTGCGTCGGCGGCGATCCGGAAACCGGTGTTGCCGGTGGAGCTGTCCGGGGTGTTGGAGCTGCGGGCCGCGACCCGGTAGCGGTTGCAGTACGAGTCGTGGCACATGTGGGAGCCGCCGCGGATCACCCGGGACGCGCCGCTCGGCGGCCCGGCCGGGTCGACCCGCGGTCCGGTCAGGTGGAAGTCGGTGCTGAACCGGTCGGCGCACCACTCCCAGACGTCGCCGACCGTGTTGTACAGCCCGAAGCCGTTCGGCCGGTACGTACGGACGGGGGCGGTGCCGCGGTGCCGGCCGGTGTTGAAGGTCGGGAAGACGCCCTGCCAGATGTTGAGCATCTCCTTTCCGCCTGGGGCGAGTTCGTCGCCCCAGGGGTAGCGCTGCCGTGCGAGGCCACCGCGGGCGGCGTACTCCCACTCGGCCTCGGTGGGCAGCCGGGTGCCGGACCAGGCGCAGTAGGCGGCCGCGTCGTGCCAGGAGACGTGCACCACCGGGTGGTTCTGGCGGGCGGCGTAGTCGGAGCCCGGTCCCTCGGGGTGCCGCCAGTCGGCGCCCTCGACCGCGTGCCACCAGGGCGCGCCCGGGACGGTGCGGGTGGCGGCCCGCAGCGCGGACGGCAGGAATCCGCCGAACACGTAGGAGAAGCCGAAGCGTTCGGCATCGGTGGTGTGGCCGGTCTCCTTGACGAAGGAAGCGAACTCGGCGTTGGTGACGGCGGTCGCCGAGATCCGGAACGGCGAGATCCTGACCTCGCGCACCGGGCCCTCGCCGTCCGCAGGGAAGCCCACCGGATCGTCGGTGCCCATGAGGAAGCTGCCGCCGGGTAGTTCGAGCAGGCGCCCGGCGACGCGCTGCGCGGCGGGCGAGGGCGGTGCCGCGGCCGGAGCCGGCGGCTGTGGAGCGGACGGGCGGGTGGTCAGGGTCAGCGGCACCGTCCCCTGCGGCGCGGTCTCGTGCGCGGGGTGGTCCGGGGTGCAGCAGGAACGCATCGGCCAGTCCTGGGGTGGGGGGAGAACGGTCAAGGCCGCCCCCGCCGTCGGGCGGACGGCGAGGGCGGATGGAACAGACGGATCAGGCGGATCAGGCGGTGCGGTCGGCCGCCAGCGCCGAGGCCAGTGCGGGGATGCCGAGCCGCTGCTCGTCCTGTGGGGTCGCCCCGTACAGCAGATTGGTCAGCTGGTGCGGGTCGGCTTCGAGGTCGTAGTACTCGCGGAAGAGCACCTCGCCGGTGCCGACCGGCTTGCCCCCGGCGTCGGTGTGGATCCGGTAGTACTCGGTGTACTGCTCGGTGGTGCTGACGTACGAGGACCAGGTGTGCGGGCCGCCCGCCGCGGTGCCGTGCTTCCACCATTCGACGAGCAGGTGGTCGCGGCTCTCCGTGCCGAGCAGCGAGTGCCCGTCCTGCGGGGTGTCGGGGGTGACGCCGGCGGCGTCCAGGATCGTCGGGGCGATGTCGATGTTGGCGACGATCCGGTGGTCGACGGTGCCGGAGCCGAGGCCGCCGGCCGGCCAGGAGACGTAGAACGGCACCTCGATGGCGGGCCGGTAGGGCACCGACTTCTTCAGCCAGCCGTGGTCGGCCCAGGTGTAGCCGTTGTCGCCCAGGTAGAACACCAGGGTGTTCTCCAACTGCCCGAGCGCGGCCAGCTTGTCGTGGAAGGCCTGCACGGCGTCGTCCACCGACAGCAGGGTGCGCAGCTGGCGGCGGCGCAGCGCCCGGGCGTCGGCCAGGGTCGCGGTGGCGTCCTGGATGAAGTCGGGCTTGTCGCTGCGGTCGGCCTCGGTCACCGACGGCCGTCCGTCCCAGGCGGGGACGGCGGTCTCCGCGTACGTCGGCTCCGGCGTGTTCGGCTCGTGGGAGGCCTTGGGCGCGACGAAGGCGAACCACGGCCGCCGGTCGGTGGCGGCCTTGTCGAGGAAGGCGAGTGTGCGGTCCCGGATGACGGTCGTGCTGTACCCGGGGACGGCGCGCACCGTGCCGTTGTCGTTGTAGGTGCCGTCGTTGTACGCGACGGGGCTCTCCAGCAGCCACTCGTCGAAGTGCGGCGGGTTGTCGGCGGCGCGCCAGGCGTTCAGGTACTTGCCGAACAGGCCGGTGCGGTAGCCGGCCTGGTGCAGGTACCGCTGCACGGTGGTGTGCTGGTCCAGGTTGTACGGGCTGCTGTTGTCCAGCACCCCGTGGTTGTGCGCCTGCCGGCCCGAGAAGATCGACGAACGGGACGGCGCGCACAGCGGCGTGGCGACGTGCCCGGCGGTGAACCGGACGCCGTGGTCGGCGAGCCATCCGACGGTCTTCGGGGTGGCCCACTCGGTCTGCTTGGGCTGGTCGTCGGTGAGGATCACCAGAATGTTCGGGCGGGCGGCGGCAGCTGCCGGAGCGGCGGGTGCCGTCGCGGCGGCTGTCGCGGGCGTGGCGACGGTGGCCGCGACGGCCGCGGCTCCGGTGAGGAAGCCGCGGCGTCCCAGCCGGCTCGGCTCGGTTCGGCTCATGACAGGTCCCTTTCGTGGCAGGCGGAGTACCGGAGGGCGGTGCGGGAGCGGGGCGGTGCCGGGGAGCGCGTCGACGGCCTCGGGCGGGGGCGACGGAGATCGTCCGCGCGGCGCCCGGCAGTGACCGTACGGGTGCGGAGCGACGGCGGGCAACGGATGCCCACCCGGCATCACGCGGATTTCACGCGGCGTTGCGGGGCGTCATGGCGCGTTCTCCGGAGTCGGTCCCCGGGGTGCCTCCTGAGGTTGTCCCCACCCCGCGCTCGGGGGCATACGGGATGTCATGCGGATGGTCGGCAGGAGAGGCTGAGGGAGCGGCAGGTGTACGAACCTGTCCGCGCAGCCGCCACCGCACGCCACGATCCGCCCCACGGGAGCCGACCGCCATGCCGCCTTTCACCGCCGCCGCCCGTACCGTCACTGTCACCGCCGGTACCGCCGCCGCCCGTACCGCCACGCAAACCACCGCTCTCCGGGCCGCGGCGCTCGCCGTCCTGATCGCCACCGCCGGGGTGACGGTCCTCGCCCCGGCCGCCGCGGCCGCGGAGATGCCCCCGCCCAGGGCGCGGGTGGTGCTGCCCTCACCGACCGGCCCGTACCCGGTCGGCACCGTGTCGCTGCACCTGGTCGACAGCGCCAGGACCGACCCCTGGACCGGCGAGGGCCCGCGCGAGCTGATGGCGACCGTCCGCTACCCCGCGCGGGACACCGCGCACCGTCCGGCAGCCCCGCAGATGACCGCCGCGGCCGCCGCCGTCTTCGAGACGATGTACCGCAACGGGGGAGACCTCCCGATGGACCGGGTGGCCTGGGCACAGACCCTCACCCACGCGCACGAGGACGCCCCCGCGGACCTCCGCGGAGGGCCGCGCCCGGTGGTGCTCTACTCGCCCGGTGCCGGCGACCCCGCGGCGTTCGGCACGACCCTCGCCGACGACCTCGCCTCGCGCGGGTACGTCGTCGTGTCGTTCGACCACACCTACGAGGCGCCGGCCGTCGAGTTCCCCCGCGGCCGGGTCGCGGCCAGCCGGATGGACGCCGAGATCGCCGCGATCCAGGACCCGGACCCGGAGAAGGCCAGGGCGAAGCTCACCGCGCTGCTGCGCAAGCTCGTCGACGTCCGGGTGTCCGACACCCGCTTCGTCCTGGACCAGGTCGGCGCGCTCGCCGCCGGCCGCAACCCCGACGCGGAGCACCGGCGCCTGCCCCAGGGCCTCGGCGCGGCCCTCGACCCGGGCCGGATCGGCATGTTCGGCCAGTCGGCCGGCGGCTTCACCGCCCTGCAGACCATGCACGACGACCCCCGGATCAAGGCCGGTGAGAACCTGGACGGCGTCCTCGGCTACGTCGGCGACGACCACGACCCGGCCAACCCCGCCACCGTCTCCACGGACGGCCTGGACCGTCCCTTCCTGCTGATGGGCAGCGAGGGCGACGACCACCACGGCAACCCGTCCTGGGGCGGTCTCTGGGAGCACAGCATCGGCTGGCACCGCGACCTCACCCTGACCGGCTCCGCCCACGCGAGCTACACCGACATGGAGTCGATGCTGCCCCAGATCTCCCGCCAACTGGACCTGCCGCCCGCGACCGTCACCGCCACCATCGGCACCGTCGTCCCCGAGCGCGCGGTCGCCGCCGAACGGGCCTGCACGGCGGCCTTCTTCGACCGCACCCTCCGCCACCGCGAACAACCACCTGCTCGACCGCGCCTCCGACCGCGTCCCCGACATCCGCTTCGTCGACTGACCGCACCCGTCACGCACGCCGACCCCGCGACCCGGCACCGTCCGCGCAGCCGTCGACCGCCACCGCGGCGTCGACGTGGGCGGTGCGCCGGGACGCCGCGTGTTCCGTCATGGTCTGTTCCCTGCCGGGCACTTGCGCACAGGGCCGGTGCGCGAAAAGGCTCCCAGGCCCTGATCCTGGATGTGCTAGCTTAAAACCTAGAGGTCCTAGGAAAGGTGGGGGGCGCCCATGGCCCGCGCAGGTCTCACCGCGGCCAAGCTCAGCGAGGCGGCCGCCGAGATGGCGGACGAGGTCGGGCTCGACCGGGTCACCGTCTCAGCGCTGGCCCGGCGCTTCGGCGTCAAGGACGCCAGCCTCTACTCCCACATCAGGAACCTGCGTGATCTGCAGGTCAGGATCGCCCTGCTCTGCGGCGAGGAGATGACCGGGCGCATCGCCGTCGCCGTGGCCGGACGGGCCGGCAAGGACGCGCTGGTGGCCTTCGCCGACGCCTACCGGCAGTACGCCCTCGACCATCCCGGCCGCTACGCCGCGACCCAACTGCAGCTCGCGCCCGAGGAGATGGCCGACTCGGTGGCCCTGCGCCGCAGCATCGAGCTCACCTACGGCATGCTCCGCGCCTACGGCCTCACCGATCCCGACCTGACCGACGCCGCCCGACTGCTGCGCGCCGCCTTCCACGGCTACGTCCACCTCGAACTCGGCGGCGGCTTCGGCCATCCCCGCGCCGTCCAGGACTCCTGGGACCGCAGCCTGGACGCACTCCACGTCCTCCTCGAGAACTGGCCCGCCCGGCCCGATCGGAGCACTCCGTGACCACGACCGTCCGCACCGCCGCCACCGGCACCCTCGCCGTCCCCGGCGCCACCCTGTACTACGAAGTCCGCGGCAGCGGCCCGGTCCTGCTGCTCCTGCCCGGCGGGGCCGGCGACGCCGGCATGTACGCCGGTATGTACGGCGAACTCGCCGCCCGGTACACCGTCGTCTCCTACGACCCGCGCGGCCTCTCCCGGAGCCCCCTCGACGGTCCGCTCACCGACCAGCGGGTGGACGTGTGGGCCGACGACGCCCGCCGCCTGCTCGACCACCTCGCACCCGACGCCGAGGCCACGGTGCTCGGCTGCAGCTCGGGCGCCGTCGTCGCGGTCGACCTGCTGGCCCGCCACCCCGAACGGCTCTGCCGTGTGGTCGCCCACGAGCCGCCGCTGCTGGAGCTGTTGGACGACCCGGCGCCGCACAAGGCCCTCTTCGCCGAGGTCCGGCAGACCTTCCGGGCGGAGGGTGTCGCGGCCGCGATGACGCGTTTCGCCGAGGGCATGGGGGAGCGGCCCGCCGGCGAACGGGCCGAACCGGCCGCCGATCAGGACCCCACCGAACTCCCGCCCGAGATCCGGGAGATGGCGCCGCGAATGCACGCCAATCTGCCCGTCTTCCTCGACCGGATGCTCTGCCCGTTCTCCGCGACAGCGCCCGACCTGGCGGCCCTCCGCCCGGTCGCGCACAAGCTGGTCCCCGCCGCCGGCCGTGACTCCCGCCACCAACTCCCGCTGTACGGGCCGGCCGTCCGCCTCGCCGAGGTCCTCGGCCGCGACGTCGTCGAGTTCCCGGGTGGCCATCTCGGCGCGGTCGAGCGGCCGAAGGAATTCGCCCGGCAGTTGCTCGCCGTCCTCGACCGGGCAGAGTGAGAACCTCGCGGTGACCGGGCCGACCCACCTGGAGCCGGTGCGCCACATCGACCGTCAGTGGAACGGAGACGTAGGGAACATGACCAGTCAACTGTTCGCGATCTGCTTCAATGCGACCCGGCCTGCGGGTCTGGCGCGGTTCTGGTCCGGGGTCCTGGGCTGGGAGGTGGCCGGCGGTCCGGACGACGACGTTGCGATCCTGCCGCCTCCTGATACCGCGGGGTTCCGCATCCGTTTCCTGCCGAGCCGGGAGCCGAAGATCGGCCAGAACCGGGCGCACTTCGACCTGACGAGCGCCTCCCCGGAGAATCAGCGGCAGACGGTGGCCAGGGCGCTGGAACTCGGCGGCGAGCACATCGACGTGGGCCAGCTCCCGGAAGAGGGGCATGTGGTGCTCGCCGATCCGGACGGCAACGAGTTCTGCGTCATCGAGGCGGGCAACACGTTCCTCGCCGACACCGGTGTCATCGGGGCACTGGCCTGCGACGGTACCCAGGAGGTCGGCTACTTCTGGAGCAAGGCGCTGCAGTGGCCGCTGGTCTGGGACCAGGACCAGGAGACCGCGATCCAATCGCCTAACGGCGGTACGAAGATCACGTGGGGTGGTCCTCCGGTGGCGCCGAAGACGGGCACGAACAGGCTGCACTTCGAGCTTGCGCTCCCCGCCGCCGCCGACTGGGAGGCGGAGGTCGATCGCCTGATCTCACTCGGCGCGACGCGCACCGACACCGGCGAGGGCGACGACGGCCGGGCACTGATGCTCGACCCCGACGGCAACGAGTTCTCCGTACGAAGGCCCCGGTAGCAGGGCTGTCGAAGGACGGTGCCATCAGCCCCGCCGGGGCTCTGACTGCCGACCCGTGCGAGCCCACCCCTCAGGAGCGGTGCTGCTCCTGAGACTCCGTCATGGCGAGCGCGGCCGCTCCGACGAGGCCGGCGTCGGTGCCGAGGCGGGCCGGGAGGACGGCGACGTCCGCGGCGAACGGCAGTGCGGCGTAGGTGCGGAGGTGGCGGCGGAGCGGCGCGAAGAGCACGTCGCCGGCCCGGGCGACACCGCCGCCGATCACGGCCGCGTCGATCTCCACCAGGGTGGCGGTGGCGGCGATGCCCGCGGCCAGTGCCTGTGCGGCGCGGTCGAAGGCGGCGAGCGCGACCGGGTCGCCGCGGCGGGCGGCCTCGGCGACGGCCGAGGCGGAGGCGTCCCGCCCCTCGGGCCGCCAGCCGTCCCGGGCCGCCCGGGCGGCGATCGCGGTACCGCTGGCGAGCCCTTCGAGGCAGCCGCGCGAGCCGCAGGGGCAGGGGTCGCCGTCCAGGTCGACGGTGATGTGCCCGAGGTGGCCGGCGTTCCCGGTGCGGCCGTGGTGGACACTGCCGCCCAGGACGAGGCCGGCGCCGACGCCGGTGGAGACGACCAGGCAGAGCGCGTCCGCGTACGGGCGGGCCGCGCCGTACCGGTGCTCGGCGGCCGCCATCGCCACCGCGTCGCCGCCGAGCACCACCGGCAGCCCGCGGACGGCCGGGTGGGCACCGGCCTCGGCGAGGAGCGGAAAGCCGCGCCAGGCAGGGATGTTGACCGGGCTGACGGTGCCCGCCGCGGTGTCGACGGGGCCGGCGCTGCCGATGCCGAGCGATCCGGCCCGCTCCCACAGCGGGTGGGCGGCGAGCTCGTCGAGGACGCGGCGGACGGCGGCGAGGACGGTGCCCGCGTCCTCCCGGGCCGGTGTCGGCTGCTGGACCTGGTGCAGCAGCCGGCCGGCGGAGTCCACCAGGCCGCCGGCGATCTTCGTCCCGCCGATGTCGAGCGCCGCGACGAGGGCCTGGGCGCCGTCCGCAACCGAGGCGGTCCTGTCGGGCAGCGCGGCAGGGGCGGGGGCAGCGGGGTCGGGCGCGGCGGCGGTGCTGCTGGCGGTCGTGCTCACGGGCGGTGCTCCGGGATGGTGCGGCGGTCGGGCCGGTCGATTGTGGACGACGGCTGACAACGTTGTCCAGCCTATGTGTCGGCAGGTCCGCCGCGCCCCACCGCCCCGCGAGCCCCACGGACCGCCCCCGGTCCGTATGCTGCGGGGTCATGAACAGCCGATCCGGCGCCAGGCCCACCATGAAGGACGTCGCGGCAACGGCCGGCGTCGGCCTGAAGACCGTCTCCCGGGTCGTCAACGATGAGCCCGGGGTCAGCCCCGCGATGGCGGCCAGGGTGCAGGCGGCCATCGACGAACTCGGCTTCCGCCGCAACGACAGCGCCCGGCTGCTGCGCACCGGCTCCACCGCAAGTGTCGGCCTGGTGCTGGAGGACATCGGCGACCCGTTCTCCTCCGCGCTCTCCCGCGGCGTGGAGGCCGTCGCCCGCGACCACGGCTGCCTGCTGTTCACCGGATCCAGCGCCGAGGACGCCGACCGCGAACGGGAACTCGCGCTCGCCCTGTGCGCCCGCCGGGTCGACGGGCTGGTCGTGGTCCCCGCCGGCGGCGACCACGGCTACCTGCTGCCCGAACTCGAGTCCGGCCTGGCGGCGGTCTTCGTGGACCGCCCGGCCACCGGCATCGAGGCCGACGCGGTCCTCAGCGACAACGCCGGAGGCGCCCGTGCCGGCGTCGCCCACCTGATCGCGCACGGACACCGCAGGATCGGCTTCGTCGGCGACCTGCCGCACATCCACACCTGCGCCGAGCGGCTGCGCGGCTACCGTGCCGCGATGCGGGCCGCCGGCCTGCCCGTCGACGAGCGGTGGATCGCCACCGGCCCCACCGCCCCCGCGACCGTCGGCGCGGCGGTGCGTCGCCTGCTCTCCGGCGCCGCACCGGTCACCGCCCTGTTCACCGCGAACAACCGGGTCACCCTCGCCGCGCTGCAGGCCCTCGCCGGACTGCCCCGCCGCCCGGCCCTGGTGGGCTTCGACGACCTGGAACTCGCCGCCCTGCTCACCCCCGGCCTCACCGTCGTCGCCCAGGACCCGGAGGCGCTCGGCCGCGCGGCCGCCGACCTGCTCTTCGAGCGGCTCGACGGCGACGACGGGACACCGCCCCGGCGCGTCGAACTCCCGACCCGGCTGATCGTGCGCGGCTCGGGAGAGGTCCCGCCGGCCACCGCGTGACGGGCAGGTCGTGAGACCGGCCGACCGCGTGACCGGCGGGACGGGGCAGGCTCAGCCCAGCCGGTCGGCGTACGCCTCGATCACGTCCCGCTGGTACGCCGCCAGCCCCGGCGCGATCGCCTCGTACGCGGCCCGCCACTGCTCGTTCTCGACGCACGCGCGGCCGATCGCCCGGTACTCCTCGGCCGCGACCGGCCGGATCCCGGCCAGCGCCCGGTACTGGGCGTCGGCCTCGGCCTGCGCCGCCGCGCCGTCGGCCGGCTCGCCCGCGGCCAGCAGCTCGGCCAGCCGGATCATCAGCGCGGTACGCTCCCGCTGGCCGGCCGCCACCGCCTCCGCGGTCATCCCGGCGGTGCGCTGCTCCACCTCCCGCGCCAGCTCGGGGAAGTCGCGCAGGCTCTCCAGGTACTGCTCGGGCCGGATGCCCTCGAAGAGGTTCTCCGGCCGGTTGATCGAGGTCATGGGGGTACCGTCCTTCCGGGACTGCTCCAGTTCGGCGATCGTGCGGGAGACGGTGCCGGCCAGGGCGTCGAGCCGGTCGCGCTCGGTGAGCAGCCGCCGGTGGTGGCCGCGCAGCGCCTCCAGCTCGTCCACCTGCTCGGTCAGCACGCGGCGGATGTCCGCCAGCCCGAGGCCGAGCGCCCGAAGCACCAGGATCTGCTGCAGCCGCAGCAGTTCCCGCTCGCCGTAGTGGCGGTGCCCGTTGGACCCGATCCGGGCCGGCGGAAGCAGGCCGGTCTCGTCGTAGTGCCGCAGCGTCCGGGCCGTCACCCCCGACATCCGGGCCACCTCCGCGATCGGCCAGTCCACCGCCGCCACCTCCCGACGCAGTCGCCGGGCCGGTCCGTCCGGCCCTGGCAAGGACGCTAGATGCTGCCGCTACGGCAACTTCAAGCCCGACTGCCATGATCCCGCCCGCCTGCCGCGGACCACCCGACGCAGGCCACCTGCCGCGGACCGCGCCCTCGGCCGCGAACGGATACTCGCTGGCCCGCGGGGCCGGTGGCCTGCTTGGATGCGGCCATGAGCGCTGATCTTCCCGCCGGTTACGAGCTGTCCACCGATCCCGCCCGCCTCGACCGGGCACTGATCCACCGGTGGTTGTCGCAGGACGCCTACTGGGCCCTGGGCCGCCCGCGCGAGAAGCAGGAGCAGTCGATCGACAGCTCGCTCAACTTCGGTGTGTACGAGGGTGCTTCGGGCGCGCAGGTGGGCTACGCCCGGGTGGTGACCGACCGGGCCACCTTCGCATGGCTGTGCGATGTCTACATCGCGCCCGAGGCGCGGGGCAGGGGTCTCGGCACGGCGCTGGCCGCCGCCGTCCGCGACCAGCTGGCGCCTTTCGGGCTGCGCCGCATCCTGCTGGCCACGGCCGATGCCCACGAGGTGTACGCCAAGGCCGGTTTCGCGCCGCTGGAGAAGCCGGACAAGTGGATGGCGCTCGGCGAACAGTGAGCCCGTGGACGAAACAGCGAATCCGTTGACGGAACGGTGAACCCGCGGACGGGTGCGGCCGGCCCCGGTTTCCGTACCGGTCGCCGGGGCAGCATCGCCCCGTGAGCGAATCCCCGGCGGTGTCATGGGACTTCATGGAGCAGGCGGCCGCCGAACAGGACGCGTGGTGCTGCGTGCCGGGGCAGACCTGGGTGCCGCCGACGCTGAGCGCCCTGGTGTCCGCGGCGCGGGCGAGCCCGCTCGCGCGGTTCCATCCCTTCACCGGCCACGCGAGGCTCCGGTTCAGCACCGGGCCGCGGTTCCGGCCGGGGGAGGGGACGATCCTGCCGGTGTCCGTCGCCCTCGGCACCGACGGTCGCTTCCTCGTCCGCGCCCAGGAGGCGGACGGCCGGCAGCCGCCTGGCCTGGTCCCGGCCGCGGACACGCCCGCGGCCGCGGGCGCCGCCGTCGTGCGGCTCCTCGAAGGGCTCTGAACCCGCGCAGCGGCTTCCGTACGCGCCGGGCGGCCGGTGGTCAGGCCTGTCGGGTGGGGAGGACCACCAGGTGGCGGAGGTTCACGTGGCGCGGGCGGCTGACGGTGAAGCCGATCACGTCGGCGATCTCCTCGGAGGAGAGCGGGCCGATCGTGTCGAACATGGCGCCGAGCTGGCCGTCCAGGCCGAGTGCGGCGTTGTCGATGTGCGAGCCGAGCTCGGTGTCGGTCAGGCCGGGCTCGACGGTGGAGACCCGGACGTCGCGCGGGCCGAACTCGCTGCGCAGGGCGGCGGCGAGCTGGGTGAGCGCGGCCTTGGTGGCGCTGTAGACCGCGTAGTTGGGGAAGACGACGTGGGAGGCGATCGAGGATACGGCCACCAGGTCCGCCGTCCGGCCCTCGGCGGCGGCCGCCACCAGGTCGCCGGTGAAGGCGCGGACCATCCGCAGGACACCGGTCACATTGGTGTCCAGCATCCGGTTCCACTCGTCGATCCGGCCGTCGTCCACCGGGTTCGGCAGCATGACGCCCGCGGCGGCGACCAGCAGGTCGACCCGGCCGAGTTCGGCCGCGACGCGCTCCGCGGCGGCGTCCACCGACTGCTGGTCGGTGACGTCGGCCGGCACGGCGACCGCCAGGCCGCCGGCGGCCCCGATCTCGGCGGCCAGCTCCTTGAGCCGGTCCTCGCGGCGGGAGAGCAGCGCCACGGCCGCACCGTTCGCGGCGAGCAGCCTGGCGCTGGCGGCGCCCATGCCGCTGGCGGCGCCGGTGACGACGGCGATCCGGCCGGAGAGGGAGGGGTAGGACATGGTGTGCTCCTGAGTGGGGCTCAGCGGTGATTCGCACCGCGTCGTTCGTTGACGTCCACGAGTCTTCCGGGACCGGGACGCCCCACCCAGGGCTGTGGTGGTCCTGGGTCTCCCAGGACCACCCTCACCGGGGACGAGCAAGGGCGCCCCGCCGTGCTCGGGGGTTCACGGCGGGGCGCTGGACCACCAGCATCGCTCCACCCGCCTCCCCCGGCCACCGAACGCGGCCGAACAGGCGTCGTCCCGGAGCGGACGCACCCGGTCAGGGGCCTGCGGGGGGCGACCGGGCGACTCACGGCCGGTCGGGATGCGGCGGCAGCGTCGCCGTGCCCGGCGGCGGACCGGGCCACACCAGCAGGACGGGGCAGGGGGCGTGGTCGACCACGAAGCGGGTGGCCGGGCCGAGGCTCCGCGGGCCGAGCCTGGTCCGGTCCCCGTCGCGGGCGAGCACCAGCAGGTCCGCGCCCTCCGCCGCGGCGACCACCTCCCGCTCGACCCGGCCGGACCGTTCGACCCGGCGGCAGGGGCGGCCCAGGCGTTCCGCGGCGGCGTCCAGCAGCCCGCGGCCGGCAGCGTCGGCGAGTTCCTCGACGCGGCTGCCGGGGTCGCTGCCCCAGCCGTCGGCGGGGTTGCCGCGCGGGTGCCGCCGCCCCATCAGCCCGGCGAAGGCACCGTGCGCGGCGCCCGGCACGTCCCGGTCGCCGATGTGCAGCAGCACGATCGGCGCGTCCGCGGGTGCGAGGGCGCGTGCCGCGTCGACGCAGGCACGCCACGTGCCCTCGGTCACCCACACCACGACCGCCACGGCCTCATCCTCCGACGACCTGCAGGGAGCCCCACAGTGCCACGACCGACAGGACCAGGGAAGCAGGCACGGTGAGCAGTCCGAGCCGGGTGAACTCGCCGAGCGAGACCTCCCCGTCGTGCGCGTGCACGATCCGCCGCCACAGCAGGGTCGCGAGCGAGCCCGCATAGGTCAGGTTGGGGCCGATGTTGACGCAGAGCAGGACGGCGAGCACCGCGCCCGGCCCGGACGGCGCGGTCAGCGGCAGCAGCACCAGGACCGCCGGCAGATTGTTGATGACGTTCGCCAGGACGGCCGCGAGCGCGGCGGTCCCGAGCAGGGCGGCGAGGCCCTCGCCGCTCGGCACCACGTGCCCCAGCGCGTCGGCGAGGCCGTTGTCCACCACGGCGCGCACCACCAGGCCCAGCGCCAGCACGAAGGCGAGGAACGGCACGCTGGTCGCCCGGACCACGGTGAGCACGGTGGTGCGCCGCCCGGCCAGGGCGTGGCCTGCGAGCACCAGCGCCCCCGCGCACGCCACCCAGGCCGGATCGATCCCGAGCGCGGAGGCGGGCACGAAGCCGACCAGCGTGCAGGCGACCGCTGCCAGCGCGAACCGGGGCATCCGCGGCACCTCGGCGGGCGGTTCGGCGTCGGCCCCGGCGTCGAGGTCGGCAGCGAAGAAGCGCCGCAGGACGACGTACTCGACGCCGATCGCCACCAGCCACGGCAGCAGCATCAGCGCGGCGAAGCGGACGAAGCCGAGGCCGCTCGCCGCGAAGGCGAGCAGATTCGTCAGGTTGGAGACCGGCAGCAGCAGCGAGGCGGTGTTCGACAGGTGGGTGCAGGCGTAGACGTGCGGCTTCGGGCGGGCGCCCAGACGGGCCGCGGTGGCGAAGACGCCCGGCGTCAGCAGCACCACGGTCGCGTCCAGGCTCAGCACCGCGGTGATCGCCGAGGCGACCGCGAACACCTGGACCAGCAGGCGGCGCGGACGGCCGGCGGCCGTCCGCGCCATCCAGGCCCCGCAGGCCCGGAACAGCCCTTCGTCCGCGCACAGCCGGGCGAGCACCAGGACGGCGGCGAGGAAGCCGATCACCGGGCCGAGGCGCTCCGCCTCCTCCCGTGCGTGGTCCAGTGAGAGCGCGCCGGTGCCTACGGCCACCGCGGCGGCGGGAACGGCCACCACCGCCTCCGGCCAGCCGAACGGCCGCACCACCGCGCCGACCAGCACCACCACCAGCAGGCCGACCGACAACACCTCGGACGACGACATGTTCCGCTTCCGCTCCTCACCGACACCGCGTCACCTCCCGGAGGCGGCCCGGTTCACCGGGCGCCGCCGCGGTCGACCACCGACAGCTGACCTCGCTGATCGAACCAGAGCCGCCCACCGGTCCGCGCACCGACCTGCGGCGCCGGCCCGGTGGCAGGGTGCGTCGGTGAGGCGCCGGTCCGCGAGATGTCCGGCTCCGTCGGGCGGTCAGCCGAGCGACTTGCCCTGTTCCTCCAGGGCCGCCTGGAGCCGCTCCAGGGCCTTGGGGCCCATGCCGTGCAGTCTCCGCAGGTCGGCGACGGGCACCCCGGCGAGCTCGTCGAGACGGGTGTACCCGGCGCCCAACAGGGCACGGGTCGCGGGAGCGCCGATGGTGCGCGGGAAATCCCCCTGCGGCTGTGTCGTCATGCCGCCGATCCTGCCCGATCCGGACACCGGGGCGGCGGCGGCCGCCGAGCGGACGGACGGCGTGTCGCCGGTTCGGTATCACCCTGCTGACGGGTACCACCGGTAGGAGGGGCGGCCGGCGGGGCCGCCGGGTACGGAGGGAGAGGGCATGGACAGCGCCCTGGAGAAGATCGTCGACGCCGTCAGGTCGGTCGAGAAGCAGGCCCGCGACACCGCGTTCGCCCGGGCCGGCGCCCACCACGACCCGGTGCCCCGGGCCGACGAGCAGCACCTGCTGGGCGCCCTGGCCGGAGTCGTCGAGGTACTCCGGGACGTGGCCGGCGTCTACCCGGGCCGCATGCACACCCCGACCGCCAGAACCGCCCTGCACGACGCGACGGCCCGGCTGCGCGACGCCGCGCTCGCCCTGCGCGCCGCCGAGCGCAACGCCGCCGAGGGCCACGCCTGACACCGGTGGCCCGTCAGGTCCGTCCGACCGCCGCCAGGACGGCGGCCACCGCCTCCTCGGGGGTGGCCGCCGGGACGGGCGCCGCACCGGGCGGCGCGTCCGGCACGGACCAGCCCGCGAGGGACACCACCGGCCGGCCGAGCCGCATCGCCAGGGCCACCTCGCTGAGCGTGCCCCAGCTGCCGCCGACCGCGATCAGGGCGTCACTCGCCCGGACGATCAGCCCGTTGCGCAGCTCCCCGAGACCGGTGGCCAGCGCCACCGTCAGGTGCGGGTCCGCGTCCGCGCGGTCGGTGCCCGGCAGCAGGCCGACCGCGAGGCCGCCGCGGTCGCGCACCCCCGTGGCGGCCGCCGCCATCACCCCGCCCAGCCCGCCGCAGAGCACCACCGCCCCGCGCTCGGCCAGCAGCTCGCCGACCCGGCGGGCCAGCGCGGTCTCCTGCCGGTTCGCGTCGGCCGGGCCGACCACCCCCACGTACGGGGCGGCGATCGGGTGCGGGACGTCCGACGGCATGGCGACCTCCGGGCCGGGCTGCTGCGCCCCGGCCGTGCGCCGGGACAGCCGAAGTATCCGGCGCCGGACGTCGCTGCTGCTGCCCAGGCCCTCCTTCGGGTGAGTGCCCGGTGCGCCGCCGAGGGGGAGGTCCACTCCGTTTCCTACGCTCGCCGGGATGGTCGACGGTGTGCGAACCGGGAGGGGTTCGGTGGAGCCGCAGGCGTTGGAACTGCCGTCCGAGGTGGCGAGCGTGCACCTGGCCGCCTCCTGGGCGGGCGGTGTCGCCGCGGCCTGCGGGCTCGGCGAGGACGGGAGCGACCGGCTCGCCCTCGCCGTCCACGAAGCGGTCGCCAACGCGGTGCTGCACGGCAACCGGCAGGACGCCGCCAAGCGGGTCCGGCTCGCCTGGCAGGTCCGGGGCGGCCGACTGCGGATCACCGTCGGCGACGACGGATCCGGCTTCGTCCCGCCGCCGCCCGCCGACCGGCCCAACCTCACCCCGTCCGGCCGCGGCCTGGTGATGATCGGTCACCTCACCGACGGCTACCGCATCGTGCACCGCGACGATCCGCCCGGGACCGACGTGGTCCTGGAACTCGATCTCACGTCCGCGTGATGTGACCGACAGAGAGGCAGCCCCATGCCCGCCACCAGCACCAAGGTCGTCGACGGCGTCACCGTCCTCGCGCCCTCCGGCCGGATCGTCATCGACAACAGCTTCCAGCTCCGCGAGGACGTCCGGAGCGCACTGGAGGACGGTGCCAAGAAGATCCTGCTCAACCTGGGCGAGGTCACCACGGTCGATAGCAGCGGCATCGGTGAACTGGTCTCCGCCTACACCGCCGTCAACAACCAGGGCGGACAGCTGAAGCTCGCCGAGCTCCCGCGCAAGCTGTACGACCTCCTGTCGATCACCAAGCTGCTCGTCATCTTCGAGGTGTTCGACACCGAGGAGGATGCGGTCGCGAGCTTCTCGTGACGCCCTGATGCCCGACGCCCCGACGCCCCGACGTCTTGACGCCCTGACGCCCTGACGGGTGCGGCCCGCCCCCGGCGAGGGGGCGGGCCGCACCCGTTCTTCGGTCAGTCCTCCAGCGCGATGTACAGGCGCCGGCCCTGCGGGCGGAAGCCGATCCGCTCGTAGACCCGGCGGGAACCGTCGCCGGAGTACTCCAGCCAGACGGACGCGGCGCCGCGCCCGAAGAGGGTCGCGGTCAGGTCGGCGGTGACCGCCGCCGCGATGCCGCGGCCGCGGAACTCGGGCCGGGTGCCGACCCCGGCCAGCTCCGCGGTACCCACCGCCGGAGCCGAGCAGGCCGCCC
Source organism: Kitasatospora sp. NPDC085879 (assembly GCF_040686255.1). Lineage (NCBI taxonomy): Bacteria > Bacillati > Actinomycetota > Actinomycetes > Kitasatosporales > Streptomycetaceae > Kitasatospora > Kitasatospora sp. NPDC085879. The sequence goes on along the minus strand of NZ_JBFBJZ010000028.1, from coordinate 6,590 downwards.
CGCCGGCGCAGCCGCCGTCGGGGGAGCGGACGAAGCGGACCGCGCCGCCCTGCTCGTCGGTCCGGCGCAGCCGGGCGGTGCCCTCCGGAGAGGAGGCGAACTCGCCGGAGAACGCCTCGGACAGGGCGGCGTCGACCGCCGCGTAGTCGGCGTCACCGGTGGGCGCCTCCACGACCGGCCCCGGCGCGTCGCCGTGGCGGGGCGGGGTCAGCGTGGCCGGGGTGCAGACCAGGTACTGGTGCTCGGCCTCCACGGTGAAACCGGCCGCGCGCAGGGCCGCCTCCACGGCGGGTGCGGCGTCGGGCGCGAACTCAAGCCGCGGCTTGAGTCCGCGCTCGCGGAAGGCCGTGACCAGGCCGGCCACGTCCGCGGCGGTCGGCACGGCGCCGGGCAGCGGGGTGGCGTAGTTGATGAACGGGCTGGTGGTGTCGGGGTCGAAGCCCGCCACGAAGCCCCCGGTCTCGACGACCACGGGACGGCGGCGGAGGTTGGCGACGGCAAAGCTCTGGACAGGGGTGTCCACGGTGATGGTGACCTCACGTCATGACAAGGGTGGGCGCGGGCCCGTGCCGCCGAAGGGCGGAGCGACGGGTCGCGCAGGATGTCGGGCCGACCGGGGTCGGCACCGTCGCCGGAGAGGGCGACGGCGATGCGGCGCAGTGCACCGTGCGTGGGGCCACCGTGAGACGGGCGTGGTACCGGAGGGGCTGCGCAGGACGCAGACGCTCAGTACCGACGGCGGCCGCTGAGGGACGCCGAGACCATGGACTTCATTCCCTTGGAGTGAGTGCGGCGCTCCCGTGCGGAGCGCGGACCACACCTTGCCACGTCGGCCCGCCGGGCGGCAACCGGTTTTGTCGGGAACGCGTCCGCTGGTTCGGCTGGGATCATGTCGACATGCCCGAGGAATCGAACGTGCTGTCCGGCCGATGGCCGCTCGCACCGTCCGGCGCGACCGACTGGTTGCTGGAGCTGTGCGGTGACGGTGTGACGGGGTTCATGCCGCCCGCCATGCCGGACGCCGTCTGGGTGCTCAACGCCATGTACGAGCACGAGCAGGGGCCGGCCGTGGTGTCGTACCACGAACACCGCCGGGCATGCCTGGCGGAAGGGAGTGCCCGGCCCGACACCTTCCGGGGCATCGACCTTGAAGTGGGAATCGCCACGGGCGGCGGTCTGGGCCGTGCAGAGCACCCCGGCGCTGGCTGGCGGCGCCTCCGTTGGGCGGAACTCTCCCGGCGCACCGGTGATCCCGTCGTGCCCGACGGGCTGTTGCCGTCCCACCGCTGCTTTCCCTCGGCCAGGAAGGGAGGCAGCTGGCCGCTCGGTATCGTCCCGCCCACCGAGGGGAGCCTGGACCGCGAGACCTGGAACCGGCTGACCGCCGTCCTTGCCGAGCACAGTCCGTCAGGTCCGGATACCCCGTGCCTGGCCTACTACAACCCGCTGATGCTCGCGGCCGCGGACTTCGACAACCTCCACGTGCGGGCGGGTCGCCTCGGCGACACCGCGATGCTGTACGACAATCCGGAGGCCGACTTCAGCCCGTCCAACCTCTGGGCCGAGGACCGTTCGTGGGTCCTGTGCACCGACTACGACCTGTGGGCCACCAAGGTCACCGGAGCTCCGGCACTCATCGAGGCGCTCCTGAACGACAGCGAGATCGAGGCGGTGCGCCTGCCCTGGGCAGTCTGACGACGAGCCGCTCGGCGTCAGCCATGAGCCCCGAGACTCCAGGGTTCGGCGCGGCCGCACTGCGCGGCACCTTCACGCCGCAGGACCGTCATCGGTTTGCGGAAGTCCCGCGGACTCAGTCCGGTGAAGGGCGCTGTCCAGGACGGACCCGACCCCGTGATCATGGCATCTCGGCGTGGGGCCGACCGCGGGTCGCTTCACCCCCACTCCGACCTGTCAGCCAGGCGGCGGTACCACCAGAACTCCGTGCGCCACTGGCGCCGGTGCGCGAACGGGTCAGGGAGGGTGCGGCGCAAGAACACCGCATCCAGGGGCTTCACGAGCCGGGCGAGCTCGGAACGTGCCTGTGCCGGCAGTCTCTCCTGGACTTCCTCCAGCACGTCGCGTGCGTGCCTGACGTCGTCGAAGGAGCACCAGGTGCACGAGCAGTGCGACTCCTGCGGGTACAGCGGACGTCTGCCCGGCGGGTGCAGGAACTCGCGGTATCGCCGCAATGCCCGGTCAGTGGCACCCAGGTGGATGTAGACGCTGTCGCTCAGGTACTCCACCCGCCGCACAGCCAGGCTCGCCCCGACGGAGAGTCCGTGAAGCCGGAGCGGCGGCGTTGGCCCCCAGACGCAGGAGACCGGTCGTTCAGCGCGCAGTGCGCGTGGCCGCCTACGCGGCATCGGCCTTTCGACACATGATCACGGGAGACATGGTGCCAGGAGGGCTGCCTTTGCCGCACCCCGTTTCCGACCTCCTCACTGCCGATGCAGACCTGCGAGGGCAGTGACGAGACACGACAGCCATCCCGAGTGGATGCGGATCGGATCGCTCACGATCCGGAAGGGCCTCGGTGACGCCGTCCTCAGGTTGTGCGATCGACAGGAGGTAACAGTCGTGCCGGGCCTGGAGGCCAGGATCTCCATGTCAGGGCCACGGAGAAGGTGTCGGGGCCGGCCTCCGGCGGTTCGGCGGGGGCGGTGAGGGGTGCGTCAGCCCGCGGGCGGGGTGCGGCCGCGGCGTCGGCGGCGCCAGAGGAGGGCGGCGCCGCCGACCAGCAGGACCAGGCCGATGGCCGCGAGGACGCCGAGCCAGGTCTGCTCGAAGAGTGCGCCGCCGAGGGCACCGATCAGGGTGTAGGCGGCGGCCCAGAGCAGGGCGGCCGGCGCCTCTGCGACGGCGAAGCGGCGGAACGGCCAGCCGGAGAGCAGGCAGGCGGCGATCATGAAGATCCGTCCGCCGGGGACGAGCCGGGACGGCACGAGGACGACCCGGCCGTGCTCGTCCAGCCGCCGTTCGGCGTCCTGGACCCGCGGGTGGTCGAACCGCGGGCGGATGCGCTCCTCCAGCCGTCCGCCCGCGTGGCCGGCGAGCCGGTACAGCGTGATGTCCCCGCACCACGCGCCGAGGCCGGCGCAGACCACCACCAGCGCCACGTCCCGCGGCACCGCCGTGGAGTGCACGGCGGCCGCCGCGGTCGCGCTGACCAGGATGCTGGTCGGGAACACCGGCACCAGCGAGCCGAGCGCCACCAGCAGGAAGAGCGCCGGGAAGCCGACCGACTCGGTGGTGCCCTCGTCCAGCGCGAGCGCCGCCAGCTCCACCGCCGGGCTCATCGGGCGCACCCCGATCCCGGCCGGGCGGCCGCGGCCGCCGGCTCCCCGGCACGGAAGGTGTCAGCAGGCACGGCTTCGGATGTCCTCGCGAATGGCACAGCGGCCGGACGGTACGGCGGGCGGACGGTTCAGCGGGTGGACGGTACGGGCGGGCGCGGCGGGTCGGCGGTACGGCGGGTCGGCCCGGACACTACACGCGAATCGGTGCCGCGCCCGGCAGGTGCGGCCGGTCGGCCGGGCGAAGCCGCCTGGTCAGGCGCGCCGGTAGGCCGCGAAGGCGACGCCGCCGGGCAGCACGGTGTGGTCGGTGAGGGTGAACCGGCGCGGGTCCGTTCCGGTCTTCGCGGCGAAGAGCGGGATCCCGGTGCCGATCGCGACCGGGCTGATCTTGAGGATCAGCTCGTCGATCTCCTCGTACAGCGCCCCGGCCAGCTCGGCGCCGCCGACCAGCCATATGCCGCCACCGTCGAGAGCCTTCAGCTCCCGCACCTTCGCGACCGGGTCGCCGGCGACGAGTTCGACGGCCGGGTCCGGGCTCGTGGTGAGGGTGCGGGAGAAGACGTAGTGCCGGAGGTGCGGATAGGCGTCGGTCACGCCCGCGTCCAGCCCGACCTGGTAGGAGCGGCGCCCCTCCAGGACCGTGTCGAACCGGGTGCCGGGCGCGGTGACCCCGAGGGCCTGCCGGGCGCCGCCCGGCAGGGTCTCCGGGAAGTGGGCCACGATGTGGTCCAGGTAGTCGGGGCTCACCGTGAAGAACCCGTCGGGACCGGTCGGGTCGCCGCCCTCCGGGCCGGCGATGAACCCGTCCAGGGTGGTGGCGACGTAGTAGGTCAGGCTGCGCACGGGACTGCCTCTCGCTGTGGTGGCATCGCTCGCCCGGCGGAGACCTCATCACGGTGACGTCACGTCATCATCGCGACGAGGAGGTCCGTCTGACGGTTCGTATCGGTCCGAACAGCAGCGACCTTAGCGGTCCGGGTGCCAGCCCCCGGTTTGCCCCTGGGAGTGGTCATGCACCGGTAAAGCTTTCCCGCCCTCCCTTGAGATCCGAGTGATCATCGGAATAGATAGCTAACGGCAGTTAACTCCCAAGTCAGGCCGAGGTTTTCCACCGTCGGCCTGCTCTGCCGCGCCTTCGCCGAGCGCCTCTTCGGCGCTCCGTCAAATTCCCGAAGTGGGGGACACCCGTGCCCATCGCACGCAACCGGATCTCAAGGATCGCCGTACCGGCCACCGCCGCGCTGATCCTGGGAACCCTCGGGGCGGCCGCCCCGGCCGGCGCTGCCACGCCGACCGGCGAGCAGACCGCCAAGCCGCTGCCCGGCACCCACCCGGAGTGGGCCACCGCGCAGGCCGACGCCGGAGCCGTACCCGACTCCGCCCCGGCCTCCGCCCGGATCTACCTGGCCGGCCAGGACCAGGCCGGCCTCGCCGCCCTCGCCAAGGCCGTCTCCGACCCGAACTCGCCGGCCTACGGGCAGTTCCTCGCCGACGACCGGGCCAAGGCCCGGTTCGGCGCCTCCGCCGCCCAGGTCAAGGCCGTCACCTACTGGGTGACCGGCGCCGGCCTCACCGTGGACGCGACCACGCCGCACTACGTGCAGGTCTCAGGCTCGACCGGTGCACTCGCCAAGGCCTTCGGCACCGGCTTCCGTACCTACCGCACCGAGGACGGCCTGCACCGCGCCGCCGCCCGGGACGCCGTCGTCCCGGCCTCCGCCTCCGCCGCGGTCCTGGCGGTCAGCGGCCTCAGCGACACCCTGCACAAGAACACCTCGCACGCCGTCTCGGTGCGCGAGGCCGAGGCCCGTGCCGAGGCCGGCGCCCACGCCCGGCTGGCCGGCCCGGACAAGAAGGCCCCGGCGACCCTGCCGACCGTGGCCACCTGCTCCGAGGACGGCTACGGCTCCAAGACCGCCAAGGGCGCGCCGCAGGGCTACGAGAAGAACGAGCCCTTCGCCCCCTGCGCCTACGTCCCCAGCCAGCTGCGCAAGGCCTACGGCGTGACCGAGGCGAAGGCGACCGGCAAGGGCGCCCGGATCGCGATCATCGACGCCTACGGCCTCGCCACGATGGAGCAGGACGCCAACCACTTCTCCACCCTGCACGGCGACAAGCCGTTCGCGGCCGGGCAGTACCGCGAGTTCGTCACCCCGGACAAGTGGACCCACCAGGACGAGTGCGGTGGCCCGGCCGGCTGGGCCGGCGAGGAGGCGCTGGACGTCGAGATGGCGCACGGCCTCGCCCCCGACGCCCAGGTGGTCTACGTCGGCGGCAACTCCTGCTACGACCAGGACCTCTACGACGCCATGGCCAAGGTGGTCGACGGTCACCTCGCCGACGTGGTCTCCAACTCCTGGGGCGAGATCATGCACGGCACCGGCGGGGACATCGACCCCGCGGTCGTCGCCGCCGACAACCAGATATTCCAGCTCGGCGCGGTGACCGGCATCGGCTTCACCTTCTCCTCCGGCGACTGCGGCGACAGCTCGCCCGGCGCGGCGGCCACCGGCGTCAACTGCCAGGCCGACACCAACCAGGCGCAGGCCGACTGGCCGTCCGCCTCGCCGTGGGTCACCTCGGTCGGCGGTACGGCCCTGGAGCTCGACGACAAGGCCGGCCACTACGGCCGCGAGGTGTCGATGGGCGACCAGCGGTCGGTGCTCTCCGACGACCAGAAGTCCTGGACCCCCTTCCCCGGGAAGTTCTACTTCGGCGGTGGCGGCGGCGTCTCCAAGGACTTCGCCCAGCCGTGGTACCAGCAGGGCGTCGTCCCGGACCGGATCGCGAAGACCGCGGCCGACGGCACCGCGTCCCCGACCCCGCTGCGCGCCACCCCGGACGTCGCGATGAGCGGTGACCTGGTCGCCTCCACCCTGGTCGGCTACACCGACGGCGGCACCTACAGCGAAGGCGGCTACGGCGGCACCTCGGTCTCCGCGCCGGAGTACGCGGCCATGCTCGCCGACGCCGTCCAGGCCCGCGGCGGCCGCGCCATCGGCTTCGCCAACCCGGCCATCTACGACCGGGCCGGCAGCGGCGCCTTCCACGACGTCAACGACTCCGCCGTGCACAACAAGTTCGGCAACGTCGTCGACCTCGGCCTCGTCGGCGGCGCGCTGAAGGTCCGCCTGTACAAGATCGCGGCCGACTACGGCCTGTCGGCCGCCAAGGGCTACGACACGGCCACCGGCGTCGGCACCCCCGGCAAGGACTTCTTCAACTCCTTCCGCCTGCCGCGCCGCCGGTGACCGACGGCCGGGACGGCTCGGCCCCGGCCGAGCCGTCCCGGCC
>NZ_JBFBJZ010000027.1:0-113066 GCF_040686255.1 Kitasatospora sp. NPDC085879 | reverse complement strand
GGGGGGGGGGGGGGGGGGGGGGGGGGGGGGGGGGGGGGCGGGGGGGGCGGGGGGGGGGGCCGGGGGGGGGGCCCCCCCGGGGGGGGGGCCCCCCCCCCTCGGGGTGTCAGGCCCAGAGCTGGCCCTGCAGCGCCTCGACCGCGGCCTCGGTCGACTCGGCGGTGTAGATGCCGGTGGACAGGTACTTCCAGCCGCCGTCGGCGACGACGAACACCACGTCGGCCCGTTCGCCGGCCTTGGCGGCCTTGCGGGCGACGCCGATCGCGGCGTGCAGGATGGCGCCGGTGGAGACGCCGGCGAAGATGCCCTCGTGCTGGAGCAGCTCGCGGGTGCGCCGGACGGCGTCCGCGGAGCCGACGCTGAACCGGGTGGTGAGCACCTTGGCGTCGTAGAGCTCGGGGACGAAGCCCTCGTCGAGGTTGCGCAGGCCGTAGACGAGGTCGTCGTAGCGGGGCTCGGCGGCGACGATCTGCACGCCGGGGACCTTCTCGCGCAGGTAGCGGCCGACGCCCATCAGGGTGCCGGTGGTGCCGAGGCCGGCCACGAAGTGGGTGACGGTCGGCAGGTCGGCGAGGATCTCGGGGCCGGTGCCGGCGTAGTGCGCGCCGGCGTTGTCGGGGTTGCCGTACTGGTAGAGCATGACCCAGTCGGGGTGCTCGGCGGCGATCTCCTTGGCGATCCGCACGGCGGTGTTGGAGCCGCCGGCGGCCGGCGAGGGGATGATCTCGGCGCCCCACATGCGGAGCAGCTCGCGCCGCTCCTCGCTGGTGTTCTCCGGCATGACGCACACCATGCGGTAGCCCTTGAGCTTGGCCGCCATGGCGAGGGAGATGCCGGTGTTGCCGCTGGTGGGCTCGAGGATGGTGCAGCCCGGGGTGAGCCTGCCGTCGGCCTCGGCGCGCTCGATCATGTGCAGGGCCGGACGGTCCTTGATCGAGCCGGTGGGGTTGCGGTCCTCCAGCTTGGCCCACAGGCTCACCAGGCCGTCGGCGTTGCCGGGCACGGCTGCCGACATGCGCGGCAGCCGTACCAGCGGGGTGTTGCCGACGGCCTCCAGGGGGCTGTCGTAGCGCATTACTTCATGCCGCCGGCGACGGCGGGGAGGATGGTGACGCTGTCGCCGTCGGCGACGGCGGTGCTGATGCCCTCGAGGAAGCGGACGTCCTCGTCGTTCAGGTAGACGTTCACGAAGCGGCGCAGCTCGCCGGCGTCGAGGAGGCGCTCGGCGATGCCGGGGTGGCGGCTGTCGAGGTCCTGGAACAGCTCGCCGAGGTTGTTGCCGGTGCCTTCGACGGCCTTGGCGCCGTCGGTGTACGGGCGGAGGATGGTCGGGATGCGGACCTCGATGGCCATGGCTGCGCTCCTGTGGAGTGGGTCGGGTGGGCCGCCGCACGCGGCGCGGCAGGGGTGGGCCCCGGGGCGGCCGGGGCGGGCTGGCGGTGCCGAGTCAGTGGGCGTCGGCGGTACCGGGACAGATCGCGCTGGCGAGCCGGCACAGGTCGACGTGCAGGCGCGCCACGAGGCGGATGCCTGGGGCCTGGTTGGTCACATCGACGGAACGCATGGGCTCATCGTATAGATTCCCGCCCCCGCTACGGCATCCACGTCTCGCGATCCGGATGGTTTCGTTTCCCATGCCGAGACGGCACCCCGTCGCCGGCCGGTCGCGGCCGGTCGGCGGGTTCGGCGCCGGAGCCGCCGGTCAGGCGGGGTACTCCTCCACGACCTGCACGTCTTCCTCCGTGATCACACCGTCCACGATGCGGAACGAGCGGAACTCGTAGGGGTCGTCCTCGCCGTTGCCCTCGGCGGTGGAGACCAGCACGTAGTGCGCCTCGGGCTCGGAGGCGTAGCTGACGTCGGTGCGCGAGGGGTAGGCCTCGGTGGCGGTGTGCGAGTGGTAGACGATCACCGGCACCTCGTCGCGGTCGTCCATCTCGCGGTACAGCTTGAGCAGGTCGCCGGAGTCGAACTCGTAGAAGGTGGGCGAGCGGGCCGCGTTGAGCATCGGGACGAACCGCTCGGGACGGCCGCTGCCCTCGGGCCCTGCGACCACGCCGCAGGCCTCGTCCGGGTGGTCGGCGCGGGCGTGGGCCACGATGCGGTCGCGCAGTTCTCGGGTGATGGTCAGCATGCGGGCCAGGATAGCCAGCGCCGGTCCCGGGCCAGGGCCCGGGACCGACCGACGTCTCGACTGCCGGACACCCGGCGGACGCCTCGTGGGCAGCCCGGCGGACGCCTCGCGGTCAGCGTCCGACGCCCGCGTCCAGATGCTCGCGGCCCTGCCCCTGCACGGCCTCGGGGCGGATGCGGGCGAGCACCAGGTAGCCGGCGGTCAGCAGGGCGGCCCAGACCGGGAAGACGTACAGCGAGATCCGGGCGTCCTCGTCGAAGCCGATCAGGACGACGACCAGGACGAGGAAGGCGAGCGCGAGCCGGCTCGGCCAGCTGCCGCCGGGGGCCTTGAAGGTGGGGGCGGGCAGCCGGCCGTCCTGCCAGGCGCGGCGGTAGCGGATCTGGGCGACCAGGATGACCGCCCAGGTCCACAGGCCGCAGACGGTGGCGACCGAGGTCACGTACTCGAAGGCCTTCGCCGGGGCGAGGTAGTTGAGCACCACGCCGACGCCCATGAGCAGGCAGGAGACGGTGATCGCGGCGGCAGGGGTGCGGCGGGAGTTGAGCGTGGTGAGCCGGCCGGGGGCCTGGCCGCGCAGCGCGAGGTCGCGGAGCATCCGGCCGGTGGAGTACATGCCGGAGTTGCAGGAGGAGAGGGCGGCGGTGAGCACCACGAAGTTGATGACGGAGGCGCCGGCCGGGATGCCGACCTTCTCGAAGGCGGCGACGAACGGGCTGACGCCGGGCGCGAACTCCTGCCACGGGACGAGCGAGAGGATGATCACCAGGGCGCCGATGTAGAACAGCGCGATCCGCCAGGGCAGGGTGTTGATGGCGCGCGGCAGGGTGCGGGCCGGGTCCTCGCTCTCGCCGGCGGTGACGCCGACCAGTTCGACGCCGAGGTAGGCGAACATGACGATCTGAAGGGTCATCACGGTTGCGCCGACGCCCTTGGGGAAGAAGCCGCCGTCGGCCCACAGGTGGGTGACCGAGGCGGTGTCGCCGGCGTCCGAGAAGCCGAGGGTGAGCACGCCGACGCCGATCAGGATCATGCCGAGGATGGCGGTGACCTTGACCATCGAGAACCAGAACTCGATCTCGCCGAAGAGCTTCACCGAGATCAGGTTGGCGCCGTAGAGCAGCACCAGGAAGGCCAGCGCACTGGCCCACTGCGGGACACCGGGAGCCCAGTACCGCACGTAGACGGCGGCCGCGGTGGTCTCGGCCATGCCGGTGACCACCCAGAACAGCCAGTACGTCCAGCCGGTGACGAAGCCGGCGAACGGGCCGAGGAACTCCCGGGCGTACTCCGAGAAGCTGCCGGAGACCGGGCGGTAGGTGAGGAGTTCGCCGAGCGCACGCATGATGACGAAGATCACCAGGCCGGCCACCGCATAACTGAGGATCAGGCTGGGGCCGGCCTTGGAGATCGCCGTGCCGGCTCCGAGGAAGAGGCCGGTGCCGATCGCGCCGCCGATGGCGATCATCTGGATCTGGCGGCTGCCCAGCCCGCGGGCGTAGCCCTCCTCGTCCGGCTCGGTGTCGATCACCTCGTCGTAGCGCTGATCGGCCATGGGCGTACCGTCCTCGGGTTCGTGGGGAGGGTGAAGTCGTACCACGCCACGCCCGGATACCGGTGTCCATCTGAGCGTTAATTGAGCATGCCATGTCCGGATTCCGACACCTATGACCGAAATGCCGAGCCCCCGTGTCCACATGATGGACACGGGGGCTCGGGACGCCCGGGCCGGTCGGGGAACCGCCGGAGAAGGGCCGGGGACCGCCGGGGAGTCAGCCGGGGAGTCAGCCGGCCATGGCCTCCAACAGCGACTCCTGCATGCCACCCAGCCAGAGGTAGGCCATCACCAGCGGCTTGCGCGGGTCGCTGTCGGGCAGGCCGTACAGGCCCTCCTCGTCGTCCTCGGTGACGTCCAGCCGGGAACCGAGGGTGAGGCGCAGGTCGTTGAGGGCGCCGAGCCAGCGCGGGCAGTCCGCGGCCGGGACGGTCAGCACGCCGCCGTCGCCGCCGAGCCCGTCCAGCGCGCGGACCACGCTCAGCGCGTCCTCGCGCTTGCGGGCCCGCAGGTCCAGCTCGGTGTAGCGGCGGAACTCGCCCGCCATCGCCCGGGTCTCCGTGTCGGCGGGCTCGCCCGGCTCGCCGTACGCGTCGGGGAAGAGCCGGGCCAGCGCGGGGTCGGCCGGCGCCTCGGTCGGCCCGTCGGCGAAGAGCGCGGCCAGCGGGTCCTCGGAGACGCCCCCCGGGCCGGGGCCGATCAGCTCCAGCATCTGCACCTCCAGCGATCGGAGGATGGATGCCTCCACCTCGTCGAGCGCGATCGCCGCGGCGCCCTCGCCGGCGCTCTCGAACAAGCCAGCCATGAGTCCTGAATCAGCCCCGTCCGCATTGGTCTTCGGTCTTGGTGTCGATCGGTGTCGCCGTACGCGCCGGGGCCAGGGCCCCGCCGGCCGGACGCACGATGCCCGCCCGGGCGGTCAGTCGTGCTGGAGGGTGGCCCAGAGCCCGTAGCCGTGCATCGCCTGCACGTCGCGCTCCATCTCCTCGCGGGTGCCGCTGGAGACGACGGCACGCCCCTTGGTGTGCACCTCCATCATGAGCTCCCTGGCCTTGTCCTTCGGGTAGCCGAAGTAGGCCTGGAACACGTACTGGACGTAGCTCATCAGATTCACCGGGTCGTTGTGGACGATCGTCACCCACGGTGTGTCCGGTTCCACCGCCGGCAGACTTTCGACCTCCGGGCGCTCGATCTCGACCGGCGCGACACTCACGACTGGCTCTCTCCTCTGCGGCTGACCGGGGTGAAGGCGCGTCTCCCCCTGCCCTCATGCTTCCATCCGGGGGACTTCGGAGCGAATCCGGGTCAACATCACACAAGAGAAATCGTCACTCTGACGCTAAGTGGTAGTAGCATCATCACCATGGACGCCATCACCGCGCACCGCTCCACCGCGCTGCTCACCGACCGCTACGAGCTGACCATGCTGCAGGCCGCCCTGCGCAGCGGTGCCGCACACCGCCGATCGGTCTTCGAGGTGTTCACCCGCCGCCTGCCGAACGGCCGCCGCTACGGCGTGGTCGCCGGCACCGGCCGGGTCCTCGACGCCGTGGAGCACTTCCGGTTCACCGGCCCCCAACTGGACTGGCTGGCCGACCAGAAGGTGGTCGACGACGCGACCCTGCGCTTCCTCGCCGACTACCGCTTCACCGGCGACATCCACGGCTACCCGGAGGGCGAGGTGTACTTCCCCGGCTCGCCGCTGCTGACCGTCGAGGGCAGCTTCGCCGAGGCGGTGATCCTGGAGACGCTGATCCTCTCGATCCTCAACTACGACTCGGCGATCGCCGCCGCGGCCTCCCGGATGACCGCCGCCGCCGGCGACCGCCCGGTGATCGAGATGGGCGCCCGCCGGGCCCACGAGGCCGCCGCCGTCTCCGCCGCCCGCGCCGCCTACATCGCCGGCTTCAGCGCCACCTCCGACCTGGAGGCCGGCTTCACCCACGGCATCCCGACCACCGGCACCGCCGCACACGCCTTCACCCTGCTGCACGACAGCGAGCGGGAGGCCTTCACCGCCCAGATCGACTCGATGGGCCGCGGCACCACGCTGCTCATCGACACCTACGACCTGGCCGAGGCCGTCCGCACCGCCGTCGACGTGGCCGGGCCGGACCTCGGGGCGGTCCGCATCGACTCCGGCGACCTGACGCTGCTCGCCCACCGGGTGCGCCGCCAGCTCGACGACCTGGGCGCGCACAAGACCCGGATCATCGTCACCTCCGACCTCGACGAGTACGCCATCGCCGCGCTCGCTGCCGCACCGGTCGACGGCTACGGAGTGGGCACCAGCCTGGTCACCGGCAGCGGCCACCCGACCTGCGCGATGGTCTACAAGCTGGTCGCCCGGGAGAGCGTGCCCGGCGGTCCGCTGGTGCCGGTCGCCAAGCGCTCGGCCGGCGGCAAGACCAGCACCGGCGGCCGCAAGTGGGCCGCCCGGCGCACCGACGCGGACGGCGTCGCCGAGGCCGAGGTCGTCGGCACCGGCCCGGTGCCCGCCCCGCTGGAGCCGCAGCTGCTGCACGTGCCGCTGGTGCGCGACGGCGAGGTCGTGGGGCGCGAACCGCTGGAGGCGGCGCGCGAGCGCCACCGGCGCGCCCGCGCCACGCTCCCGATGTCGGCCACCCAGCTGTCGAAGGGCGAGCCCGTGATCGTGACCGAGCTGCTGAGCGGCGCGACCGCCGCCGGGTGAACCCGCCGGGTGCACCCGCCGGGCCTTCCGCCCGTGCGCGCCACTCCCTACAGTCTTCTCGGCACCACCACGGCCGCCACACCGCCCGCACGTCCCACCCGTACCGCCCGCACCGCCTCGTACCGCCTCCTACCGCCCGACCCCCGACGGCGGCCGCCACCGCGGACCGCCCCACAGCGAGAGAAGCCAGCCATGCACCGGGCCCTGATCGTCGTCGACGTGCAGAACGACTTCTGCGAGGGCGGCAGTCTGGCCGTCGGCGGCGGCGCCGAAGTGGCCGCCGCCATCACCGACCTGATCGCCGACGCCGCCCCCGGCTACGCGCACATCGTCGCCACCCGCGACCACCACATCGACCCCGGGGCGCACTTCTCCGACGATCCGGACTACGTCACCTCCTGGCCCGTGCACTGCGTGGCCGGCACCGAGGGCGTCGGCTTCCACCCCAACTTCGCGCCCTCGGTCACCTCGGGCGCGATCGAGGCGGTCTTCGACAAGGGCGCGCACTCGGCCGCGTACAGCGGCTTCGAGGGCATCGACGAGAACGGCGGGACGCTGGCCGCCTGGCTGCGCGAGCGGGGCGTGACCGAGGTGGACGTGGTCGGCATCGCCACCGACCACTGCGTGAAGGCCACCGCGCTCGACGCCGCCCGCGAGGGCTTCGCCACCCGGGTGCTGCTCGACCTGACGGCCGGTGTCGCGGCCGGCACCACCGAGGCCGCCCTTGGCGAACTGCGCACTGCCGGTGTCGAGTTGAACGGCACTCCGGTGCTGCACTGACCGGGGCCGCGCGGCGGCCGGGGCTGCCGGGCAGACCGGGGCGGTCAGCGGTCCGTGACGACCAGCTCGACGACGTCCGCCCCGCCGGCCCGGAAGGCCTCGCGGAGCTCGCCGCCGACCTCGTCCGGCTCTGCGGCGACCCGCGCACCGGAGACGTACACCACCCGCACCCCCAGGTACTCCATCCGGTGCTGCTCGCCGCGCACCCAGGCCGCCTCGCCCTCGCTGACGCAGCGCAGCTCGGAGTCGACGGCCACCGCCACGCCTGCCTCCGGCCAGTACAGGTCCGGCACCGCGACGTAGGTGCCACCGCGCATCCGCAGCTCGGGGCCGGCCAGCGGGACGGGCAGCAGCCATTCGTCCACCAGCTCGCCGATCCGGCCGAGCACCGACTCCCGCTCCGCGGCGAGGAGTTCGTCCAGCGCGGCGCGGACCCGCGGCTCGGCGAGCAGCCCGGCCTCGCCGAGCTCCTCCACCAGCTCCCGCAGGGTGCAGCCGCCCTCTGCGCGGGACACCGCCTCGCGGAGCAGGGCCCGCAGCAGCGCCGGGCGGACCACGCCGTCGTCGAACGCCCCCGTGTCCGTCCACTCGCGCACGGCGTCGGCCACCGCGCGCGCCACCGGCGCGCAGGCGAGCCCGTGCACCGACCGCGCCACCAGCGCCCGCCCGGTGCGCAGGATGCGGACCGCGCCCGCGTCCTTCAGCCGCCGCTGCCGCGGCACCAGCACCTCCACGCCGGTGACCGCAGGCAACCGGGGCACCGAGGCGAAGCCGTACAGGGCGAGCGCCGCCGCGCCGGTGATCACGGCGCCCTCGCGGCCGCTCTCGTCCCGACCGTTCTGCGCCGCGTAGAGCAGGGCCGCCCACATCCGCTGCTCCGGCGTCGGGTCGCCGTCCTGGAGGAGGTAGACCCGCGGCAGCAGCCGCTGCCACGGACCGCCGCGGCGGCAGTGCTCGGTGACCACCCGGGAGGGCACACCGCGCGCCCGCAGCTGGCTCGCCGTGACCACGTTCTGCTGACGCCGCGCCAGCTCTTCGAGCGAGAGCGGCTGGGAGGGAATCCGGTAGCTCATGCGAACACCCTCCCCAACGCCGCCGCAATCGCACGCCTGACTTGACGACCCGTTACCTAACCGTCGCGAAAACGGGACGGCTCCGTCCTAAAGTCCCCATACCCTCACCCGTTCGACGTATAGGACGTTCACTCGAATGCCGGATTAGGTGGGACTTGGGGCATGACGATCCGTTTTTCATCGAATCGGTACATCAACGATCATGGAATGAGTGCACCCCGGTGATCAGCGCTTACTGACCGAGCGTGACCAAGGCCATACGGTGAAGCACCACCCGCCGACCACCGGCACCCGCCCGATTGCCTACCATCGGCTCATGCCACGTGACGAGATCCCCGGCCTGCGCGCCGCCCAACTGCGCCTCGGCCGTCTACCCGGCTACGTCCGCCGGCCCGACCTCGCCCGCCGCAGCAGCGCGGACGGCCACACGTACAAGAAGGGGTGGGAGGTCCGCTTCACCGCCCGCACGGAAGCCGAGATAACGGAGATCCGCGACCTGGTGATGGCCGCCGGGTTCGCCCCCGCCCGACCGTTCTTCAAGGGTCACCAGCTGATCCAGCCGGTCTACGGCATCGCCGCCGTCCAGGCCTACCTGGCCGCCCGGGAGGCCTTCGAGGAACTCGGCCGCACCCGCGCCGCCGGATCGGCCACCGAGCCGGCCACCGGACGGACCCCGGCGGCGGGCGGCGACGGCTCGGCGGCCCGTCCCGACGGTGTCCCGGCGGCTCCCGCGGGCGCGGTGCCCATCCCGGAGCAGGCGTGCCGCGAGGCCGCCGCCCCGGTCGCCGCGGCGGCGGCAGCGGCGGCCGCGGCCGGTGCGGCCGCACTGGCGGCGAACACCGCGGGCGCCACGGGCACGGCCGCCTCCGTGGCGGCTGCCTCCGCGGCGGCCGCACAGGCCACCGTCCCGGGCCCGGCCGGTGCGGCGCCGGCCGGCGCCGGGGCGGTCGGTGCCGGGGCGGCCGTTGTTGGAGCGGTCGGCGTGGGAGCGGTCGGCGTTGGGTCGGCGGCCCGCGAGCGGTCCGGTGTCCCGGCGGCCGCGGGGCAGCGGGTCGGCGGCGGCCACGGCCGGCGGACCGCCGGGGCCGGCGTCAGTGCAGCCGGTCGTACGTCCTGAAGGTGTAACTCGCGTCGTAGGACAGCAGGTTGCCGCCCGCCACCGGAAGGCCGAGCCGACGGGACAGCAGCCCGGTGAGCGGGCCGCAGCCCTCCGGCGCGGGGACGGCGAACGTGTCGTCGTACGCCGAGAAGTGGATCAGCGGCGGGTTCCGCGAGACCCACTCCGAGGAACCCGCCCGCTGGAAGTGCATCGACACCGGGGTGCTCCGGCCGACCGTGCAGCCGTGCGGCAGCAGCGGCCCGGACAGCCGGAAGCGCATGTCCATGGTGCCGGTGTAGAAGTCGGAGGCACCGCCGTACTCGGCCTCCACGGCCAGACCCAGCAGTGGGCTGCGGTCGCCCGCCGGGGTGCCGGTCAAGCCGCCCGGCACCGCGGTCGGGCCGCCGCTGTGCCAGCCGCCCCAGACCTGCCCGGGCGTGCCGTCCGCCAACGGGCCCTCGGCGTGCACCATCAGGATCGGGTGCAGGACGGGCAGGTCGGCGGCGCCGAGGCGCAGCCGCGGGGTGGCCAGGTGCACCTCGCACCGCCAGCGGGCCGGGTCGACGCCCTGCGGGAGTTCGGGGCAGTCGGCGTAGCCGGCCTCCAGCGCGGCCAGTTCCGCCTCCGGGGTCCGGGCCGCGGAGGCGGCGCTGGCCCTGACGGTGGCCGTGGCAGCGCCGGACGGACCGGAAGGTGCGGCGTCGGCGGCGTGGGCCGCGGCAGGGACGGCCAGGGCGAGCCCGGTGGCCGCGAGGGCGGCGACGGCTGCGAGCCCGGCGCGGCGGGTCCGGCCGCGGCCCGCACGGCCCGTCCCGACGGCAACCGTCCCGACGGGGTCCGAGGGGCATCGGTGGTCGGTGCGCGGCATGGTGGTGGCGTCGATTTCCATGTCGGCCAGCCTGCCGCGCGAAAATTTCGGCCGACATCGGTGAGAGCCCGGACCTTGCCCGGACGCCACCCTGATACACGATCAGGGATTTTTTTCGGCCTCCGCCCGCCGCGGCGGAGGCCACGGCGGGCGCCCGCCGGGCGGGTGTCAGGGCGCGCGGGTGTCAGGGTGGGCAGGATCAGGGCAGGGCGGCCCGTAGCTCCGGGTCGGCCGTCGCCGTCTCGGGCTCGACGGTGTCGATGTGCACGGTGACGGCGACGAGCCGGGGCACGGCCCGCTTCAGTGCTCGTTCGGCGGCCTCCGCGACCCGGTGGCCCTCGGCCACGGTGAGCGTCCCGTCGACGGCCACGTCCGCCTCCGCCCGGAGGGCGTGGCCCACCCAGCGCATCCGCAGCGCGCCGACCGCGCGCACGCCCTCCACGTCCCGCAACCCGCGCTCGGCGGCGTCCACCAGCGCGGGCTCGACGCCGTCCATCAACCGGCGGCCGACCTCCCGGACGGAGCTGCGCAGTACCGCCAGTATCGCGGCGGTGATCACCAACCCGACCAGCGGATCCGCAGCCCGCCAGCCCAGTGCGGAGCCGCCCGCGCCGAGCAGGACGGCCAGCGAGGTGAGGCCGTCGGCGCGTGCGTGGATGCCGTCCGCGACCAGCGCGGCCGAACCGATCCGGCGGCCGGTGCGGATGCGGTAACGTGCCACCCACTCGTTGCCCAGGCAGCCCACCACCGCCGCAACCGCCACCGCCCAGACATGGCTGACCGGTTGTGGGTGGAGCAGCCGGTCGACGGCGGTCACGGCGGCCAGTACGGCGGACGCCGCGACGGTGGCCACCACGGCCACGCCTGCGAGGTCCTCGGCCCGTCCGTAGCCATAGGTGTAGCTGCGGTTCGCGGCACGGCGGCCGAGGAGGAAGGCGAGACCGAGCGGAACGGCGGTCAGCGCGTCCGCGACGTTGTGCACGGTGTCACCGAGGAGTGCGACCGAGTCCGAGAGCATCACCACGCCCGCCTGCAGGGCGGCGGTGGCGACGAGGACGAGGAGAGAGATCCACAGGGTCCGCAGTCCGTCGGCCGAGGTCTCCATCGCCTCGTCGACCTTGTCGGAGGCGTGGTGGGAGTGCGGACGCAGCAGATGGCCGAGCCGGGCGAGCACGCCGTCCCGGCCGTGGGGACGGCCTCGCGTGTGGCCGTGGGTGTGGCCGTGGGTGTGGCCGTGGGTGTGGTGGTGCCGGCCGTCGTGGTCGTGACTGTGGTGATGCTCGTCGTGCCGGTGATCGTCCTGGTGGTGTTCGGGGTGGCGGTGGTGCTCGTGGGGGTGGCCTGGGTCGTGGCCGTGATCGTGCGTGTGGCCTTCGGGGGCCGTTCCGCTCCCGTGCGTGTCGCGGGAGCGCGCGTCCCGCGAAGTGTGCGGGTGATCGGATGGATGCGCCAGATCCGTCATGCGCCCCACGGTCGCACATCAACCCCGCTGCAGCCACTACCGTCCTACCCTCCCTGACCAGGTGCGATACCCTCGCACCTGCCGGACACCCCGAGCGGCTGACTGATTGACCGTCACATCGCCGGACGGCCAGGCCCGTTCCCCACATCTCGACGGGACTTGTCACCCAAAGCAGCCGCGCGAGGGCCTAGAGTGAGCACCGGGCTACCCTTCCGACGCAACCAGATCGAGAGGCTGATGTGACTGATCGTCATGTCCCTGCCGTAGCATCGATCAGCCCCGCAGCCGACACCGGTCTGGCCGCCATGCCTCTGGAATTCACGGCGTTCTGCGAACTGCACCGCCCTCGTTATCTGAGTTTTGCGCGGGTCTGGTTCCACGAGCCCGGTACCGCCGGCCGGGTGGTCGACCAGGCGTTCCGCACGCTCGCCCAGGTGTGGCCCGAGGTCCTGGGCAGCTCCAATCCGACCGCGATCGCCTGGCAGATCCTGCGGAGCACGGTCGCCGAGTGCGAGCGCCCGAACAGCGAGCCGCTCGCCGAGCACCGTCCCGCGCCGGCCGACGAGGATCTGGCCATCCTGCACTACGTGGTGGGCCTGGCAGCGCCGGAGATCGCCGACGTGGTGGGCGCGGAGACCGCCAGCGTCGCCGGGCAGCTCCGCCACGCGCTGCGCCGGATGCCCCAGGAGTGGTGACCGCCGGCGCTGCGCGACCCCGGTGATCCGAATCACCGGTGGACCTACTGCCGGGCGGTGCGGTCCGGGCGAATGATGATCTCCAGTCGACCGGACGGAGAACCCACGTGTCCATCGAGCACACCGTAGCCGTGTTCGAACGGCAGGCCACCGCCTGCGCCGAACTCGGCTCCCCGCTGTACGCCGCCCTGCTGCGGCACGCCGCGACCGACATCCGCGACGGCGGGCCCTGCGCGGCCGCCGCCGCCGGCCACGAGGACGTGGCCGGGCCGCAGGCCGTCGCGCTGCGCCTGATGGGCGGGGTCCACGCCCTGGTCCTCACCGGCCGGGCACCGGCCCTCGCCGTGCACTACCCGAGCGCCGGTGGCAGCACCGATCCCGCGCGGCCGGACGCCGCCTGGCCGGCATTCCGGCAGGTCGTGGCGGAGAACCTGCCGTGGGTGCGGGACTGGCTCACCCGGCCGCCGCAGACCAACGAGGTCGGCCGGTCCAACCTCCTGATCGCGGGTCTGCTGCACACCCTGGGCGAGCGCCGCATGCCGGTCCGGCTGCTCGAGCTGGGCTCCAGCGCCGGCCTCAACCAGCTGGCTGACCTCTTCCACTGCTCCTCCCCCGGATACTCCTGCGGACCCGCCGACTCGCCGGTGCAGCTGCCGGACGCCTGGCGCGACGCGCCGCCCGTCTGGCTGCCCGCCCGGGCCGAGCCGCTCACCTTCGTCGAACGCCGGGGCTGCGACCTCACGCCGATCGACCCCCGGTCGGCGGACGGCTCGCTCGCGCTGCGCGCCTATGTATGGGCGGACCAGCCGGCCCGGACGGCCCGCCTGGAGGGCGCGCTCCGGCTGGCGGCAGAGGTGCCCACCCGGGTCGAGGCGATGGGCGCCGGTGAGTTCCTGGCCGGCGCGGAGGTCGCGGAGGGGGCACTCACCGTGGTCTGGCACTCGATCATGCGCCAGTACGTCCCGGCGGAGGAATGGGCGCGGGTCGAGGCGGAGTTGGCGCGACTGGCCGCGTCCTCCTCCCCCACGGCGCCCTTCGTCCACATCGCCTTCGAACCACGGCGGATCGAAGGTGCGCACCGGTTCGTCCTCGCCGTCCGCGACGGTGAGGGCCCGGTCGAGGTGCTCGCCGAGGCCGTCCCGCACGGACTGCCCGCCTGGCCCGCCGAACCCGGCTGGAAGCTGGGCTGAGGCGGCCGGACCGGGCTGGCCAGACCGGGCCGGCCAGGCCGCGGTCCGACTGTGGTCGAGGCCGGCCACAGGTGGTCGGGTGAGTCAGAGGCGGATACCCGTGACGTCGTACAGGTGGTGCACCGGGTCGTGGATCAGGTACTGCGCGAACGTCTCCACCGTGAAGCGGGCGCCGTCGCTCCGGAGCCCGGTTCGCTGCCACTGCTCGCCCGACACCTGGGCGAAGGACTGCGCCAACTGTTCGGCCGCGGCGGCCAGGTCGACGCTCACGGTGGCCGGGTCCTGCTCGGCGTAGCGCTCGGCGATTGCGGTCTCGTCCTGGTCCCAGTTGGCGAAGGCCGGGGCGTCCTGGGTGAGCATCAGGTCGAGCCGGCGCTCGAAGAGCCGGAAGACGTCCCGGACGTGGCAGGCGTACTCCAGCGTGGACCAGACGTCGGGCTGCGGGCGGCGCCGCAGCCCGGCCGGGTCCGCGGCGAGCAGCCGCTGCCACTCGGCGGCGTTGGCGCGCACCATGCCCGGAACGTCCTCGCGGACCACGGCCGGGGTGTCCAGCCCGCAGTCGTCACAGGAACGCTCGAGGACCCAGGTCCAGTCCTTGGTGTCAGGAGTGATCATGCACCCAGGATGCCGCCCGCCGTTCCCGCCCCACCAGAGGCGGGAACGCCAGTGGGCGCCAAGATGCTGCCATCCGCCGCGCCGTACGCCGCACGGGCCGCACGGATCTCGTGCAGGTGCTCGCGCGTCCAGGCGCAGGCGGCGTCGATCGGCCCGAAGAGGGACCGGCCGAGCGGTGTGAGGGCGTACTCCACCCGGGGCGGGTGCTCCGCGTAGGCGGTACGGGCCACCACTCCGTCGCGCTCCAGGGCGCGCAGCGACTCGGCCAGCACCTTGGGGGTGATCCCGACCAGGGGCACCTTCAGCTCGGAGAACCGGCGCGGCCCTGCCTCCAGGCAGCGCATGATCTTCCAGCCCCATTTCTCGGTGCCGCGGATCGGCGGACGCGCATCGCCGTCGCCGCAGTCGCCGAAGAAGTCCGCCGAGAGCGGGGGAAGCACCGGAGACCGTCCGTCCGACGAGCCCGGCGCTGGCGGCGCGGGTGGCGCACCAGGCGCACCAGGCGCACCAGGCGCGACCGAGGACGGCGAGGACGCAGTGGAAACCGAGGAGTGGCCGGAGGTCATGCTCCGACCGTACTGAGGGCGGCGCCGGTTCCGTTGAAGTAACCGGTACCACCTGTCCTACCGTCACCGCCGGGGCCGGCGACCGCGTCGGCCGCGGACTCGGACAGGGGTGGTCGTGGTGCGTGTCGTGGTGTTCGGAGCCGGTGGTCGGGTAGGGCGGGCCGTGGTGGCGGAGGCCGTTGCGCGGGGCATCGAGGTGACCGCCGCCGTCCGCTCGCCGGGACGGCACGCCGACCTGGCCGGCCCCGGAGTCGCACTGGCCGCATGCGACGCCGCGGACAGGGAGGCCGTCGCCGCCGTCGCAGCCGGGCACGATGCGGCCGTCGGGTCGCTGTACCGGGCCGATGTGCCGTCCGTCGACTTCTACCGCGCCACCACGACCGGGCTGGTGGCCGGTCTCGGCCTGGCCGGCGTCGGCCGGCTGGTCTCCGTCGGGGTGGCCACCACACTGGCGACCGCGCCCGGTGTGCCGGTGCACGACGGGACCGGGTTCCCGGCCGAGTACCGGGCCTTCTCGCTCGGACACAGCGCCGCTCTGGAGGTCCTCTCCGAGGCCCCGTCGACGCTCGACTGGGTGGTGGTCACCCCGCCGATGGAGCTCGGGCACGACGGCGCCCGGACCGGCCGCTACCGGATCGGAGGCCCCGTCCTGCCCGAGGGCGGCGGCTGGATCTCGCACGCCGACCTCGCCCTTGCCGTCGTGGACGAGGTGACCCGGCCGGCCCACCACCGCGAGCAGGTCAGCGTCTGGGCGTAGGCGCAGACCGTGCCGGTGCGGGTGCCGGTGCGGATGCCGGCGAGGAACACGAGGGTCGGTCGCGCCGGTCTCCGCAGCCGTTCTGACGACGTGTCGAGGCCGGCCCGGTGGTGGCCGGTCGGGGGCGCTCGGCCCCGCCCGTCCGCGGGTGGTCGAGGGCGCGGCGCCGGAGCGTGCGCCGAACCCGGCAGCAGCGCGGTGCCCCGCGCCGAGGGACGAGGAGGGGTACGGCCGTACACGGTGTGCGTTCATGGCCCCCATGGCAGCACGGTCCGAGCGCGCCGGCCGAACCTGTCCCGCTGCCTGTGGATAACCCTCGCTCCCGCCCCTCGTTCGAGTGAAAGGGCGCGTGCCCCGCGGGCACCGGAGCCTGTCGCGGCGGGGCAGCGGCTCCGGTCCGGGCGGCGAAAATGCGTTGCACTCGACCGAGGGCGTCCGCCCAGAATGGCGAGGTGAACGTGCCTGCCCCCGACACCTGGTCCATCGCGCCCGCACCGCTCGACGATCCCGACGCGCGCTCGGTGCTGCACGCGTACCTGGACGAGCTGATCAGCCGGTACTACGGGAGGCCGGCCGAGACCGCTGAGATCGCCCACGAGGCCGGAGAGGGCTCCGATCTGGGCGACGGCCGCGGCGTCTTCCTGCTCGCCAGAGCCGGGGGTTCGCCGGTGGCCTGCGCGGGAGTCCGCTGGCTCTCGGCGGACACCGGCGAGCTGACCCGGGTGTTCGTCACGCGCTCGGCCCGCCGCGGCGGTGCCGGGCGGCGGCTGGTCGGTGCCGCGGAGGACGCCGCGCGGGCGCGCGGGTTGACACGGATGCTGCTCAACACCCGCCGCGACCTCACCGAGGCGATCGCGCTCTACGCGAGCCTGGGGTACCACCCGACCGATCCCTACGGCGACGACCCGTACGCCGAGGTATGGCTGTCGAAGGAGCTTTGATGATCGAATCCGGTGGCACGGCGCAGGCCGAGCGGAGCGCCCTGCCGGGCCTCGCCATTCGTGCCGCGACCGCAGCCGACTGGCCCGCCATCTGGCCGTTCCTGCGGGACATCGTGGCCGCTGGCGACACCTACACCTGGCCCCGGGACATCGCCGAGTCCGACGCCCGCGACATGTGGCTCCACCGGCCGCCCGGCCGCACGGTCGTCGCCGTGGACGCGGACGGCACCGTCCTCGGCACCGCCGAGACCCACCCCAACCAGGGCGGTCCCGGCTCGCACATCGCCAACGCCGGCTTCATGGTCGACCCGCGCCACTCGCGGCGCGGCGTGGGTCGGGCCCTCGGCGAGCACGTGATCGCCCAGGCCCGCGCCGACGGCTACCGCGCCATCCAGTACAACGCGGTCGTCGCCACCAACAGCCGGGCCGTGGCCCTGTGGAAGTCGCTGGGCTTCGAGGTCATCGGCACCGTGCCCGAGGGCTTCCGGCACGCCGAACTCGGCTACGTCGACCTGCTGGTCATGTACCTCAAGCTCTGACCTCCGGCCACCGCGCGGCGGCCGGAGGCGACCGCTGCGGAGACCTCAGCGGTCGGCGAGGGCGGCCCGGAGGAGGAGCGCCAGGCGGTCCATCTCCTCCGGCATCACCGGGGTGCCTGCGCCCTTGTCGAGCAGGCCGAACACCCGCGGCCCGCGCAGCTCCTCGGGGTGGTCGGAGCTGCGCGGCACGATGTGGAAGTGCACGTGCGCGAAGCCCTCCGCCTCGGCGAACTGCGCCACGTACGTCTTCGCACAGCCCGTCACCTCGCCGAGCGCCCGGGACACCCGGACCTGCCAGCGGCCGAGGCCGGCGGCCTCCTCGTCGGTCAGCTCGGCGATCGAGGTGACGTGCCGTCGAGGTATCAGGACGAGCCAGCCCGGCAGGGCGGTGCCGAACGCATGGGCGACCCGCCAGTGGTCGTCCCCGCCGATCAGCTCGCGCGGGGGCAGATCGGCCGGGTCGCCGGTGCGCGCACAGGTGTAGCAGTCCACGTCGCCGAGCCTAGTACCCGGGAAGCGACGGCAGCCGCCGGCGGCTGAGAACGGAACGGTCCCGGTGAGTCAGTCGGTTCAGCGGCTGGTGTCGTCGGTCTGGACCGCACAGATCGCGTCGATCGTGGCCTGGCCCAGGCCGGGGAAGACCGAGGACAGCGTCGCCTCGCAGACCGCCGCCTCCTCGGGCGTCTTGGGGCCGTCCGCGAATGCCGGAGACGGGGCGGCGAAGACGGTGGCGGCAGCGGAGAGCGCGAGGACGGCGCAGATCTTCTTGAACATGTGACGGCCCTTCGGATCACGTGGGGACAAGTAGTCCACCAGTACCCGAAGGGCCGTCCCGGTCTGCGAACCTTCCGCCGTTCGTAGGCGTGTCAGCGGTAGGGCGTGCCACCCGCCGGAGGCTGCTGCGGCGGGTACTGCTGGTACGGCTGCGAAGTGCCGTACGCCTGCGGCTGCCCCTGGCCCTCGCCCGCGTACGAGGACTGCTGCGGCTGCCCCTGGCCGGCGTGCGGCGCCTGCTGCTGCGGCGGGAACTGCTGCGCACCCGGACCGTACGGCGGCGGGCCCGGCGGGACGAAGCCGCCACCGCCACCACCATTGCCGCCACCACCGCTGCCGTTGCCATTGCCGCGCGAGCGCCTGACGAGCACGATCACACCGCCGATCACCACCAGCGCCAGCACGCCGACGATGGCCAGCACGTACACCGGGATCCCGCTGTCGTCCTTCGCGGCGGCGCTGCTGTCGGGCGCGGTACTGCCCGGCGCCGGCTTCGACGCTGCGGAGGACGGCTTGTCCGTCGGGTCGGCCTGCGACTCGGTCCGGGTGAGGAGCGGATTCTCCTTCGGCCCGTTGTCGACCGCCGGGTTCGGCGCGAGCGCGCCCTTGGCCGAGGCGATGCCGTAGCCGTACTTGTTGTTCGGGACGGGCGACTTGTCCGGCGGAGCAACCGCCGACTTGATCATCCGGTTGATGACCTGCCCGGCCGAGAGGTCCGGGTACTTGGCCCGGACGAGCGCGGCGATGGCGGAGACATAGGCGGCCGCACCCGAAGTGCCATTGCCCTTGCCGTAGCTGGAGGACGACTTGGCGGTCGCACTGTAAATGTCTATTCCGGGCGCGGCCAGGGTGACCTCTGGACCGTTGTTCGCCTTGGACCAGATGTTGCCCTGCTGATCGACAGCCGTAACTGCCACCACGCCAGGGAAGGCCGCCGGATAGATCACCGGACGGTCGGCGCCGAAGTTTCCGGCGGCGCCTACCATCACAACGTCCTTCTGTGCGGCGTAGTTGACGGCTTCCCGCATCTCTAGGTCGGAGCTTCCGCTACCGACGAAGGACATATTGACGACCTTGGCGCCGTTGTCGACGGCATACCGGAGGGACTTGGCAAAGTCTCCGCTGCCGGCGGTTCCACTGTCGACATCAAACGTTCCGATGCGAATGGGAAGGATCTTGGCCTTGGGCGCGAGACCAATGATCCCTGCCTGGTCTCCGTGGCCCCGCCCAGCGATCAGGCTGGCCATACCCGTTCCGTGGCCCACCTTGTCAGTCTTGTAGTCGACACCCTCGCCCGAGAAGTCGGCTCCCGGTAGGACCTGACCAGCAAGGTCTTGGTGGTCGGCGACACCAGTGTCGATGACGGCCACGGTGACGCCGTCCCCCTGGCTGATGGGCCAGACATCGGTCGTGACGTGGTAGTTGCGTAGGGCCCACTGGCCTTCGCGGATGCTGTCCGCGCTCGCCGGTGCGGCGCTGATCCCCCACACGAGGGCGCCCGCAGCGAGTACGGCCATACCCCGCATCGGTCGGTTGGTCGTCAAGCCGTCGTCACCTCATCCGTCAGGTGGGCGTCTCGTCACCACTGTGGTGACGAGACGCCCGATCAGCTGTGGGCGCACCTCGGTGCGCTGGGGATCATTCCACCACGTTGGGGTTGGCGCGCTCCCCCGACGCCCAGGTCTCCTCGTCCTCGACGAGGTAATCGGGGCGCCGCTTGTCGTCCTTCTTGTCCTTCTTCTTGCCGGTCTGCGACCCCGGCATGCCGTGGCCCTGGCCGCCCGCGCCGGCCGCACCCTGCCCGGGACGGTTACGCCCCAGACCGGAACCGCCCTCGGTGAACGAGCCGCGTCCGGCGCCGCCCGTGGCGGCCTCACCGACCACGCCGCCACCACGCTTGGCGAGGCTGCCGCCCGCTCCGCTGCCGGCCGACCGGCCGCCGGAGCCGGAGCCACTGCCGCCGCCCATGCCGCTTGAACCGAAGGCGTTACCGCCCCGTCCAAGGCCGCTGCCGGATCCGCCGGCACCACCGCGTCCCAGACCCGAGCCACCGCCGCCCGTGCCCCCGCGTCCGCCGCCACCACCGAGGCCGGTGTCGATGACGCCGCCGCCCCCGTGCTGACCGCCGCCGCCGGTGCCGCCCGGACCGACGTGGCCGGAACCACTGCCGGGGCCGCTCGTGGCGGGCGGCCGGTTGACCACGGTCGCGCCGTCAATGCCGGTGCCGGGTCCGACCGGGGTCGGAGTCTTGGGCTTGGGCGTGGGGTTGGCCGTGCCACCGCTGATGCCACTGTCGGTGATGCGGGCAGTGGAGGTCTTGGGCGACTGCGGCGAAGCCGTCGAGGAGGAGCGGCGCGGGGCCGAACTGCCCGATCCCGTGCCGGAGCCGGTGCTGCCTGCAAGCCCCAGGCCGCCGCCGACCAGCATTCCGCTGATCGCAGACGCCGCGGATGAATCCGGCGCCGGAAGGTCCTCGATGTCTTCCTGTCCGCGCGGCGGCGGCTTCAGGTTGGCCGTCGCCGTTCGGTACTTGGCAGCCAGCGTCTGCATGACGGCCACCGCCTGGGCCTTCTTCTCGTCCGTGACGGCGGTGCGGGTGTCCTCGTCGTCGACACCGACCGTGGACTTGGCGGTGTCGCTGAGCGCGTCGCCCGCCTTGTCCCAGAAGCTCGGCTCCTCGGGCATGTCCCGCTTCGCCGTGTCGATCGCCTCGGACATCATCTGCATGGTCTGTGCAGCATCGTTGGCGTACGCCGCCGCGTTGTTGACGGCGTTGGCGAGCTTGGTCATCTTCGTGTAGAAGGCGTCACTGGTCTCGCCCTCCCACGAAGAGGTCGCATCCGCCGACGCGGTGTTCAGCGCAGTGCGGATCTGCTTGAGCGTGTCGGAGGCCTTGCGCCAGGGGTCGCTGGCCGCCATGACTCCGCCGCTGTCCATCGACTGGACCATGCCCCGCATGTCGCCGTGGCTGTAGCCGTTGAAGTTGGTGTATCCGCTCATGCTCGGACGCCTTCCGTCCCCGTCCCGAAATCGGCCTCAAGCTGGCTGTCCCTGTTCAGGACATCGTTCACTACCACGACGGTTGCGGGTCTCCGCTTCCTGCGGGCGAACTGCCGGTGGGCCCCTTCGGCCCCACCGCCGGACCGGCGGCGCTGTTCGACCGGTACGACGCGGTCATCGGTGTGGCGGTGCTGCCCACCGACCAGCCGTCGGAGTTGACCCTCAAGGAGTGGGAGGTCTCCTGCTCCTGCTCCTCGTAGTTCCGCGCCGTCAGCTCGGCCTTGTGCTGGGCTTCGTCGATCGCCTGCTGCAGCGCGTCGAGAACCTCGCGCAGGCTATTTCGCATGTCCTCGTACTTGGCGTGCAGCGCCTCGGCCTCCGGGAAGGTGCCGAACGCGGAGCGACTGACCCCGCTCTGACCGTGCACCCGAGAGCCGCCGGCGGCGCTCTCGAATTCGCTCAACAGTCCCCGAACCTGCGACGCGAATGCGCGCAGGCTGTCCACTTCCACGCGGTAGCCGGAACCGCTCCCCGTGCTCACGTCTTTCGTGCCTCCCCCGTACATCCTGCTGTCATGACCCGGGCCTGACCCTTATGTCTAACACATGGCGCGGCAGGCCAAAACCTGCCCCTCGCAGGGTGGGCACGGTCTCGGGCCTGACCTGCGGTGGCTCCCCGGTATGCGAACTGGCGGTTCGTCAGGCGGTGGCGGCGGCGAGTGCGCGGCGGCAGAGGGAGTCGGCGCGGCGGGTGGTCTCGGGGAGCCGGAAGGACGGGGTCAGGGCGAGCGTGGTCTCGACCGCCTCGGCCAGGCCGATGCGGTGGCCGGCGGAGACGAACACCGGTTTGACGCCCTGGCGGGTGCGGACGGCACGGCCGACCTCCTCGCCGGCGTCCATCAGGGGCGACCAGGCGCCGCGCTGCGGGCCGGGCGATTCGTAGGTGAAGGTGAAGGGGGTCTTGGCGACGCCTATGGTCCGCAGGCCGGTGTGGACGCCGAGGTGGCTGGCGAGGCCGAGCCGTCGCGGGTGGGCGATTCCGTAGCCGTCGCAGACCACCAGGTCGGGCTCGTGGTCGAGTCCGGCGAGCGCCTCCAGGACGGCGGGGAGTTCACGGAACGCCAGGAGGCCGGGGAGGTAGGGGAAGGCGACCGGCCCGACCGCGGTGGTCTCGTCGACGACCGTGAGGGTGGCGTAGTCGAGCAGGACGGCCGCGGCGGCGACCACGTCGCGCTCGTCGTCGTAGGCGACGTCGACCCCGGCGACCAGTGCGCCGGTCGCGGGCGCCGGTCCGGTGATGGAGACGAGTGGCCGCAGGCGCTGTTGGACGGCGAGTGCCTCGGTCTCGTCCACGGGCCAGTCGGCGGGAACGCTCACAGTCTCCCCCAGGTGTTGTGACGGTGGTCGGACGATCACCGTACCGACCGCGTCCGGGCAGGGGCGCAGCGCCGTGGCCTCGCGGGCGGCCCGGCGTGAACCCGTGCGCCCCTCATGCCCGGCATATGCGGGATTACGCTGGACGTAGCAGCCCGCCGCGCTGGGTAGACCTTCCCAGGGCCCCACCGACCGGATTTCCCCGCCGACTTCGTGTGAAGGACTGACCGCCATGCCGCGCCCGACTCTCCCCCAGATCTGCACCGGCACCTTCACTGTCGTCGCGTCGGCCGTCGCGCTGCTGGCCGTCTCAGGGTCCACCGGCGTGTTCGAGGTCGCGGTGCTCGTGGCCTTCGCCGTGGCACTGGGGACGCTCGCCACGGCGCTGCTGATGACGCTCTCCGCGCAGCGGCGCGCCGATCGGGGGCGCGAACTTCCTGCGGCCGCGGTCGCCGCGGCCTCGACCGTGCCGGGGCCGCGGCCGGAGTACGCCGGCCGGTCCTGACCATTGGGCTCCGCGGGCCGTGGCCGTGCCTGACGCCGGCGGCGGCCCGCGGATCGTTTCCGGGCGCCGCCGCTTCCGCCGATCCGAGCGGGCGTCAGGCGGCGCTGGACACGACGACGGTCTTGGCCGCCTTGTCGTGGATGCACTGCCGGTACGGCTTGTCGAAGACGCCGAACAGGCCGTCGATCGGCCACCAGAGTCCGCCGCAGCAGATCAGCGCGGGGACGATGAAGACCGCGGACCTGGTCCAGGCGGCGGCGGCGTTGGGGACGCTCCCGTCGGAGAGCATCGCGACCCGCACCTTCATCAGCTTCTTGCCGAACGTCTGGCCGTCCCGGCTGAGCATCAGGCCGTCGTAGACCAGCCAGAGCAGGTAGCCGAGCCAGGTGGCGCCGACCCAACCGTCCTGCTTGCCGAAGCTGGCGAACGGGACGACCAGGGCCACCGCGACCGCCTCGACCAGCACGAAGTCCACCAGCCGGGCGAGGATCCGGTTCGGCCACGTGCCGAGCGGGGGCATGCCGGGCACCGGGCCGCCACTGGGCTGGGTGCCGGGCGACGGGGGCGGTGCCGCGCCGGGACCGGCTCCTGGGCCTGGGCCTGGGCCCTTGCCGAAGCTGGGCGGCGGGGCGCCGTACGTCCCGGTGAACTCGCCGGGGGTGTCGTACGGGCTGCCCGCCGGCGGCGGGGGCGGTGGAGGCGCACCGTACGGGTCGGACGGCGCACCCGACGGCGTGCCCTCCTGCGGGGGCTGCTTGTCGAAGGAGGGCTTGCCGCCCCCTTCCGGCTCCTGCTCTGAGGGGTCACTGGTGCTCATGCACCGAGTAGAACATCGCAAATGCCACGAAATCGGCATATCCAGTTCGTTTTGGCAGGGTTGCGGGACCACCCGGCCCACGGTGGCGGAGCCGGTCCGCGGCGACCGGACGGGCCCGCAACGGCGTGAGCCCCCACGGTGACTGCGGATCAACCCTTGACGACGCGGGTGGCGGCCGCCCTGTCCTGCCAGCCGCGGCGGGTCCGCCGGTCGAACAGCGGCCACAGCAGGCCGACCGGCATCAGCACGGCCGCCTGCCTGACGATCCATCGCACCAGCGACCGACCGAAGGACGGCGGCGTCCGGCGCCCACCGGCCACCCCGCGGGCGTCGACCACCCGGACCCGGGCCAGCCGCTTGCCGAAGGTCTGGCCGGTCCGGGCCGTCGGCAGCACCTCGTACAGCAGGCCGAACACCACCAGGACACCCAGCAGCACGCCCACCTTGCCGAGGACGACGCCGTCGACCAGCCAGACCCGGACCTCGTGGCCGGCCAGTGCGGAGACCGTCCGCGCCTGGTCGAGCTTCTCCCGGATGTGTGCCACGACCGCCGTACCCAGCGGCACCCCGGCGGCGGCCGCCACCACGAGCACGGCCAGCGAGTCCACGATCCGCGCGGCCAGCCGCCGCCCCAGCCCGGCGGGCGGCGTCGGCTTCGGCACCGCCTTGCGCGCCGCGGCCGGGCGCTGCTCGGAGGAGCGCCGGGTCGATGCGGCGGGCTCCGCACCGCGCGGCGCGGGCGGCTTGGGCGCCGCGGTCCGGGTACCCGGTCGGGGCTGCTCGACGGTACGGGGGCCGGACGGGCGCGCCGCCGCGGGCGACCTCTGGGACCGGCCGCGGTCCGCCGGGGCCGCCGCGCGCGGCGGTTCTGCACTCCGGGGGGCCGACCGGCCGGACGGGGCCGCGGATGAGGCGGCCTCCGGCGCCGGGGCGGGCACCTCGGGCTTCGCCTCGACCGTACGGTCGGGACGGTTCGACTCGACCGGCCGAGCCTCGGCGGGCTCCCGCCCGGCCACTGCCGAGGACTCCTCCGCGACCGGCACCGGCCCACCGGCAACCGGCCCGGCAGCAACCCCCTCGACAGCAAGCGACTCGAGAGCACCCGGCTCGTCACCAGTCGACTCGCCGGCAGCCGGTTCCAGAGCAACCGGCTCGACGGCAGCCGGTTCGGCCGTCGACGACTCGGACGGCGCCGCGGACAGCGCCCCGGCCTCCCGGACGGCGGTCGCGGCGTGGGCCTGCTGCGCGGCCCGCACGGGGGCCGGCGCCGGGAAGGACGGGGGTGCCGCCGGGTGCGCCCGGCCGACCGTGTCGGGGGCCGCCTCGGCACCGGCCGGCAGGACACCCCAGGACACCCAGCGCGGCGCCGATCCGGTCTCCAGCAGGCCGTGCTGCGCGAGCGGGTCCGCCTGCCATCCGGATCCGCCCGCCCGGGCGGCGAGGACGCGCTCCGCGGGTGCGGCGACCGCGACCGGCTCCACGAGCGGCTCCGCCCCGGGCGCCGCCGACCGGGCCGGCGGGACGGCGACGGAACCCACCGGGGGCACCGGGGGCACCGAGGTCGGCGGCACGGGGCGCAGCGCGGGCTGCTCGACCCGCAGCGGCTCGACGTCCGCGCGCGGGCGCAGCTCGACCTCCGCGTGGGCGGCCATCACGAACGAGGCCCCGGCGGACGTCTCGTCGAAGTACACCGGTCCGGTCTGGGTCTCCGAGGCCGACGGCGGCGGCGAGGGCCAGTCCGGCAGGGACGGCACCTCGGGCGTGGGAACCGGAGTCCCGGCGGCCATCCCGCCGGACGAACCTGCGGACGGCCCTGCGGGCTGGCCTGCGGACGACCCGGCGGACGGGCCTGCGGACGGGCCGGGACCCGCCGGCGGCGGCGCCGCGGTGGGCGGCACGAGTGGCGGGACCTGCCGGCTGACGATGCGCGGCGGCTCCAGGATCTCGCCCTCGGCCGGTGCGGGGCGGGTGGTGCCGGGGACCCACCCGGTGCCACCCCAGTAGCGGACGAAGCCCGGAATGGACGGGTCTGGGTAGTAGCCCGGCATGGGGCCGACGGCGGTGTCCGCAGTGCCGCCGTTGGGTCGGTCCGTCATGCGGTTCTTCTTTCGTGGCAGCGCCGATGGCGCTTGGAGCGCAGGCGTACAGTCGCCAGGCAGTCACAAAGGGTAGTACTTCCGCCCCGCCCTTCCCGTGCGTTCTCGGGAAAACACTCCTTCCCGAACCCGTGTAAGAGCACGCGGGGAGGTCGCTCTCTTCTCCCGGAGGGGCCGGACGGCGGCCCGGTCGAGCGGAGAGGATCCGGTCATGGAGCAGTCCCCGAGCGTGGTGGAGCTGGAGCTGGACATGGAGCTGGTGCTGTCGCCGGAGCGGAGCGTGCCGGTGCCGGCCCGGCTGTCGTACGGGAGCCACGACCCGCTGGCGGTGCACGTGGCCTTCCACCTGGACACGGGCAACCCGGTGACCTGGGTGTTCTCGCGCGAACTGCTGGTGGAGGGGACGTTCCGGCCGTGCGGGCAGGGCGATGTGCGGATCTGGCCGAAGCGGTCGGGGCGGCGCGCTGTGCTGTGCCTGGCGCTGAGTTCGCCGGCGGGGGACGCACTGCTGGAGGCGCCGCTGGCGCCGGTCGCGGGGTGGCTGGAGCGGGCGCACCGGCTGGTGCCGCCGGGTGGTGAGCTGGCGGCGCTGGACATGGATCACTGCCTGGCCGAGTTGCTGGCGTGAGCGGCGGGCGCAAGCGGTTCCACCCCCGAGTGAACGGGCACCCGGCCGCCGTGCTTCACGCCCGCGTGAACGCGGCCGATCGTTCCCGGGCGAACCGGCCCGCCCGGGCGGCCCGAACGATCGGAACGGCCCGAACGATCGGAACGGCCGGGACTGCAAGGACGGCTTCGGCGCGCCGCGGGGGCCCGCCGACGCCGCCCGGCCGGGCGGCTACGCGCGGACGCGTCCCTCGGAGCGCCGGGACTCGGCCCAGGAGCCGAGGCGCTGTTCGGGCAGGCGCAGCAGCGGCTCCCCGGCGGCCCGGCGGCGCGCCGCGACCCGGGCCGCGGCGGCGGCCAGGAAGCCCACCCCGACGAGGGGGTAGACGGCGGCGGGGATCAGGGCGAGCGGGGCGAGGTGCAGGTCGAGGTCGCCCTTGTGCGGCACGACCCACATCGCGAAGGAGAGGAAGGCGAGCAGTGTGGCGCCGAAGATCGGCCGCCAGCGCAGCCGCCGGACCTCGGCGGGCCGGGAGCGCTCGTGCGCGGCCTCGGCGGCGAGCAGGACGAGCACCGGCACGCACCACACCCAGTGGTGGGTCCAGCTGATCGGCGAGATGAGGACGGCGGTGACCGCGGCGCAGCAGATGCCCCAGGCCTCGCCGCGGGGCAGCCAGCGGGCGCTGCGGTGGACCCAGGCGGCGGTGGCGAGTCCGGCGACGGCGACGGCGGCTCCGGCGAGGGTGGCCAGGGTGCCGGGGTCGGCGGTGTGCAGCAGGCGGGCGACGGCGCCGCGGACGGACTGGTTGTCGACGATCTCGGTCTTGCCGACCCGGGTCGAGTCGTACAGGTACTTCGTCCAGAAGCCCCAGGTGGCGTCGGGGAGCAGCAGGGCGCCGAGGGCGACGGTGCCGAGGAAGGTGAGGCCGGCGGTGAGGGAGGAGCGGACCCGCCCGGTGATCATCAGGTAGACGGCGAAGAGGCCGGGGGTGAGCTTGATGCCGGCGGCGATGCCGATGGCGACGCCCTTGGGGAGGCGCCGCAGCAGGCCGTGCGCGGCGGGGGCGTCGGGCCGGTTGAGGTCCCAGAGGATCAGGCAGGCGAGGACCAGGTTGATCTGGCCGTAGCGCAGGGTGGTGAAGACCGGTTCGAGCCAGACGCCGAGGCCGGTGACCAGCAGGATGCCGATCGGGCGCAGCTCCCGGCGGGGCCAGCCGACGAGCCGGAAGGAGAGGTGCGCGAGCAGGCCGAGCAGGGCGATGTTGCCGGCGGTGACGGCCACCCGCAGCACGCCGATGCCGAACCAGGTGGTCGGGACGAAGAGCATCGCGGCGAACGGTGGGTACGTGGCGGGCAGGTTCCACTCGGTGACCCGCAGCGCGTAGAGGTCGCCGCCGTGGGCGACGGCGCCGCCCTCCGCCCGGTAGACGATCATGTCGACCATCGAGGTGCCGACGAAGTGCCGGACGGTGGCGTAGGCGAGCAGTGAGACGACGGCGAGGGCGGCGGCCGCGGTGAGCGGGCCGCGCGGTGCGGCGCGCAGGGCGTCGATCGGGGCCCGCAGCGGGGCCGGGAGCTGCCGCCGTCCGGGGTCGGGGGTGGGCCGCGACGGCCGTTCGGGCTGCCGGCCGGCCGTCCGGTCGGCCTCTCGCACCGCTGTCACATTCCGCTCCGTCCGCCGGTGAACCAGCTAGCGACACTACCCGACGTGCGGCGCGCACCCCCGGGCCACGACGTCGGACGGCCGCCGCTCCACAGGTCGGAGCAGCGGCCGGTGGTGCAGCCGACGCAGCAGGACGGCGGCGCCCTCCGGCCCCGTGCTCCGGAGGGTGCCGCCGTGCTCCGCGGCCGTGCGCGGGCGGACGGGCGCCGCGCGCTGCCGCGGGGTCGGGTCAGCCGGTGTAGGCGCCGAAGGCGCGGGTGAAGGCGAGCGGCTGCTGGTCGATGCTGCTGCAGGTGGCGTCGGCGAAGGCCTTGGCGCCGCCGGGGCAGGCCTTGTCGCGGGTGCCGGACCACATGGCGAGCCAGGCGAGGTGCTTGGTCTTGGCGAAGTCGGCGAGCTGGGTGGCGTCGGCGACGGTGAAGACCTCGCTGGCGACGTCGTTGACGCCGATCATCGGGGTGACGGCGGTCTTGGCCCAGGCGGCGCTGTCGGAGAGGCCGAGGACGCTCTTGATCTGGGCCTGGGTGGCGGTGGCGGCGTCGATGGCGTACTTGCCCATGCGGCCCTGCGGGTTGGGGGCGGCGCCGTCGCCGTAGTCCATGGCCATGATGTTGACGGCGCCGACCTGCACGCCGTTGTCCTTGGCGTTGGCGACCAGGTTGATGCCGTCCTGGGTGAGGCCGCTGGGCAGGGCCGGCAGGGTGAAGGAGACGTCCAGGGCCTTGCCCTTGCCGGCGGCGGTGCGCTGGAGCTGGGCGACGGCCTGGGCGCGCCGGGTGTTGGCTGCGGTGTTGGCGAGCGCGCCGCCCTCGACGTCGAAGTCGACCTTGGTGAGGCCGTAGGCGTCGACGGCCTTCTGGTAGGCGGCGGCGAGGTCCGCGGCGGAGGAGCAGGCGGTGGCGAGCTCGCTGCCGTTGGCGCCGCCGAAGGAGACCCGGACGTCGCCGCCGGCGGCGCGGAGCGCGCCGATCTGGGCGGCCACGGCGTCGTTGGAGAGGTCGCTGACGCCGCCCCACTTCGGGGTGCAGCCGCCGCCGGAGACGATGAAGGCGAGGGTGTAGTGCTTCACGCCGCTGGCCTTGGCGGTGCCGACCAGGTCGAATGCCGGGTAGAGCGAGGTGTCGACGTAGGGGGCGAAGCGGCCGCCGCCGGGGGTGCCGGTGCTGGTGGGGGTCGGCGAGGCGGTCGTCTTCGTCGCGGTGGGGGTCGGGGACGCGGTGGTCCTGGTCGCGGTGGGGGTCGGGGTCGGCTTCGGGGTGGCGGTGCCGGTGGGCCGGCCGGAGGGGGTGGGGGCTGGTCCGGTGCCGCTGCTGCAGGAGACGTCGTTGATCAGGCAGTGCCCGGGTTCGGCCTGGGCGCCGCCGGAGCCCTGGACGACGAACCCGACGTCGACCGTGCGGCCGGGCTCGATCCGCTTGTTCCAGGACTCGGGCTTGACGGTGACGTGCTGCCCGGACGCGGTGTAGCTGGCGTTCCACAACGAGGAGATCTTGGCGCCCGCCGGGAGGTCGAAGCTGAGCGTCCAGCCGTCGATCGCGGTGGAGGTGGGGTTGCTGACGACGTACTGGCCGGTGTAGCCGCTGTCCCAGGTGCTGCTGCGGCTGTACACGGCGCCGAGCGAGGCGGCGCTGGCGGACGAGGCGAGGGCGACCACGCCGCCCGCGACGATCACGGTGGCGATCGCGGAGGCCCCGAGGATCGCGCCCTTGCGGCTGCGACGGCGGTGGCCCTGGCGGCGGGCGGGCTGGCTCGGCATGGTCGGGTACCTCCGCTGAGAGGGTCGGGCCGGGTCCTGCCGACCCGGGCGCCGCCGACGCTACCGGCCCGTAACAGCGGCAAACCCGCTGCTCAGGAAGGGGTGAGCCTCTCTTAGGGAGCTCTTAAGGAGACGCGGGTCCCCGCGGCTTGCCGGCCCGTCAGTCGACGTCGGCGGTGCGGCGGCGGCCGGGCCGCACCCGACGGCGCCGGCCGGTCCGCCGGGTGTCGTCGGCCGGGCGGGTCTGCAGGCGCAGCCGGATCTCGGCGCCGCCGAGGCCGGCCGAGCGGCCGAGGGCGAGGTCGCCGCCGGTGGCCTCGGTGAGTTTGCGGGCGATGTCGAGGCCGAGGCCGGTGGAGCCCTCGCCGCCGTGGCCGGAGCCGCGTTCGATGGCGGCCTCGGGGTCGGTGAAGCCGGGCCCGGCGTCGCCGACGAGCACGATGACGGAGCTGTCCGTGGCGAGGACGTCGACGGAGAAGGCGGTGCCCATGGCGGTGTGCCGGAAGACGTTGCCGAGCAGGGCGTCGACGGCGGCCGCGAGGTCGCCGCGCTGCACCGGGACGAGGACGGGCGCGTCGGCGCCGGCGAGCTGCCAGGGCCGTCCCTCGTCCTCGGCGAGCGCGGACCAGAAGCCGACCCGTTCGCGGATCACTTCGGCGGCGTCGCACCCGAAGTGGACGGCGGGCGTCTCCTCGCGGCCGCGCCGGGCGGAGCGGATGATCTGGTCGACCTCGCGTTCCAGCTGGGCGACGGCGTGCCGGGTGGCGTCGGCGGCGTCCCCGTCGCCGAGGGAGGCGGCGTTGAGGCGCAGCACGGTGAGCGGGGTCCGCAGCCGGTGCGAGAGGTCGGCGGCGAGTTCGCGTTCGGCGGCGAGCAGGTGGACGACCCGGTCGGCCATCGCGTTGAAGGCCTGGCCGGCCTCGCGGAGTTCTTCGGGGGCGCCCTTGGCCCGGGCGCCGTCGACGGGAACCCGGACGGTGAGGTTGCCGGTGCCGAGCGAACGGGCGGCGGCGGCGAGCCTGCGGGCCGAGCCGACGATCCGGGCGCCGAGCCGGTCGGCGACCAGGACGGCGATCGTCACCAGTGCGAGGGCGACGAGTGAGAGCACGAACCAGGCGGTGCCGACGCCGCGGCTGAGGTCGGCCTCGGCGACGTACACCTCGACGACGGCGATCCGGCCGCCCTCGACGGCGACCGGCTGGAGGAGGGCGAAGCCTCCGGCGACCCGGACGGTGAAGGAGCGGACGCTGCCGTCGCCGCCGTCGCCGCCCGCGGTGGCGAGGTCGGAGGGGGTGGCGCGGCCCTCGCCGACCAGCACGCCGGAGGGCAGGTGGACGGCGATCCGGTCGTGCGCGCCGGCGTCGGTGGAGGCGACGGCGCGGGCGATCGGGTCCTGGTCGGTGGTGATGGCGAGGGCCGGGCCGAGGGCGGCGGCCTGCCGTTCGGCGGCGGTGAAGGCGCGGTCGCTGGCGGTCTGCTGGACCATCAGGCCGAGCGGGATGAGGAAGGCCAGCGCGACCATCGTGGTGCCCGCGACCGCGGCTTTGACGAGGGCCCAGCGCAGCGAGCGGGTGAAGCGGGGCCGCCGGCCGGGGGGTCTGTCCGCGGCGGGCGCGTCCCCCGGGGCCGGACCGGTGCCGGAGGGCCTCATGTCAGGCGGCCCACCGGGTCGGCGACCGTGCCGCTCGGGGCCTCCAGCCGGACCCCGACGCCGCGGACGGTGTGCAGGTAGCGGGGCCGGGACGCGGTCTCGCCGAGCTTGCGGCGCAGCCAGGACAGGTGCACGTCGATGGTCTGGTCGCCGCCGTAGGTCTGGCGCCAGACCTCGGCGAGTATCTCCTTGCGCGGTACGACGACGCCGGGCCGGGCGGCTAGGAAGGCGAGCAGGTCGAACTCACGGCGGGTCAGGTCGAGGGGCCGGCCGTCGAGCGCGGCCTCGCGGCGCTGCACGTCGATGGCGAGGCCGCCGACCCGGAGCACCTGCGGGGCGGGGGCGCTGCCGCCGCCGAGCCGGCGCAGCACGGCGGCCATCCGGGCCGTCAGGTGTTCGGGGGAGAACGGTTTGACGAGGTAGTCGTCGGCGCCGGCGTTGAGCAGGCGGACGATCTCGGCCTCGTCGTCGCGGGCGGTGGAGATGATGACCGGCACGTTGGTGAGGCCGCGGATCATCTTCAGCGCCTCGCTGCCGTCGAGGTCCGGCAGGCCGAGGTCGAGGATCACCAGGTCGCAGCCGACCTGGGCGACCTCGCGCAGCGCCTCCAACGCGGTACCGACGCTGCGCACCGCATGGCCGGTGTCGGCGAGGTGTCGGATCAGCGCGGAGCGTACGAAGGGGTCGTCCTCGACCACGAGCACTGTTGCCATGGCCCTGCAGGGTACGGCATGGGCCCCCTATTGGTCTGTACCTCGGGCGTTATGCGCTGTTTGACCGGGCTCCGGCGGGCACGTTTCACAGCGTTGCCGCAACCTTTCACAGGATTGCCGGGCCCGGGGCGCTGCGGTCGCTCCGGATGCGGCAGGATGTGCGGACGATGCGGAGCGGACTGGTACAGATCGGCGCCTGGGCGGTGGCCACCGGAGCGGCGGTGGCGCTGTCCTGGTACGGCGTGCACACGGTGCTGACCGAGGCGGGTTTCGAGCGGCCGCAGGCGGTGCCGCTGCCGTCCGCGACCGCGGAGGCGCCGGCGAGCCTGCCGGCGGCGACCTCCGCGGCGGCGACCGGCGAGCCGCTCTCCCCCTCTCCTTCCCCGTCGTCGGCGCCGCCCTCCCCCTCGGCGGCGCCGACGCTGCCGAGCCCGATCCGGACGGCCTCGCCGGTGAAGTCGGCCTCGCCGTCCTCGGTGCGCAGCTATCTGGTGCCGGGCGGCCGGGTGGCGCTGGACATCCACCCGGACCGGGCCGAGTTGGTCTCGGCGACACCGGACGCGGGCTGGCAGATGCAGGTCTGGAACGGCGACCACTGGATGCGGATCGACTTCTCCAAGGACGACAAGGCGAACTCGGTGTTCGTCACCTGGAACGGCCATCCGCCGGACGTCCAGACCGTGGTCCGCTGACCTCGGGCCCGGCCGGCCGTTCCGGTGCGAGGACCGGGGCCGGCGGTACGACGTACCCGGGGAGGTAGGGGCCGGTGTAGCCGGTCCGGTCGACCAGGGTGTGGCGGACGGGTCCGGCGGTGCCGATGACGGCGAGCACGACGGTGCCGTGACGGTCGCTCAGTTCGTAGGGCTCGGTGACGGCGAGGGCGCCGCGGTCGACGGCGTAGTCGAAGGCCCAGTGCACGTCGGGCACCCGCAGCGCGACTTCGAGGACGCCCTCGCCGTGTTCGGCGAGGTGGCGGGCGAGCCGGCCGCGGGCGTGGGCGGCGGAGCTGAGCACGTACCGGGCGCCGGCCGCCTCCAGGACGTAGGAGCGCAGGTGGGGGTTGCCGGTCTCCGGTCCGGTGTAGGCGGTGCAGCGCATGCCGAGGGCGGAGCGGTAGTGGTGGGCGGCCCGGCGGGCGTCGCGGACGGCGAGGACGAGGGCGTCGGTGGCGGCGACCGGGCCCGCGCCGGCCTGCGGCGTGGCGTCCGGCGATTCGCCGGGATGGGCGGCGTAGCGGGTGTTGGCGGTGTGCACGGTCATGGCATGGCCTCCCCGGGTCGCCCCGGGGACGGTGCGGGGGTGGTGCGGAGCCGCCCGCCGGGGTGTGCAGGAGGGTGGCCCGGCCGACGGGGCCGCGCAACTGTTCCGTTTCCTCCTGGGCAAGGTGCCCCCGGCGGCCGGACAATGGCGGCACCCACTGGACAGATTGCCCACCGGAACGACCGACCGTCGGACCGGCCGGCGGACGGAGCGGCCGTGCACTCCCCCAACGACTCGATCGACGCCCTCGACGGAAAGCTGATCCGGCTGCTGAGCGAGGAGCCGCGGATCGGCGTGCTGGAGTGTTCGCGCCGGCTGCAGGTGGCGCGCGGCACGGTGCAGGCCCGGCTGGACCGGCTGCAGGCGCGCGGGGTGATCGGCGGTTTCGGGCCGCAGGTCGACCCGGCGGCGCTCGGCTACCCGGTGACGGCCTTCGCGACGCTGGAGATCTCGCAGGGCCAGGGCAGTGATGTGCGGGCCCATCTGGCGGCGGTGCCGGAGGTGTTGGAGCTGCACACGATCACCGGGCAGGGCGACATGCTGGTGCGGATCGTCGCCCGGTCGAACGCGGACCTGCAGCGGGTGATCGACCGGGTGGTGGGCTTCGACGGGATCGTCCGGGCGTCCACGGCGATCGCCCTGGAGAACCCGGTGCCGTACCGGATCCTGCCGCTGGTGGAGCAGGCCGCCCGGGAGTGAGGCCCGGCCGGCTCCGAGCGGCCGGCGCGTGGGGGGGATCAGCAGGTGGGCACGGCACCGCCGGTGTCGAGGGCGTCGAGCGCCGCGACCGCCGAGGCGAGGGTGGCGACCGGGATCAGCCGCAGCCCCTTCGGGGTGTCGACCTTGGCGTCCGAGCACTCCGAGGCCGGGACGAGGAAGACGGTGGCGCCGTCCCGGGCGGCCGCCCGGGTCTTGAGGGCGACGCCGCCGACGGCGCCGATCACGCCCTGGTCGTCGATGGTGCCGGTGCCGGCCACCACCCGGCCGCCGGTGAGGTCGCCGCCGCGGCCGTTCCCGGCGATCTTGTCGATGATGCCGAGGCTGAGCATCTGGCCGGCGCTGGGCCCGCCGATGTCGCCCAGGTCGATCTTCACGGTGACCTGAGAGGGCGACAGGTGGAGATAGGAGAGGGCGGCGGCGGTGGCGCTGTCCTGCGACTCGGCCATCTGCTGGGCGGTCTCCTGCTCGGCCTTGCCGGGGTTGTCCTCGGGGTAGACGGCCTCGGTCGGCAGCACCGCCTCGTCCTCGCGGACCCACGCCTGCAGGGCGGTACGGAAGCTGATCTTCTCTCCGGCGTTGGTGGCGGAGATGGTGGTGGCGAGCAGCTGCCCGCTGGTGGTCCGCACGGGGCTGCCGGTGATGGTGATGACCGGCACCCCGTTGTAACTGCCGAGGGTGTCCGCGGTGACGCCGGGCTGGGTGAGCGTGAACGGCAGCGGGACGAACGCCGTGACCCCGAACAGCGCGAGCACCAGGGCGGCGCACAGCGCCAGGGCGCGGGTCTTGGGGGCGGTCAGGGCCGTGGACAGCTTCGCAGAGGACACATCCCGCATCGAACCACACCCGTGGCCCGGGGCGTGGCCGGGCGGCGGGTCAGCGCAGCGCGTCGGCGACCTCGGTGGCGGCCTCGACGACCCGCGGGCCGACCCGTTCGGGCACCAGGCCGTTGAGCATCACCACGCCGACGCTGCCCTCGATGCCGCTGAGGCCGACCAGGGCGGCGGCCGCGCCGCTCGCACCGGACTGCTCCTCCGCGCGGGTGATCACGAAACCCTGCTCGGGGCGGCGCTGGCTGGGGAAGCCGCGGGCCTCCAGGATGGCGCGGCCGGCGGCGCTCTCGTCGAGCGGGTGGCGCAGGCCGGTGCGGTAGGCAACGTGGAAGTCGGTCCAGCTCGGCTCGACCACGGCGACGGCGAGCGCCTCGTTGCCGTCCACCAGGGTGAGGTGGGCGGTGGCGCCGAGGTCCTCGGCGAGGCTGCGCAGGGCGGGCAGTGCGGCCTCGCGGAGCAGCGGGTGGACGCGGTGGGCGAGGCGCAGCACGCCGAGGCCGACCCTGGCGCGGCCGCCGATGTCGCGGCGGACGAGTCCGTGCTGTTCGAGGGTGGCCAGCAGGCGGTAGACGACGGTGCGGTTGACGGCGAGCCGGGCGGCGAGCTCGGTCACGGTGAGCCCGCGCTCGGAGTCGGCGAGGAGCTTGAGGACCCGGACACCGCGGTCCAGGGTTTGGGAGGTTTCTGCAGTCATGACGCGCAAGTCCTTTCCGCGGCGGGTACCGGCGCCGGGCGTGGGGGCACGGGCCGGGACGGAGGTGTCACGCGCAGGTGGGTGTCCGCGCTGGAGCAGGTCTCGGCACCATCGACGAGGGAACGGCTCCGCGGTACTCGACTCGGGTGGGGGGTGGTCGTTCGAGCGAGCGTGGGGAGAAAGTAGTGGCCGCTCGGCGCGCTGCGGAAGTAGTTGTCCAAAATTCGGTCAGCATCGATGCAAAGTCGTGGCGTAAAATGGGGCATTAAGCCCATAATTCCGGGGCAAACCGATCTCATGTTCGATATCTGACCGGACTCCGGACACTCGGGGTGCGGCCTCAGAGCAGGTTTCGGCCGACCGTCCAGAGCGCGGCCGCGGCCAGCAGCGCGGCGACGGTCCGCGGGCCGAGGCGCAGCCGCCAGGTCCGGCCGGCCAGGCCGTGCCGCAGGCGGGTCAGCCACCACGCGGCGACGAAGGGCAGTGCGAGCAGCAGGGCGGCGTTGTCGTGCCAGGCGGCGAGCAGGTCGCCGTGCAGCAGGTCCCAGGCCATCCGGGTGCCGCCGCAGCCGGGGCAGCGCAGGCCGGTCAGCCGGTACCAGGGACAGAAGGGCAGCGCCTGCCCGGGCAGGTGCGGGTCGCGGGTCCACAGCCAGGCGGCGCCGACCAGGCCGGCCGCGAGCAGGCCGAGCGGAGCGGCCGCGGGGTGCCGCAGGGCCGAGGCACAACGGCGGACACCCCCGCCCCTACTGCTCGCGGGGCGGGGGTGCTGCCGGGTCAGGACCGGACGCACGGTCAGGCGCGCAGCTTGCGGCCCTGGGCGTCGGTGCGGGTGTCGCTGACCAGGAAGATGATGCCGTCGATCAGGGCCCAGACGCCGAGACCGCCGCAGGTGAGCAGCTGGGCGACACCCATGCCGACGTGGCCGGTGTAGAAACGGCCGATGCCGAAGCCGCCGAGGAAGATCTGCAGGAGACCTGCGACGACCTTGGACTTGTCGGACAGCTCGGGGTTGTTGGCGGTGTACGCCACGTGGGCTCCTCGTTCGGGTGCATGACCGGCCCGCCGTGCGGGACGGCGGTGTCTCGGCATGTGGGACATGCGTCGGGTCGACACGGTGTGAAGGTCCGTCCCGACGCGGGCACGCGGAAGATTAACCGATCATCGGACCGCGTGTCTCCACAGTTTCTTTGCCAAGTCGGGAGACTCCTCCCGAACCGCCGTCAGCACACCACCGCCGGCCCGAATCGCCGCCGCCGAATCGCCGCCGCCCGAACGGGCGTCAGCCCTTGGCCCACTCCCGGATCCGCTCGATCCGCGCCTTCAGCTGATTGGCCGTCGCCTGCGCGGTCAGCGGCCCGCCGCACTGGCGGCGCAACTCGTTGTGGATGGTGCCGTGCGGCTGGCTGGTGCGGTGGTGCCAGGCGGCGACCAGCGCGTTCAGCTCCTTGCGCAGCTCGCGCAGCTCCTGGTGGGTGACCACCGGCCGCTGCTCGGCGGGCAGTTCGATCAGGTCGGCCTCCTCGGCCGGCTTGGCCTTGGAGCGCTGGATCTGCCGGTGCTGGCGCTTCTGCAGCAGCATCTGCACCTGGTCCGGCTCCAGCAGGCCCGGAATGCCGAGGTAGTCCTCCTCCTCCTCGCTGCCCGGGTGCGCCTGCATGCCGAACTCCATGGCGTTGTACAGCACCCGGTCGAAGACCGCATCGCTGCCCAGCGCCTCGTAGGAGAACTCCTCGCCGCCCGCGGTGTCCGGACCGTCGTTGGCCTTCTCGGCCTCGGCGAGCAGCCGGTCCTCCTCGTCGAAGAGACCGTCGCCCTCCTTCTTCGGTCGGTCGAGGACGTGGTCCCGCTGCAGCTCCATCTCGTTGGCGAAGCCGAGCAGCATCGGGATGGTCGGCAGGAAGACCGAGGCGGTCTCGCCGCGCTTGCGGGCGCGCACGAAGCGGCCGACGGCCTGCGCGAAGAACAGGGGGGTGGAGATCGAGGTGGCGTACACGCCGACGCACAGCCGGGGCACGTCGACGCCCTCGGACACCATGCGGACGGCCACCATCCAGCGCGAGGTGCCCGCCGAGTAGTCGGAGATCCGCTTGGAGGCCTCCGCCTCGTCGGAGAGGACGAGGGTGACCTTCTCGCCGCTGATCTCGCGCAGCAGCTTGGCGTAGGCGCGGGCCACGTTCTGGTCGGTCGCGATGACCAGACCGCCGGCGTCCGGGATCGCCTTGCGCACCTCGGTGAGCCGCCGGTCGGCGGCCTGCAGCACGCTCGGGATCCACTCACCCTGCGGAGCGAGCGCGGTGCGCCAGGCCTGGGCGATCAGGTCCTTCGTCATCGGCTCGCCGAGCCGGGCCTCCAACTCGTCGCCGGCCTTGGTGCGCCACCGCATGTTGCCGCTGTACGAGAGGAAGATCACCGGGCGGACGACGTGGTCGGCGAGGGCGTGCCCGTAGCCGTAGGTGTAGTCGGCGATCGACTTGCGCAGGCCGTCGGAGTCCGGCTCGTACTGGACGAACGGGATCGGGTTGGTG
The DNA here is from genome assembly GCF_040686255.1 of Kitasatospora sp. NPDC085879. NCBI lineage: Bacteria > Bacillati > Actinomycetota > Actinomycetes > Kitasatosporales > Streptomycetaceae > Kitasatospora > Kitasatospora sp. NPDC085879. The sequence goes on along the minus strand of NZ_JBFBJZ010000027.1, from coordinate 75,114 downwards.
TCCGAGCGGAACGGCGTACCGGTGAGGGCGAGCCGCCGGGTGGCCGGCTCGAAGGCCTCGAAGCAGGCCTCGCCCCAGGACTTCGAGTCACCGGCGTGGTGGATCTCGTCCATGATGACGAGGGTCTTGCGGGCCTCCGTGCGGTTGCGGTGCAGCATCGGGTTGACGCCGACGCCCGCGTAGGTGACCACGATGCCCTGGTAGTCCTTGGAGAGCGGACCCGAGGAGTAGGCGGGGTCGAGCCGGATGCCTATCCGGGCCGCGGCCTCCGCCCACTGCTTCTTCAGGTGCTCGGTCGGCGCGACGACCGTCACCTGCTGCACCAGGTGGTTGTGCAGCAGGTAGGAGGCCAGGGTGAGGGCGAAGGTGGTCTTGCCTGCGCCCGGGGTGGCGACCGCCAGGAAGTCCCGCGGCTGCTTCTCGATGTACGTGTCCAGAGCGCCCTGCTGCCAGGCCCGCAGCTTTCCGGCGGTGCCCCAGGGGGCGCGGCCTGGGAAGGCCGGCGACAGGTGGTGCGAGGCGTTCGACGTGCCGGCCGGGCGGACGGGCGCGTGCGGCGCGGCAACGTCGGAGAACAGCGGCGACATCGGGGAAGCGGCGGCGGTACTCACGGGCTCCGGAGGGGATCGTCGCAGGTCAGGGGCGGTTTTCACGGCCCCGGCCGGCAGTCGGGCAGTGGTCGGACAACCAGCCCAGCCTACCGGCCCGCGCCACCGGGCCCACTCAGGCTCGGCCGTCGCACGGCCCCCACGGCCGGCCCGGTGATCACCCTGCCACCGGCCGCTTTCCCGGATGCGGCGGCCGGCGGCTTCCGACTCCGACGGTGACCGGACTCACACCGCAGGCCGGGTAAGAAGCGGCCCCTCCCCCGCTCTCCCCGTCCGACCGGCCGCACCCCGGCCGTCACAGAACCCACACACGTCACACGTTCCGCCCGCGAACTCCGGGGCAGGACGACATCGGGAGGAATCGCCATGACTGCAGCGCCCATCGTCGTCGAACAGATCGTCCAGGCCCGCCTCTTCGTCACCACCCACCGCACCGCCGTACTGCGGGTCGCCCTGCGCTACCGGTCGGACGACCCGCTGGCCGTCCGGATGGCCTTCCCCGCCGAGTTCTCCCTGGACGGCACCCCGCTGCCCGAGGCCCCGCCTGAGGTCGAGTGGGTCTTCGCCCGGTGGCTGCTGGCGGCCGGCCTGGACGCGCCCAGCGGCCTCGGCGACGTGCACCTGCGTCCGGCCGCGGCCGGACGCACCATGCTGGAGCTGCGCTCCGCCGAGGGCGTTGCCCTGCTCCAGTTCGACGGCGACAAGCTGCGGCACTTCCTGTGGGAGACCTTCCTCGCCGTGCCGGAGGGCGAGGAGGCGCTGTTGCTGGACGCCGACCGGGCGCTCGCCGAACTGCTGGGCTGACACGGCCGTCAGGCGGAGAGCCTGCGCATCAGCCGCACCCCCTGCCCCGGGGTCATGTGCGGCAGGTAGGCCTTGCCGATCGCCCGGGTGATCGCGGGCAGCGCCGCCGGGTCCGGATAGACCATGTACATGGGCCGGTACTCGGGCTGGAACTTCGCCTTGAAGGCGAGCAGCGAGCGGAAGCCGTACACCGGCTCAAGTACCCGGCCCATCCAGTCGAGCATCCGCTGCAGCGCGGTCGGCGGCTCGCCGCGGTCGGAGCGGGCCAGCGGCGCCCCGGAGAGGCTGAGCCAGCGCGCGCCCTCCTCCTTGAAGCCGAGCGCGGCCGAGGCGATCAGGAACTCCATCACCCCGCGGAAGCCCTCCGAGCGGCGGCGCATGAAGTCCAGCGTCCAGCCGACCGGCTGCCCGGCCTCGTAGACCGGCATCCAGCTGGTCAGCCCGTGCACGGTGCGGTCGCCGTCCACCGCGACGAGCATCCGCACCGCCGGGTCGTCGAGCTCGGCCAGCCCGCCGAGGGTGAATCCCATCTCCGGCAGCCCCTTGTCGGAGACCCACTCCTCGGAGATCGATCGGATCTGGTCGCGGATGCCGGTCGGCGCCTCCCGGTAGGTCCACCACTCGGCGGTGATGCCCTGCTTGCCGGCCTTGTTGAGCGAGGTGCGGATGTCCTGCCACTTCTTGCCGGTGAAGGCCAGGTCGGGCAGCGGCACCACGGTGTCCTCGGCCACCTGGAGTGAGCGCCAGCCGAGCCGCTCGGCGGCCTGCCGGGCGTCCGCGGTGACGCTGTAGAAGCACGGCGTCCAGCCGCGGGTGTCGCAGTACCGGGCGAAGCCGGCCACCGCCCGCTGCCGGGCCTCCGGTTCGCCGAACGGGTCGCCGGTGGTGAGCGCCACCGTGGCGATCACCCGGTAGGGCACCGCGGCCCGGCCCTCCGCGTCGAACCAGTAGTGGTTGCCGTCCCAGGTGGAGATGAAGGAGAGGGTGGAGCCGCCGTACTCGGTGAGCAGGGCGCGGGCCCGGGCCGTGTCCTCGGCGTCCGCGTGCACGACCGGCCGCCGGAAGGCCGTCAGCAGGGCGGTCAGCGCGACCGCCCAGAACACCAGGCCGACCGCGATCTCCAGCGCCTGCGCGCCGCCGCCGGAGGCGATCGGGCGGTCCGGCAGCAGTTCGTCGTAGGCGGGCGGCAGCAGCACCGAGGGCAGTCCGGCGGCCAGCCCCGCGGCGGTGGCGTCCGGCTCGTACTGGTCGCGCAGCAGCCAGCCGATGCCGACGTACGCGCCGCAGCACACCAGCAGCGCGGTGCCGACCACCGCGGCGAGCCGGTTCCGCACCCGGGGCGCCATCCGCTGGTCGAAGCTGAGCCGGGTCACCACCTGAAGCACCAGCATCGCCACCGGCAGCAGCAGGGCCTCGCCGATGAGCTCGAACAGCAGGCCGGTGCCGCCGTCCTTGGCGAACTCGTCGTAGTTGATCGCCAGCAGCCACCAGAGCACCCCGACCCAGGCGAGCTCGGTCAGCACGGTGATCCACCAGGCGAGCCGTAGTCCGCGGCGCAGCCCCTCGGCGAGGACCAGCAGCAGGACGGGCACCAGGGCGGCCATCAGTCGGCCCGGCGAGTCGAAGTAGCGGACGGCGGAGTGGGCGTGCGCGCACGCTCTGGCCGACTCGGCGCAGGCGTCGGCGACCTCCGCGCCGGAGGGCACGTGCGAGAAGTACAGGTCGGCGAGGGTGTTGAACGGGCCGATGGCGTCCCGGTAGAGCGAGGCGACGAGCGGCCCGATCGCGGCGGCCGCCAGGGTGAGCGCCACCAGCACCCGGGTCTCGGTGTGCGAGGCGCGGTGCGGGCGGTGGCCGCGGTGGCGGTGCATCAGGGTGCCGGCGGCGAGCCCGGCGAGCACCGCGGCGACCCGCTGCACGCCCTGCAGGTGGCCGACGTAGAGCATCAGCACCAGCGGCACCAGGACGACCACCAGCCGCAGCCGGCGCCGCCAGAGCGCGGTGAGCCGGAAGCTGACGACCGCGCCGAGCGCGAACACCCCGATGGTCGGGCCGACCGCGATCTGGTCCTGGATCGCCTTCGTCCAGCCGAGGTCGGCGGAGACCCCGATCCGGACGGCGGCGGTGCCGAGCAGGGTGCCGGCGATCTGCCCGCCGAGCAGCACGGCCCCGGCGAGGGCGGTGCCGAGCCGCAGTTCGGCGAACGGCCCGAACACCGCCAGCAGCAGGCTGGTGACGACGTACGAGCCGATGCCGGAGCACCAGAACAGCGAACTCGCCGGGGTCCACCAGTGGCCGTCGGCGAGGCTGGGGATGCCGACGCCGACGTACGGCAGCAGGGCGTCGGACGGCCCGGTGCCGAGGCTTCCGGTGGCCGCGCCGACCACCCACAGGGCGGCGATCAGGGCGAGGCTGAGCGGTGCCCGGCGCAGCTGGGCGAGGGCGGCCGCGGCCAGTCGCACCGGGCGGCTGCCGTACTCCGGTTGCGGTCGGACGGGGGCCTTGTCAGCGGTCTCGGCGGTGGGTTCGGTCATGTGATCAGTCCCGTCTGCTGGGCGAGCCAGGTCACGTTGTCGGCGAGTCCGGCGCGGAAGGTGTTCCAGTCGTGGCCGCCCGGCACGGTCATGAACCGGGCCTTCATCCCGGCGGCGACGGCGGCGGTGTGCACCTCGCGCTGCTGGGGCCCGTACTCGCCGTCGGCGTCGCCGACCACGAAGGTCGCGGCGGTGTCCGGGAACCTCTCCCGGGCCATCACGTGCAGCGGGTCGACGGCGTCGAAGGCGGCCTCGTCGCCGCCGAAGGCGGTGTCCACCGTCTTCTGGTGGCTGCCGAGGGTGGGTTCCCGCTGGCCCGAGATGTCGAGGAGGGTGCCGTAGACGCGGGGGGCGTTGACGGCGAGTTGGAGGGCGCACGTGCCGCCGAGCGAGAGGCCGCCGATGGCCCACGCGCGGCGGCCCTCGGCGGTCTGCAGGTGGTGGCGGGCCCAGTCGGGCACGTCCTCGGCGAGGTAGGTCTGGGCGCGGGCGATCCGCGAGTCCATGCAGAGGCTGTTGCCCCAGGTGGAGCCGGTCTGGTCGACCATCAGCACGATCGGCGCGAGGCCGCCGTGGGCGGCGGCGAAGGCGTTCATGGTGGTCTCCAGCTGCCCGGAGGAGACCCAGTCGGAGGGGCTGCCGGGCTGGCCGGCCATCAGTACCAGGACGGGCAGCAGCGGGCGTGGGCTGGCCCGGTAGGCGGGCGGCAGCCAGACGTAGGCGTCGCGGGCCTTGAAGCCGGACTTCGTGCCGGGGATCGGGGTCCGGGCGAGGGTGCCGCGGGCGGGCAGGCCGGGCGGCGGGTGCCAGACCTGCGCGAGCGTGCCGCCGGACGGGGCGGCGACGGTGTGCGGGTCGCGGCCGGTGGGCAGCGCCTGGGTGGCCGGGGCGAGCATCGCGCGCAGCGTCCCGTACTCGTCGTAGAAGCGGTTGACCTGGGAGGCGGCCATGACGGCGACCAGGACGGCGGCGGCCGGGACGAGCACCTTGCCGACGGTGCGCGGCGGGGCGGTGGGGACGAAGCGGGCGACGGCGAGGGCGAGGCCGAACAGGGCGAGCGCGATCCACCCGGTGACCTCGTCCGGCAGCCCGCCGGCGAAGGGCTGCCACCAGGTGTTGACGGTGAGGGCGACCAGCACGCCCGCCGCGGCCGCCCCGAGGGCGGCGGCCGGCAGCCGCAGCGGCCACCAGCGCGGCGCAGGGACGAGGACGAGCAGCAGCAGCGCGGCGCTGCCGGCGACCAGCAAGGTGTAGGGGACGACGCCGGTGGTGATCGGCCAGTCGAGCGGGTTCCAGGCGGCGAGGCTGCGGTTCATCGGGCTGCCCCCCGCCGGTCAGGCCGCGTCGGCGCGGACGAGGTGGGCGTAGACGACGACGTTGCCGTCGTAGCCCGTCTGCCGGGTGAATCCGCCGCCGCAGGTGATCAGCCGCAGCTGGGCGTTGGGCGCGGCGGCGTAGACCTTCCGGTCGGGGAACTCCTTCTTGGGGTAGACCTCGACGCCGTCGACGGCGAAGTACGCGGTGGAGCGGTCGGCCCGGACGATCTCCACCTGGTCGCCGCGGTGCAGGGTGCCGAGCCGGTAGAAGACGGCGGGGCCGCTGCTGGTGTCGACGTGGCCGGCCAGTACGGCGGTGCCGCTCTCGCCGGGGGCGGCGCCGGCCGCGTACCAGCCGGCCAGGTTGGCGTCGTCCTCGGGCGGCGGCTGCAGTCGGCCGTCGTCGTCGAGGGCGAGGCCGGTGACGGGGGCGTCGACGCCGGCGCTGCGGATCCGGATCCGGGTGGGCGCGGCGCGGGGCATCGGCGGGGCGACGACGATGGGCAGGCCGAGCGCGTCGACGCCCTGCTGGGCGGTGGGCAGCGGGGGCAGGACGAGGCCGCCACCGTGCAGCATCCAGGCGCCGAGCACGAGGGCGGCGCCGGCCGCCAGGGTGCCCGGCCAGGGACTTCTGTGCTGTCCGCCCAACCCGTGCTCCCGTCCGTCGGGCCGCAGTCGGCGGCCCGTCTCAAGTGAAGGGCCGTCAGCCGCCCGGGGCATCCGCCGCTGCCCCGCCCGGGTGAGCGGCCGGCCGGCGGCGGCGGACGGCGGGCAGCCGCGGGCGGGTGATGAAGCCCTCCGCCATGGCGTTGGCCAGGCCGATCGCGAACAGCTCGGTGGACTTCTCGTAGAGCAGGTAGCGGGGCTGCCAGTCCGGCCGGTACTTGGCGTTGGCCCGGTAGAGCGACTCCAGCTGCCACCAGCGGGAGAGGAAGCGCAGCACGGCGCGCCACAGCCGCAGCACGGGCCCGGCGCCGAGCCGGCCGCCCTCCTCGAAGACCGCCCGGAACATGGCGAAGTTCAGCGACACCCGGCTGACCTGCAGTTCTCCGGCGGCTCCGCGCAGCAGCAGCTCGGTGACCATGAACTCGACCAGGCCGTTGTCGGACTCCCGGTCACGGCGCATCAGGTCGAGGGAGAGTCCGTGTTCGCCCCAGGGCACGAAGCTGAGCAGGGCGCAGGTGCGGTCGTTCTCGTCCCGGCACTCGATCATCAGGCAGTCGCCGTCGGCGGGGTCGCCGAGTCGGCCGAGGGCCATCGAGAAGCCGCGTTCGGTACGGCCGTGCCGCCAGGCGTCGGCGAGCCGGATCAGGTCGGCCATCTGCCCGTCGGGGATGTCGCGGTGGTAGCGGACGACGGCGCGGTACCCGGCCTTGCGGACTCGGCTGTGGGCCTGCCGCAGTGGCCGCATGGCGCGCCCCTCCAGGGTGAAGCCGGCGGTCTCGACGAGCGCCTCGTCGCCGAACTCCAGGGCGCGGAGCCCGGCGACCCGGGTGTAGGCGGTGGCGGCGGCCTCGCCTGCGCCGGTGACGGCCGGGATCCAGCCCTGCTCGCGCAGCTGCCGCTGCCAGACCTCGATCGCCTGCGGCCAGGCCTCCGGGTCGCCGATCGGGTCGCCGGAGGCGAGGGCGACCCCGTTGACCACCCGGTGCAGCACGGCGGCCTTGCCGGAGGGCGACCAGCAGACCGCCTTGTCGGGGCGGAGGGCGAAGTAGCCGAGCGAGTCGCGGGCGCCGTGCCTGGTGAGCAGTTCGCGCAGCCGCTGCTCGTCCTCGGGGCGCTGCTCGACGTGCCCGCGCGGGGAGCGGAACAGCACCCGCAGGGCGACCAGCAGCAGGGCGGCGCCGAGCAGGTTGATCCCGAGGTCGACCCAGCCGGGCACGTCGACGTCGGCGACCTGGACGACGCCGGAGAGGGTGAGCAGGCGCAGCAGCACGTACAGCGAGGCGTCGCCCCAGGAGGGCGGGGTGTCGGGGTAGGTGGCCCGGACGACCGCGGCGCCGAGGACGGTGAGCAGGGCGCCGCCGGCCACCAGGACGATGGCGGCCAGCACCACGTTGCCGCGGGTGCCGCGGGCGGCGAAGACGGGCCGGCCGATCAGCAGGGCGGCGAGCAGGGCGACGGTGACGAGGGCGGAGATCCAGTTGAAGGGGTGTTCGCTGTACTCGGGGTAGGCGAGCGCCCAGGCGAACAGTGCGGTGTACAGCGCCGCCAGGACGGTGGTGACGATCCAGGCGGCCCGCTTGCGGCGGCGGAGCATGACGGCGAGCAGCCCGGCGAAGAGCGCGCCGGTGAAGCCCGGGGCGACCAGGACGGGGGTGAAGAAGTCGCCTCGGTTGGCCCGTTGGACCTGCTGGCGGAAGGGTTCGATCAGTCCGGCGACCAGGTTGAGCAGGGCGACGACCCGGACGTACCACTCGGCGCCGATGGCGAAGCGGCGGCGCCAGGCGGGCACCGCCGGGGCGGGCCTGCGCTCGGCGGCGGCCGGTGCGGGTGCCTTTCCGCTGTCGCGGGCGGCCTGGCGGGCCTTGGGCGGGGCCACGGCGGGCGGGGTTGCGGGCGCAGCGGGCGCCGGGGGCGGGGCGGGAATCGGGGCAGGGGTCGTCGCGGAAGCCGGTGCGGTGGCGGGCTCCGCGGGCCGGGCCGGGTCGGCCGGTGCGGCTCCCGCGGGCGCGGCCGCGGCGTCGGGGGCGCCGGCCAGCACGTTGTAGAAGGAGGTCTTGGCGGCGACGATCCGCGCGTGGATCCGGGCGTCCCGCCGTTCCGCGCGGGCCATCCGCTTGGGCCGGGTGCGGTAGCGCCAGCGCGCCCAGGGGCTCTGCGGCCGGGCCAGCCTGACGGCGCCGACCATGGCGAGCGGCGGCAGCATCACCCCGATCAGGCCGGTCCAGATCTTGCCCTTGAAGAGGCTGATCGCGACCAGCAGCAGCAGGATGCCGGCGCCGACGAGCTGTCCGGCCGTCACCCGGGAGCTGAAGCCGCCGAGCGGCAGCTCGCCGATCAGCAGCAGGGCGATGACGGCGACCGCGAGGATCACCGCGTCCACGGACTTGCGCCCCTGCTCGCTCCAGTAGACGTCCTGCAGGTGCAGGACGAGCGCGAACTCGTCGAGCACCAGGCCGGCGCCGATGCCGAAGCCGACGGCGAGGACGTTCCACAGCTGCCCGCCGTTGCCGCGGACGGTGAAGGCGCCCACGCCGCAGATCAGCACCAGGGCCTGGCCGAACACCACGTGGTGGATGTGCATGCCGCCGGGGGTGACGTTCCCGGGCCACCAGCTGGTGCCGCGGCGGATCATCCGGACGCTGAAGCGGATGAAGAGGAAGGAGGCCAGCAGTCCCAGGAGCAGCAGGAACAGCGGCTCGCGTCCGGTGTCGACGATCCGCTCCCGGTACGCGTCGAGCAGCGACTGCCACATGGCGTACGGGACCTCCGGGAGGCGGCTCGTCGGGGACGGTTCCACTCATCTGACGACGGCTCAGCGGGACCCCGCCACTCGATGACGGGTTCGATGGTCCGAACGGGCGAGCGTTTCGGCCGACCCCGCCGGGTTCACTCGGCGTTCCCCGGCGGCGACGCTCCGACATGCCATGCTGTGGGCCGCACCCCACCCCGGACCGTCCATCCGACTGTCGGACTGTCAGTCCATGCGGTCCCGTTGCGAACAGACACCCCCCGAACGGAGACGACCATGGACGCTCTCTCCCGCAGGACACTGCTGGCCGGCGGTGCCGCCACCGCGGCCGCGCTCGCCGCCGGCTGCGCGGGCGGCCGCGGCCAGAACGGCGAGCAGGCGGGGCCGCCCGTCCAGGCCTCGGGAGCGGCCGACGGCAGCGGCTCGGGCACCCCCAAGCCGCCCGCCTCGCTGATCGGCGACGGCTCGACCTCCGACTCCGGGCCGCAGCCGCACCAGCCGGAGGCGGTGCCGCTGGAGCTCGGCGAGCGCCCGCCGCAGTTCGTGGTCTTCTCCTGGGACGGCGCCGGCGAGCTCGACAACGGGCTGTTCTCACGGTTCCGCCGACTCGCCCGGGACCACGACGCCAAGATGACGTTCTTCCTCAGCGGCATCTACACCCTGCCGGAGTCCAAGCGGGAGATGTACCGGCCGCCGCAGCACCCGGTCGGCGCGTCCGACATCGGCTACCTGAGCGACGAGCACATCCGCGAGACGATCCGCCAGGTCGGCGACGCCTGGCTGGAGGGCCACGAGATCGGCACCCACTTCAACGGGCACTTCTGCGGCCCGACCGGTGGCGGCCGCTGGTCCCCCGAGGAGTGGGACAGCGAGATCCAGCAGGCGATGGACTTCGTCATGAACTGGCGGACCAACACCGGCTTCACCGACCTGCCGCCGCTGCCCTTCGACTACCGCAAGGAACTGATCGGCGGCCGCACCCCCTGCCTGGAGGGCCAGCGCGGCCTGCTGCCCACCGCCGCCAAGCGCGGCTGGAAGTACGACAGCAGCGGCCCCGGCGGGCTCCAGGTGTGGCCGCAGAAGTTCCAGGGCGGCGCGCTCTGGGACATGCCGCTGCAGTCCGTCCCCTTCCCCGGGCACAGCTTCCAGGTGCTCTCGATGGACTACAACATCATGTACAACCAGTCCGGCAACAGCACCAAGGGCGACACCGCCCGGTACGGCGCCTGGGAGACCCAGGCCCGCGACTCCTACCTGGCGGGCTTCGAGCGCGCGTACAGCACCAACCGGGCGCCGCTGATCATCGGCAACCACTTCGAGCAGTGGAACGGCGGCATCTACATGAACGCCGTCGAGGAGGCGCTCAAGGGGATCGCCGGCAAGCCGGAGGTCCGGATGGTGTCCTTCCGACAGCTGATCGAGTGGCTGGAGGCGCAGGACCCGGCCGTGCTGCGGAAGCTGCAGTCGCTCGGGCCCGGCGAGTCCCCCGCCGGTGGCTGGCAGTCCTTCCTCGGCGGGCCCGCGCAGGCGGCGCCCTCCTCCTGAGCCGCCGCACCGCGGCCCCGGCGCGTCAGCCCTCGGCGAGCGCCGGGGCCTCCGCCGGCCCGGCGGCCTTCCGTGCGGCGCCGGTGCGGCCCGAGACGAGGGCTCCCAGCAACGCCACCCCGGTCATCACCAGGAAGATCACCGCGAACGGTCCCGCCGGGGCGGTGGCGCCCTCGGCGGCCGCGACCGAGCCGCCGCCGAGGCCCGCGAACAGTACGCCCGCCAGGCCGATCAGCAGCACATTGCCCAGCGCGTCGCTCAGCTGGATCGCCGCCGAGTTGGCGCCGGTGTCCTCCGGCGCCGACAGGTTCATCATCAGCACGCTGATGCTCGCCACCGCCAGGCCCATCCCGACGCCGCCGACCGACCAGGCCACCGCCGCCGTCCAGGCCGGCACCGCCGGCACCAGCACCAGCGCGGCCCCCGCGATCGCCACCGCCGTCAGCACGAAGCCCAGCCGGATCAGCGCACCGCGGTGCCGGTCCGCCCACGGCCGGCCCTGCAGCCAGGAGCCGAGCGCCCAGGACAGGCCGCCACTGGTCAGCGTCAGCCCCGCCAGGGTCGGCGACAGGTCCCGCTGGGTCACCATCATGAGCGGCACGAAGGCCTCCGCCGCGAAGAACGCGCCCGCCGCGACCCCGCGCAGCAGGATCACCGTCGGCAGGCCGCGCGCCGCCCGCAGCGTGCCCGGCGGCAGCAGCCGCACCACGGCCGGCACCAGCAGCCCCGCGCCCAGCACGGCCGGCACCAGACCGAGCAGGTCGAGGCGCTGGCCCGCGTACTGCAGCAGCCCGGCGCCGAGCGCCGCGAGCGCCGCGCACCAGGTCCGCCGCCGGTCGAAGGGGGCCGGCCGCAGCGGCGGCTGCGCCCGCTCCGCCCGGCGCAGCGCCGGGCCCATCACCACGAGCGGCAGCAGGACCAGCGCCGGCACGGCGAGGAACACCCAGCGCCAGCCCAGGTGCTGGGTCACCGCGCCGGAGACCAGCGGACCGACGATCGAGGGCAGCACCCAGGCCGCCGAGAACGCGGCGAACACCGAGGGCCGCAGCCGCTCCGGGAAGGCCCGGCCCACCACCACGTACAGTGCGACGATCACCAGGCCGCCGCCCAGCCCCTGGATCGCCCGGCCCGCCACGAACGGCCACATGCCGACCGCGGTGCCGGCCACCACCAGGCCCGCGCCGAAGACCGCTATGCCGGTGAACAGCGGCGCCAGCGGCCCCCGCCGGTCGCACCACTGGCCGGACACCACCAGCGCGAACAGCGTCGTCGTGAAGTAGCCGGAGAAGGCGAAGGCGTACAGGCCCAGCCCGTCGAGCTCGCGGGCGGCGACCGGCATCGCCGTGTTCACCGCGGTCGCCTCGAAGGCCAGCAGCAGCACCACCGAGACGATCCCCAGCGTCAGCGCGCGGTACGGGCCGCTCATCACGCCCCCGGTGTCGGGGGCGGCGTCGGGCACGGGAGCAGCGCGGTCGACCGGAGTCGAGGAGGAGGTGGTGGCCATGCCTGCCATCGTAAGGCGCTCTTGGCCCGGTGACTCCTGACCGAAGTCGGTGATCGGCTACGACCTCCGGCCTAGGCCTTATGACACCCGGGGCTCAGTGCAGCACCTTCAGTCCGAGCACGCCGCCGAGGATCAGCAGCAGGCAGGTCACCCGGGCGGCCGTCAGCGCGTCCCCCAGCGCCGCCATTCCGTACAGCGCCGTCCCGACCGCGCCGATGCCCACCCAGACCGCGTAGCCGGTCCCCAGCGGGATGGCCCGCAGCGCGTACGCCAGCCCGCCCATCGACAGCACCAGCGCCACCGCGAACACCACGCTCGGCACCGGACGCGAGAACCCCTTGGTCGCCTCCAGCGACACCGCCCAGACGGTCTCCAGCACGCCCGCCACGATCAACACCAGCCACGCCACGACGGCACCTCCGCAGTAGAGGGCGGCAGCTCTGTCGCTGCCGCCGCAGTACCGCGCCGTCTTGTCCTGCCGGGTACGACGCACCTCGTCCGGGGCGCACGGTCGCGCCACCCCTCGAACGTAACACACCACGACACACGGAATTCATACTCGAATATTGACGCACCCCTCCCCGCTCCCCCTAAGATGAATTCAACAGCACGGCGGGGTCGAATACCGGGCCCGCCGCCCACGACAGTGACGACAGGAGTCGGCCATGAACAGGAAGACGGCGGCGATCGCAACGCCCCGCACCTGTGCCGCCTGTTGTCCCGGCTGTCGCTGTTCCCGCCGCGCCTGACCGCGCGCCGCACCACCCCTCTCATGACGGGCCCGTACGGGCTTCTCCGTCACCTCACGGCCGTGTGCCCGAGTGGTTCAGGGGACCGCCTGCAAAGCGGTTTACGTGGGTTCAATTCCCGCCACGGCCTCCACCCCGAATTCCCGGACGGCAAATTCCGCCGCCCGGGAATTCGGCGTTTCCATTTCCGCCGCCGAGAGCATTTCCATGCCCGTTCGGCGGTCGAAAAGGCGCGGGCCGCCCCGGAGGTCCGGGACGGCCCGCGCCGTGGCGTGCCGGTTCTGTGCCGGTCAGTCGATCACCGGCGGGTTCGCGGTGCCACCGCGCCAGGTCTCCTCGTCCTCGACCAGGTAGTCGGGACGCTGGCCGTTGGCGTTCTTGTCCTTCTTCTTGCCCGCCGCACCGGGACCGCCGTGGAGGCCGCCGCCCGGGGCGCCGTTCTGGCCGGCCCGGCCCTTGCCGATCCCGGAGCCGCCCTCGGTGAAGGTCCGGCCGCCGGTACCGCCCTTGGCGCTGCCGACCGCACCGCCGCCGCGCCGGACCAGGCCGCTGCCGCCCTTGCCGCCGGCACCCTTGCCACCGGCGCCGGCACCGCCCGCGCCGGGCATGCCGCCCATGCCGGGAACGCCCTGACGGCCGGTGCCCGTGGCACCGGTGCCACCGGCGCCGCTGCCTCCGGTCCGACCGCCGGCACCGCCGCCCGGGCCCGTGGCACCGCCGCGGCCCGCGCCGGACGTGCCGCCCCGGCCGGGCAGGCTCCCGCCGCCGAGGCCACCCGGGATGAAGCCGCCGCCTCCCCCGAGACCGCCGCCACCACCCAGGTTCCCGCCGCCGCCGAGACCGCCGCCCCCACCGGGGGTGGTCGGCAGCGTGCCGAGGCCACCGCCGCCCGGGGTCGGGTGCGTCCCGACCGGCGGCAGGCTGTCGATCCCCGTGCTGGGCGGGACCAGGGGATGGGTCGGCGTCGGGATGGTGCCCGGCGGTACGTCGCCCGGCAGCGGGGTCGGCACGTGCGGCGAACCCGGAACGGTCTGCTTCGGCCCCTGCGGGTCGACCTGCCCCGGCTTGCCCGACGGGTCGTCCGGCACCCCGTTCGGGTACTTGGGCGCGACCGGCGGGTGGCTGGGGGTGTTCGGCGGGATGGGGTTCTCGGGCTTGGGCGGGTACTCCTGCCCATCGTCCACCACGTTGCGACGGTCAGGTGCCTTCAGGTACGCCGCCGCCTGCTTGTACTGCGGCGACAGGTGCTCCATGACGCCGATGGCGTACTGGTGGGAGATCTCCGTCGCGGAGAGGTCGCCGTAGTTCTTGTTGACCGCGCTGATCCGGTCCATGCCGCCCGCGACGTCCGCCTTGAACTGGGCGTCCGAGCGGTCGAAGCCGTCGCCGACCAGCTTCACGCCGCGCTCGAAGGTGCTCGGCACCTTGATCTGCGCCATGGTGGCCTTGCTCTGCTGCAGGGCGTCGCCGGCGAACTTCATCGCCGCGGAGGTGTTCTGCGCGTGCGCGGCCGTGTTGGTCATGCTGGTCTGCAGGACGGTCGCCCGCTTGGTGAAGCCGTCGGCGGCCGCGCCCTCCCAGTTGGCGGTGGCGTGCTGCACCGCCCGCTGCAGGTCGGCAATGGCCTGCTCCAGCTCCTGGTGGACGTTGGTCCAGTGCTGGCTGACCTCGTGGATGCGCTCCGGCTTGGAGTGCTCCAGCATCCGCTTCAGCGGGATGAGGTCCTCGTGTTCGAACGTGCTCATCTCACGCCTTCCCGGACTGCATCGACCGTGTGCTCGCGACGAACTCTTCCTCGCGCGTCCGGTAGGCGGTGTTCACCGAGTGCGTCTTGTCGCCGAAGTCGTTGATCAGCGAGTCGAGTTCCTGGATGTGCTGGCTCAGGAACTGCTGCATCTGCGAGTGCGCGGCGAAGAGCTGCTTCGCCTCGTCGAAGTTGGCGCCGAAGTCGTCGCTGACGAGGACGGTGTTGTACTTCGCCTTGTTGCCGCACTCGCTCAGGCCCTGCTGGAGAGCCCGCAGTCGCTTCACGACGGCTTCCAACTCGTCCGTGTTGACGCGGTATCCGTCGGCCATCTCACTCCTCCCCCTGGAGTCCGTACTTCCCCGTTGCTGCTGCGCCCCGTGCGCGCACGGGGCCATGGCGCCCTGACAGGGCGTTCGATCGTATCGTCTCTAGGCCGTGTACTGACACACTGTCATCGCGGCGGGTTACCGCCCTGGTAGGGGTTCTGGTACGGCTGCTGCTGGGGGTGCCCGGGGGGCGGCGGCTGCGTGCCGTACGGCTGCTGGCCGCCGTAGGGCTGCTGCGCGGGCGGCCAACCCGGGGCGGCACCGTACGGCGCCTGGCCCTGCGGCGGCACCGGGGCAGCCGGCGCCTGACGGCGGCTGCGGGTCGCCACGGCGATCACGATCACGAGCAGCACCACCAGGACGGCACCGCCGCCGAACACCATCAGCGGGGTGATGCCGCCGACCGCGGACTTGCCCGCGGGCTGCGACACCGGGGCATTCGAGGCGGCGCTCGGCGCGGCCGCGCCAGCCGGCTTGGCCAGCGGCCCCTCCGGGCTGCCCGCCGGGATATCCATGGTGAGCGCCTCGTAGGGCCGGATCACGCCGTACCCGAAGCCGGAATCCGGCAGGCCTGCGCCGCCGGCCGATGCGGGCAGCTGCGCCGACTTCACGAGGCGGTTGGCCACCTGGCCCGCGGTCAGCTTCGGGAACTTGGCCCGGACGAGCGCAGCAGCGGCCGACACGTACGCGGTCGCGTCCGAGGTTCCCTGTGCGATGCGGTACTTGGTGCCCATGTTCGGGCCCGCGCTCACGATGTCCACGCCGGGCGCGGTCAGCATCATCTGCGGGCCGGAGTTGGACTTGCTCCAGAGCTTCAGGTCCTTGTCGACCGCGCCTACGGCCATCACTCCGGCGGCACTGGCCGGGCTCGCGACCGACGAACCGTCGTTGCCGGAGCCCGCGACGATCAGCACGTCGTGGCTCGCCGCGTAGGCGATGGCCTGCTTCAGCTCGTCGCTGTCACCCGAGTGGCCGGCGAGCGAGACGTTGATCACCTTCGCGCCCTTGTCCACCGCCCACTTGATGTCCTGCGGCAGGGCGTCCCCACCGGTGGCGTCGTCTTTGTACAGCGGCAGGATCTTCGCGCCCGGCGCGAGGCCCACCACGCCCGACGTGTTGCCCGGGCCGTGGCCGTGACCGGCGATCAGGCTCGCCATACCCGTGCCGTGCGCGTCCGTCGGCTTGGTGTTGAGGTTCTGCCCGCTCTCGTCGTACCCCGGGAGGACCTGACCGGTGAGGTCGGGGTGGGTGGCGTCGACGCCGCTGTCGATGACGGCGACGATCACGCCGTCGCCCTTGCTGACGGACCAGACCTTGTCCAGCTTGAAGTACTGGTTGGCCCACTGTCCGTCCCGGACCTGGTCCGCGGACGCCCCGGGGGCGGCCGTCAGTAGCAGTGCCCCTGCCAATGTCGTGGCCCCGAGCACCCGCATGGCCCTGGTCAGCGTCATCACTACCCCGTCAGTCGTCTTCTGCTGCCCGTACGTTGTCGCAACGCCCCCGCGTGCACGCACAGGGCGCTTTCGATCGTATCGTCTGGCCGGAGGTGTACTGACTCGGCCTCAGCCGTCGGGGTGTCCGGGCGTCAGCCGGCGGCGATGGCGTCCTCGGGGAGGATCGGCAGGCGGCCGACCGGCAGGCCGGTGGCGGCGCGGACGGCGGCCGCGATCGCGGCGGGGGCGACCACCGCGGGGACGGCGCTGACCGCCTTGGCGCCGAAGGTGGCGACCACGTCGCGTTCCTCGACCAGGGCGGCGATCCGGATGTCGGGGGTGTCGAGCGCGGTGGGGAGGCGGTAGCCGGTGAGCGAGGCGTTGGCGGGCCGGCCGCCCTCGGTGCGCAGGTTCTCCATCAGGGCGAGGCCGACGCCCTGGGCGACGGCGCCCTCGATGCGGTCCTCGATCTGGCGGGGGTTCAGGGCGCGGCCGACGTCCTGGGCGACGGTGACGTCGACGACCCGGACGGCGCCGAGCTCGATGTCCACGTCGACGACCGCCCGCATGGCGCAGAAGGCGATGGAGACGAAGGCGTCGCCGTGCCCGTTCTCGTCGAGCGCCTCGGTGGGGTGCGGGCGGCACTGGGCGGTGGCCCAGAGCTCCTTGCCCTCCAGCGCCTCGGCGACGGGCATGCCGAGCACGCCGTCGTAGGAGGTGATCTTGCCGTCGGCGATGGACAGCAGCTCGACGGACATGCCGAAGTTGGCCGCGATCGGCTGCAGCAGCTGGTGGCGGACCATCAGCGCGGCCTTCTCCACGGCGCCGCCGGACACCCAGGTGTGCCGGCCGCGGGCGGAGGGGCCGGCTGCCGGCTGGTCGCTGTCGACGGGGGCGACGTACACCTCGGAGACGCCGAGGGCGGTCTGCACGATCTGCCGGGCGAGGGTGGCGAAGCCCTGGCCGGCGTCGACGGCGGCGCAGATGACGGTGGCGTGGTCGCCGCTGACCCGGACGGTCGCGGTGGAGACCTCGTCCTCGCCCTCGGCGCCGAGCATGTGCACCATGCCGACGGCGTAGCCGATGCCGCGGCGGACGGCCGCCGGGTCGCCGGCGCCGCCGGGCCCGCCGGGCAGCAGCCAGTCGGCCTCGGGGTCGTCGACCGGGAGGGCGGGCAGCGGGAGTTCGGTGACGGCGTCGAGCAGGGCCTCGACCGGGGCCGGGCAGGTGACGGCCTGGCCGGTGGGCAGCGGGTCGCCGGTGGTCATGGCGTTGCGGCGGCGGATCTCCAGCGGGTCGACGCCGACCTGCTTGGCCAGCTGGTCGAGCTGCGACTCGTAGGCGAAGCAGGTCTGCAGGGCGCCCTCGCCGCGCATCCGGCCGGCCGGCGGGTTGTTGGTGCGCACCGCCCAGGCGTCGACGAAGACGTTGGGGCAGGTGTACGGGCCGACCGAGAAGGCGGTGGCGGCGGCGAGCGCCTCGGCGGAGACGTCGGCGTAGGCGCCGCCGTCCAGCAGGATCTGCGCCTCGACCTTGACCAGCTTGCCCTCGGCGTCCGCGTGGTGGCGGTAGCGCAGCAGGGCGGGGTGCCGGGAGGTGTGGGTGTGGAAGGACTCCTCGCGGGTGAGGGTCATCTTCACCGGGCGGCCGGTGCGCAGCGCCAGCAGGGCGAGCACGACCTGGAAGGAGAGCGCCTCGCGGTCGGTGGCGGCGCCGGGGACGCCGGTGACGACGGTGCGCACCCGGTCGGGGTCGAGGCCGAGGCAGGCGGCGGTGCGGTCGCGGTCGCCGTGCGGGTCGGTGGTGGAGAGGTGGAGTTCGACGCCGCCGTCGGGGCGGGGCACGGCGAGGCCGGCCTCGGCGCCGATCGGGGCCGGGTCCTGGCGGCCGACCTGGTAGAGGCCCTCGACGACGATCTCGCCGACCGCCTCCGGGTCGCCGGTGCGCAGCGGGAGGTGGCGGAAGAGGTTGCCGTCGGGGTGCAGCGGCGGGGCGTTGAAGGCGGCCTCGGGGTCGGTGACGGCCTCCAGCGGCTCGTACTCGACGGTGATGAGGGACGCGGCGAGCCGGGCGGTGTCGGGGGTCTCGGCGGCGATGGCGGCGATCGGCTCGCCGTGGTGGCGGACGACCTCGGAGGCGAGGATCGGGCGGTCGCCGGGGACGGGGCAGGAGGCCAGGTCGGTGGCGGTGACGACGGCGTGCACGCCGGGCAGGGCGAGCGCGGCGGAGGTGTCGACGGAGACGATCCGGGCGTGGGCGTGCGGGGAGCGCAGCACGGCGCCCCAGAGCAGGCCCTCGGCCCACAGGTCGGCGGCGTAGGGGTAGATGCCGAGCGCCTTGGGGAGGGCGTCGGTGCGCAGCGGGGAGCTGCCGAGGCCGAACGGTTCGGGCGCCTGGGTGTCCTGCTCGGTGGGCGCGGTCATGCGTTCTCGTCCTCGGGGAGCCTGATGCCGTGGGCGGGGGTGGTGCCGTCGTAGCCGGCCAGGCCGGGGTGGCCGCCGGTGGTGTCGTAGCCGGCGGGTTCGTAGACCGGGGTGTCGTAGCCGGTGGGGCCGACGTAGACGTGGCCGGTGTCGTAGCCGCCCTCGTAGACGGGGGCGCCGTCGTAGTGGGCCGGGTCCGGCAGCGGGGTGCCGTGGGCCGGGGTGGCGCCGAAGGGGACGGCCTCGTAGGAGGTGCCGTGCGCGGGCGTGGGGATGTACGGGGTGCCGTGCGCGGGCGTGGTGTCGTGGGCCGGGCCGTCGTGCGCGGTGCCGTGCGCGGGGGTGGCCTCGTAGCGCCCGGTGTCGTACGGGGCGGGCCCGTGGCCGGGCGCGGGGGCCGGGGCGGGGACGTAGCCGAGGTAGCCCTCGGCGGGCTGCGGCGGCTGGAAGTAGCCGGTGTCGTAGCCCTCGGCGGCCGGGGCCGGGGGCTGGTGGGCGGCGGCGTACTGATCGGCCTCGACCCAGAGCTCGGAGTCGGCGTAGAGCGGGAGCTCGCCGGCGAGCTGGAGGTCGGCGGCGGACTGCCGGCCGGTGGCGGTCTGCTCGGCGGTCTCCTGGCCGGCCGGTCCGACGGGGTCCGCCCCGGCGGCCTGCTCGGCGGCGGCCTCGGCGGCGGCGAGCTCGGCCTCGAGCTCGGCCTCGCGGGCCTGGGCGACGGTCTGCACGGCGGCGAGCACGCCGCGGTAGCCGGTGCAGCGGCAGAGGTTGCCGCACAGGGCCTGGCGGGCCTCCACGTCGGTGGGGCGGTGGTTGCGCTGCAGCAGGTCGTGGACGGCCATGGCGAGGCCGGGGGTGCAGTAGCCGCACTGGACGGCGCCGGACTCGGCGAGGGCCTGCTGGACGTCGCTGGCGGTGCCGGCGCCGGAGAGGCCCTCGACGGTGGCGATCTCGCTGTCGGCGGCGAGCGCGGCGGGCACCAGGCAGCCGGCGACGAGCTGGCCGTCGACCTGGACGGTGCAGGCGCCGCACTCGCCCTGCTCGCAGCCGTCCTTGGCGCCGGCCAGGCCGAGCCGCTCGCGGAGCACGTAGAGCAGGCTCTCGCCGATCCAGGCGTCGTTGACCGGCCGTTCGAAGCCGTTGACCCGGAGCGTGTACGAGGCGCAGGGCCGTACGTCGCCGAGGCCGTTGAGTTCGTCCGTCACTTCAGCGCCCTTCCCAGTGCCCGGCGGGCCAGCACAGCCACGGTACGCCGCCGGCGGACGAGTTCGGCCGCCACCCCCTCGTCGACGCCCTCCAGGGCGGCGTCGGGGATGCAGGCGGCGGCGACGTACTCGCCGAAGGCGGCGAGCGCGGCGGGGTCGATGGGCTGGGCGCCGTCCTCGCCGCGGACGTCCCAGTCGATGCAGCCGGCCACCCAGGCCTCGGCCTCGTGCGGGCGCAGCGGCACGGGGGCGACGGCGCCGACGGCGCAGCGCACGGCGCGCCGGGCGGGGTCGAGGACGACGGCGACGGAGGCGGTGGCGCGGGCGGGGCCGCTGCGGCCGCCGGCCTTGAGGAAGACCTGGGGGGCGTGCAGCAGCGGAACGCGCACCCAGGTGAGGAGTTCGCCGGGGCGCAGCGGGTCGAGGCCGGTGAGCAGGTGGGTGACCGGGACCTCGCGGACGGCGCCGGAGCGGGCGAGGGTGGCGGTGGCCTCCAGGGCGGCGAGCACGGGGAGGGTGTCGCCGGCCGCCCCGGCGGCGGCGATGTTGCCGCCGAGGGTGCCGACGTTGCGGATCTGCGGCGGTCCGGCGGTGCGGGCGGCGTCGGCGAGGGCGGGGATGAGCGCGGCGAAGTCGGGGCGGTCCATCCGGGCGTGGGTGAGTGCGGCGCCGAGCACGGCGGTGCCGCCGTCCTCGTAGCGCCAGCCGCGCAGTTCGGTGATCCGGCCGAGGCCGATCAGTGCGGCGGGGCGCAGCCGGCCCGCGTTGACCGCCTCCATGAGGTCGGTCGCGCCGGCCACCGGGACGGCTCCCGGGGTCGCGGCCAGCGCGTCGACGGCCTCGTCGACCGAGGCCGGCAGCATGATCGTCCGGTTCACCAGGATTCCACCGTGCTCCACTTGCTCATCAACTGCCCTGCCCTCCCCACCGGCAGTGCGGCCTGGCCCGTAGGGTACGGGCGATCGGGCCGGGTTGGGCAACTCTGGCACACAATGCTCGGTGATCACTTGCCGGGTTGCGGGACTGCGAGGGCAATACCGGACGAATCAGGCCACAAAACGAAGCGAACCGGAACCCCTCAGGCCGGATGTTCATCGGATATTGACCTGACGCTGCCGCAGGTCCGCCGGGGTCGGCGTGGTGCGGACACCCCCGCGCACGTGGTTGACGCACGCGGGGGCGGAGCCGGCGGGCGGGCCTCAGGGCCCCTCGGCGGGGCGCCCGGCGACCCCGGGGCGGCGCTGCCAGGGGTGCGGCCCACCGGGCGGCCGGTACTCGACGCCGAGGGCGTCCAGCCGCGGGTAGTGGGCGGCCATCCGGCGCTCGAAGCCGGCCCAGTCCCGCGCGGCCGGGTCACGCGGCAGGTCGGACCAGGCGACCTCGGCGAAGGCGGCGAGACGGGGGAAGGCCCGGTAGTCGACGTCCCGGGCGCTCGTCATGAACTCGGTCCACAGGTTGGCCTGGGTGCCGATCACCCGGGCGGCCGCCGCGCCGTCCAGCTCCGGCGGGACGGGCTCGAAGCGGTAGACGTCCTCCGGGGTGCGGACGTAGCCGACCGGGATCGGCTCGTCCTTGCCGGGGGCCTGCCGGTGGTCCAGGTAGACGTGCTGCTCGGGGCACATCACCACGTCGTGGCCGGCCCGGGCCGCCGCGATGCCGCCCTCGTAGCCCCGCCAGGAGGAGACCGCGGCGCCGGGCGCGAGGCCGCCCTCCAGGATCTCGTCCCAGCCGATCAGCCGGCGGCCGCGGTCGGCCAGCCAGCGGTCGAAGTGGCGGATGAACCAGCTCTGCAGGGCGTCCTCGTCGGCGAGGCCGAGCTCGCGCATCCGGGCCTGTGCGGCGGGGCTCGCCCGCCACTGGTCCTTGGGGCACTCGTCGCCGCCGAGGTGGACGAACTCGGACGGGAAGATCTCCAGGACCTCCTCCAGCACACCCTCGAAGAACCGCAGGGTGGGGTCGGAGACGTTGAGCACGTTGGGGTTGACCCCCCAGTCCGTCCACACGCCGAGCGCCGCGGTGTCGACCACGTCGGTGTTGCCGAGCTCCGGGTAGGCGGCGATCGCGGCCTGCGAGTGGCCGGGCAGGTCGATCTCGGGCACCACGGTGATGTGCCGCTCGGCGGCGTACGCGACGATCTCGCGCAGGTCGTCCTGGGTGTAGTAGCCGCCGTGCGGGCGGTCGTCGCGGCGGTCGGCGGAGCGGTAGCCGACCATGGACCGCTCCCGCCAGGCGCCGGCCCCGGTGAGCCGGGGGTGGCGCCGGATCTCGATCCGCCAGCCCTGGTCGTCGGTGAGGTGCAGGTGCAGGACGTTCAGCTTGTGCACGGCCATCAGGTCGAGGAAGCGCAGCACGTCGGCCTTGGGCAGGAAGTGCCTCGCGACGTCCAGCAGCACGCCGCGCCAGCCGAACCGGGGGGCGTCCTCGACCTGCACGGAGGGCAGCGTCCAGTCGGCGCCGGGCAACGGGGCGCGGCGGTGGATCCGCGGGTCGAACATCTGGCGCAGGGTCTGCGCCGCGCGGAACAGGCCGGGGCCGGCGCCGCCGCGCAGGAAGGCGCCGTAGTCGGTGACCGACAGCGCGTACGCCTCGGGGCCGCCCGCGGCGAGCAGCTCCGGGTCGGTCTGCAGGCTGATCGTCTGCGTGCTGAGGCGGCCCTGCTCCAGGGTGCACGCGTCGAAGGCGAAGCCGGTCGCGGCGGAGAACTCGGCGCGCAGCCACCGGGCGACGGCCTGCGCCGCCGGCTCGTCGGCGGCGATCCGGGTCTCCGGGCGCAGCCGGAAGCTCCAGGGGCCGAGCGCCCCGTCGTCGACCTTCAGGCGCCGGGGGGCGGGGATGAGATCCATGCGGGCCATCCTGCCCCGTCGACCGGCAGTGGTACAGACCACTGCCGGTCCGGCCGCCCGTTACTTGTCGTCGCCGCCGCCGTCGCCGCCCTGGCCGAGACCCTCGAAGATCTCCTTGCACATCGGGCAGACCGGGTACTTCTTCGGGTCGCGGCCGGGGACCCAGACCTTGCCGCAGAGCGCCACCACGGGGGACCCGGAGAGGGCGCTCTCCATGATCTTGTCCTTCTGGACGTAGTGCGCGAAGCGCTCGTGGTCGCCGTCCCCGTGGGACACCTGGGGAACGGGCTCGACCAGGGTGCCGGTGCCGAGTCCGCGCTCGGGCTCAAGAGTGCTCATGGGTGCCAAGTCTATGGGGGCCGCTCCGAAGCGGGCCAGTACCGCAACGACCGCCCCGCGCGGTCGGTCCTAGTTCAGCGTCGGGTCGTCCGGGTAGGTGGCGAGCATCGCCAGCGGGCCGCGCTGGCGGCGCAGCACCGAGCGCCACAGCCGCTCCGGCTCCGGGCTGGAGACGTCGCCCGGCTCGCAGTCGACCACGTACCAGGCGCCCTCGGCGATCTCCGCCTCCAGCTGCCCGGGCGACCAGCCGGAGTAGCCGGCGAACACCCGCAGCGCGCCGAGCTCGCCGACCAGCACCTCGGGGGGCGCCTCCAGGTCGACCAGGCCGATGGCGCCGTGCACCCGGCGCCAGCCGATCGGGTCGCCGTGGCCGGGCTCGCCGGGCACCACCGCGATGGCGAGCGCAGAGTCCAGCGCCACCGGCCCCCCTTGGAAGACGACGGCGGGCTGGCCGGTGAGATCCGCCCAGCCGTCCAGGACGGCCGCCACCTCCACCGGGGTGGGCCGGTTCAGCACCACGCCGAGCGCCCCCTGGTCGTCGTGGTCGAGCAGCAGTACCACCGCTCGCGCGAAGTTCGGGTCGGTGAGCACGGGCGTCGCGACGAGCAGTCGGCCGGTGTGGGAGAGGGCCGCGGTCATGTCCACATGATCCCGCAGGACGGCCCGGGACGGGCGTCCAACACGAAACCTCCCCGCCCCGCCCCCGCGGGCCCGCAGGGCGCATCGGCACCACCCGGACGGCCGTACCCGCGAGTCGCCGGGGGGCCTCTGCCACCCCTCCGGAGCATGATCACCAAAGGGGCACACGGGAACCAATCGCCCACCCTCTACCATCTATGGATGGTGGAAGGGCTTTCGCCGGTGGCGGACGGTCCCTTCCACTCGCGTTTCCCCATGCCCCGCAGCCGAAGACCCCCTGCGCACCCCCCGGATTGCGAGAACGATGACCGACGACGTCCTGCTGGTTCACGGCGGTAACCCGCTCGAAGGCGAGATCCAGATCCGCGGTGCCAAGAACCTGGTGCCCAAGGCCATGGTCGCCGCGCTGCTCGGGCAGGGTCCGAGCCGGCTGCGCAACGTCCCGGACATCCGTGACGTCAAGGTCGTACGCGGCCTGCTGCAGCTGCACGGTGTCACCGTGCGCACCGGCGACGAGGACGGCGAGCTGATCCTCGACCCGTCGCACGTCGAGAGCGCCAACGTGGCGGACATCGACGCGCACGCCGGCTCCTCGCGCATCCCGATCCTGTTCTGCGGTCCGCTTCTGCACCGCCTCGGCCACGCGTTCATCCCGGGCCTCGGCGGCTGCGACATCGGCGGCCGGCCGGTCGACTTCCACTTCGAGGTGCTGCGCCAGTTCGGCGCCACCATCGAGAAGCACCCGCAGGGCACCTACCTGGTCGCCCCGCAGCGCCTGCACGGCACCAAGATCGAGCTGCCCTACCCTTCGGTCGGCGCGACCGAGCAGGTGCTGCTGACGGCGGTGCTCGCCGAGGGCGTCACCGAGCTGCGCAACGCGGCCGTCGAGCCGGAGATCGTCGACCTGATCTGCGTCCTGCAGAAGATGGGCGCGATCATCTCGATGGGCACCGACCGCACCATCCTGATCACCGGTGTGGACGAGCTGGGCGGCTACAACCACAAGGCGCTGCCGGACCGCCTGGAGGCGGCGTCCTGGGCGTGCGCCGCGCTGGCCACCAAGGGCGACATCTACATCCGCGGCGCCCGCCAGATCGAGATGATGACCTTCCTGAACACCTTCCGGAAGGTCGGCGGCGCCTTCGAGGTGGACGACGAGGGCATCCGCTTCTGGCACCCGGGCGGCGAGCTGCAGGCGATCGCCCTGGAGACCGACGTGCACCCGGGCTTCCAGACCGACTGGCAGCAGCCGCTGGTCGTCGCCCTGACCCAGGCCAACGGCCTGTCCATCGTGCACGAGACGGTGTACGAGTCGCGGCTCGGCTTCACCGGCGCGCTGAACCAGATGGGCGCGCACATCCAGCTGTACCGCGAGTGCCTGGGCGGCACCCCCTGCCGCTTCGGCGCCCGCAACTTCAAGCACTCCGCGGTGGTCTCCGGCCCGTCCAAGCTGATCGGCTCCGAGCTGATCATCCCGGACCTGCGCGGCGGCTTCTCGTACCTGATCGCGGCGCTGGCGGCCGAGGGCACCTCGACCGTGCACGGGATCGACCTGATCAACCGCGGCTACGAGAACTTCATGACCAAGCTGCGGGACCTGGGCGCGCACGTCGAGCTGCCCGCCGAGCAGCCCGTGACCGTCTGACGGGCCGCAGAACGCCGATGGCCGGCCTCCCCGAGGGGAGGCCGGCCATTGCGTTGTCCAGGCTGCTGCCGGGGGCTCAGGCGCCCTTGGCGGCTTCCTTCAGCTTGGAACCGGCGCTGACCTTGGCGCTGTAGCCCGCCGGGATCTGGATCGGGTCACCGGTCTGCGGGTTGCGGGCGGTGCGCGCGGCGCGGTGGGTCCGCTCGAAGGTCAGGAAGCCGGGGATGGTGACCTTCTCGTCACCCTTGGCGACGACCTCGCCGACGACCTCGGCGAAGGCGGCCAGCACGGCGTCGGCGTCCTTACGGGTCACCTCGGCGCGCTCGGCCAGCGCGGCCACCAGCTCACTGCGGTTCATGTGTACTCCTGTGGTCTGTTGCTTGCGGTGTGCGGGGGCCCCATCGGTCACCCCCTCCGGGGGAACCCGGATGGGCCGCTGGTCCGCACACTGGTGCTCGTTCAGGCGAGGGGTGGTCAGGGGCCTGGCTCCGGCCCCGAAGCGCCGCAAACCGCCCGCCCGGGTACGAATCCTGCCCCGACCGGCACTGAGAAAGCCAATCGGCCACCGGCGTTGTTGACCCGAACCGGGCCCTCCCGGCGGAGGTGTGACGCTCCGTCGGCTCCGGCGGACCGGAACGGGCGGCGGTCGGGACGACACGCCGGAAACCCGGGAGGGACGTTCCGTACTTGTCGGACACGCCACCCCCGTGCAGGGCTACCGTACGCCCTGGCACCGACAAGCCCAAACACGCCCCTTCCCCTTGTGTCGCAAGGGGAAGGGGGCGGTCGGGCCGCCGGTGCGTCGTTCGCACACCTGAGCGGTCAAGAACGACACTCCGGTCAGATGCCGACAACCGGGAACGAGGAGGTGTCGAGCGTGCCCACGATGCCCGCCGTCGGGCGCACCGGAACGGCCTCCTGGCCCTCCCGCGCGGCCAGCGCGACCTCGCGCACGGCCGCCGCGACGGTCTTCGCCACGTCCGGGTGGAAGACGCTCGGGATGATGTAGTTGGCGTTGAGCTGGTCGTCCGCGACGGTGGTGGCCAGCGCCCGGGCCGCGGCGATCATCATGCCGGTGTCGACGGTGCGGCTCTGCGCGTCCAGCAGGCCGCGGAACACGCCGGGGAAGACCAGCACGTTGTTGATCTGGTTCGGGAAGTCGCTGCGGCCGGTGGCGACCACCGCGGCGGTCTGCCGGGCGATCGCCGGGTCGACCTCCGGGTCCGGGTTGGCCAGCGCGAAGACGATCGCGTCCTTCGCCATGGTGGCCAGGTCGTCGCCGTCCAGCACGTTCGGCGCGGAGACGCCGATGAACACGTCGGCGTCCGCCACCGCCTCCTTGAGACTTCCGGTGCGGCCGGAGCGGTTGGTGTGGTCGGCGATCCAGCGGAGGCTGTCGTTGAGGTCCTCGCGGCCGCCGTGCACGACACCGTGCACATCGGCCACCGTGGCGTGCTCCACGCCCGCGGCCAGCAGCAGCTTCAGGATCGCGGTGCCCGCCGCGCCGGCGCCGGACATCACCACGCGGATGTCCGCGATGTCCTTGCCGACCACCTTCAGCGCGTTGGTCAGCGCCGCGAGGACGACGATGGCGGTGCCGTGCTGGTCGTCGTGGAAGACCGGGATGTCCAGGGCCTCGCGCAGCCGGGCCTCGATCTCGAAGCAGCGCGGCGCGGAGATGTCCTCCAGGTTGATGCCGGCGAAGCCGGGGGCGATCGCCTTCACGATGGCGACGATCTCGTCGGCGTCCTGGGTGTCCAGGCAGATCGGCCAGGCGTCGATGCCGGCGAAGCGCTTGAAGAGGGCCGCCTTGCCCTCCATGACCGGCAGCGCGGCCTTCGGGCCGATGTTGCCCAGGCCCAGCACCGCGGAGCCGTCGGTGACCACGGCGACGCTGTTGCGCTTGATCGTCAGCCGGCGGGCGTCCTCCGGGTTCTCGGCGATCGCCATGCAGACCCGGGCGACGCCCGGGGTGTAGATCATCGAGAGGTCGTCGCGGTTGCGGATCGGCAGCTTCGAGGACATCTCGATCTTGCCGCCGAGGTGCATCAGGAAGGTGCGGTCGGAGACCTTGCCGATGCTGACGCCGTCGATCGTGCGGAGCTTCTCGACGATCTCCTCGCCGTGGGCCACCGAGGCGGCGGCGACGGTCACGTCGATCCGCAGCGACTCCAGGCCGGAGGCGGTGACGTCGAGGCCGGTGACCGAACCCCCCGAGGACTCGACGGCCGTGGTGATCGCGCTGACGGCGTTGCCCCGGGCCGGGACCTCCAGCCGCACAGTGATCGAGTTGGAGACACTGGGCACCGTCGCCATCGACGTCCTTCTTCCGTCTGCTCTTGAGGGTTTTCCGCTCTCGATCGTCGCACTTACCGGTCGGTAGCCAGAAATAAAGTTCATTGAGTGTGCAGAACCCACAAACGGCGCGGCCCGCCGCACTGGGCCGCTCGTGTGCACCACCGAAAAACTCCGGCCGCGGCCTTGGCGTTCCGCGCCGATGCGTTACATTGGACGGGACACCGGCTCGATCCAAGCCCCCGGGCCCAACCTTCGTCGCTTCGAGCGACCACTTGCCGCGAGGCGAGCATGGCGGGTCGGTGTCATTGACATGGAAGGCCCCCACCTCACGGTGGGGGCCTTCGTCGTCTCCGCGGGCCTCAGCCACGCAGCAGGGCGGGCACGCCCGCCGCGTCCGGCAGGTCGTCCGGGCCGGAGAGCACGGTGAGCCGCTGGGTGGCCCGGGTGAGCGCCACGTACAGCACCCGCAGGCCCGCCTCCGACTCCCCCGCGATGCCGGTCGGGTCGGCGACCACCGTCGCGTCGTACTCCAGGCCCTTGGCCTCCAGGCTGCCCAGGGCCACCACGCGGTCGCCCAGGCCCTCGGCCCAGCGGGCCGCCTCCCCGCGGCGGTCCATCGGCACCACGACCGCCACCGTGCCGTCCACCTCGCCCAGCAGGCGCTCCAGCTCGGCCCGGGCGGCCCGGCCGAAGGCCTCCGCGCCGGCCTCCCGGACGGCCGCGAAACGCGGCTCGACCCCGGTCGACCGCACCGCGCTCGGCGACGGCGTGCCCGGCGCGGCCAGCGCCAGCACCTTCGCCGCCACCTCGGCGATCTCCGCCGGGTTGCGGTAGTTCACGGTCAGCGTGTGGCGGCGGCGCGGCTTGCCCGACAGCACCTCGTCCAGCGCCGCCTGCGCCTCCTCCGGGAACGGCCAGGAGGACTGCGCCGGGTCGCCGACGATCGTCCAGGTCGCCATCCGGGCCCGGCGGCCGATCATCCGCCACTGCATCGGCGTGAGGTCCTGCGCCTCGTCCACGATCACGTGCGCGTACTCGGTGCGCTCCACCGGGACGCGCTCGCGCCGACCGCCCGCGCGGTCCGCGTAGGTGGTGACCTCGTCCAGCCCGGACAGCAGGTCGACGGCGTCCACCTCGCGCGTCCTGGGTCGGGCCGGCTCGCCGAGCAGCACCTGCAGCTCGTCCACCAGCGCCACGTCGTGCGCCGACAGCCCGCCCGCGCCGCGCTCGTCCAGGTGGCGCCAGGACGCCGCCAGCCGCCGGGCCTCCTCCGGGGTCACCGCGCGCCGGGCGATCCGGTTGGTGTGCCGCGGGTGCCGCAGGGTGGCCAGCACCCGGCGCGGGGTCACCGGCGCCCACCAGGCGTCCAGGAAGTCCAGGAAGGCGGCCTCGTCCGAGACGTACTCGTCGAAGGCCTCCCGCTCGTCCTGGCGCTGCTCGCGCTCGAAGTGGTTCGCGGGCTTCGGCAGGTGTCGGGTGACGTCCTGCCACAGCGCGTCCAGCAGCAGCCTGCGGGCCCGCGGGCGCAGCAGGTTGAGCGGGGTGCCGCCGCCGACGACCGCGGCGCGCAGCGCCTTCAGACGGCCCGCGTCCAGCCGCAGGGCCTCGCCGCGGGCGAACACCCGCAGCTCGGTCGGGGCGCCGGTCTCCAGCGCGGCCCTGGCGGCCCGGCGCAGCAGCTGGACCATCCGGGCCGAGCCCTTGATCCGCGCCGTCTCCGGGGTGTCGTAGCGGGCCGCCTCGATGCCGTCGACCAGACTGCCGACCGCCCGGATCGCCACCTGCCCCTCCTCGCCCAGCGAGGGCAGCACGCCCTCGGTGTACGAGACCAGCAGCGGGGTGGGGCTGACCACCAGGATGCCGCCCGCGTAGCGGCGGCGGTCCTGGTACAGCAGGAACGCGGCCCGGTGCAGCGCGACGGCGGTCTTGCCGGTGCCGGGGCCGCCGGTCACCAGGGTGGCGCCGGCCGCGGCGGCCCGGATGACCTCGTCCTGCTCCTTCTGGATCGACGAGACGATGTCGCGCATCGAGTGGCTGCGGGCCCG
Source organism: Kitasatospora sp. NPDC085879 (assembly GCF_040686255.1). Classification (NCBI taxonomy): domain Bacteria; kingdom Bacillati; phylum Actinomycetota; class Actinomycetes; order Kitasatosporales; family Streptomycetaceae; genus Kitasatospora; species Kitasatospora sp. NPDC085879. The sequence goes on along the minus strand of NZ_JBFBJZ010000027.1, from coordinate 45,699 downwards.
GCCCAGCGAGGCCATCAGGGCGCCGTCGCCGACCACCGCGAGCTCGCGGCCGTCCAGGGTGGGGGCCAGTTCGGGGCGGAGCAGGTCGTCCTCGACGCCGATCACCCGGCGGCCGCGCGAACGGATCACCCGGCGGCGGATCACCCGGCCCGGCTCCAGCGGGGTCGACCGGTAGAACGGCGCGGCCGCGGGGGCCCGCCAGTCGATCACCAGCGGGCCGAACTCGGCGTCGAGGACGCCGAGCCGGCCGATGTGCAGGGTCTCCGCGACGGCCGGGTCGGCCGGGTCCAGCGGGGTCTGCGAGGGGATGCCGTGCTCCTCGGGGGCGTCGGCCTGCTGGAGGTCGATCCGGCCGAAGAGGAAGTCCTCGAACTCGCTGTTGAGTCGCTGCAGGTGCGCACCGGCCCGGTAGACCTGGGCGTCGCGCTCGGCGAGCGCGCCGGGGGTGCCGACCTGCACGCGCTTGGCGGCGTCCTCGAGGATGTACTCGGCCTCGGCGAGCTTCTCCTCCAGACGCCGGTAGACGGTGTCGAGGTGGCGCTGCTCCTCGGCGATCTCACGGTCGCGGACGGAGTCGGTGGTCTCTGGTGTGGTGTGCATGGGCCTCGGGGGGTACGGCGCGGGCGGGAGCGGCGGACGGAAGATCCTACTCCCTGACCCGGATCAAGGCAGCCACCCCGGGGCCCGGACTGCGAAGATCACCCCAGGGGCACGTGGGGGGTGCCCCCACGCGCCCCTGTGGGTGTGCCCCGCCTATCCGTCGCCGTACTTGGTGCCGGGGTCGGCGACGGGGTCGACGGCGAGGCGGTAGCCGCGTTTGACGACGGTGGCGATGAGGCGGGGGGTGCCGAGGGCCGCGCGCAGGCGCGCCATCGCGGTCTCCACGGCGTGCTCGTCGTCGCCGCTGCCGGGCAGTGCCCGCAGCAGTTCGCTCCGCGGGACCACCCACCCCGGCCGCCGCGCGAGGCTCCGCAGCAGGGCCATCCCGGCCGGCGGCACCGGCCGCAGGTCGCCGTCGACGAGGGCGGCCTGGCCGCGCAGTTCCAGGGTGTGTCCGGCGACGGAGAGTCGGCGGGCACGGTCGGGGAGCCGGGCGGTGAGGGTCTGGACCATGGCGCCGAGCCGCATCCGTTCGGGCCAGACGGTGGCGATGTCGAGTTCCTCCAGCGGGGCGGCGGTGACGGGGCCGACGCAGACCGGCAGGACGTCCCGCCGCAGGGCGTGCAGCAGCTCGGCGGTCTGGCCGCGTTCCGCGGCGCGGTCGAGCAGGCCGAGGGCGGCGGGTGCGGAGGTGAAGGTGACGGCGTCCAGGGAGCCGTTGCAGGTGGCGTCGAGGAGGCGGTCGACGGGGGCGAGGTCGAGCGGCGGCAGCCAGCGGTAGACGGGGACCTCGACGACCTCGGCGCCGGCCGCGGTGAGCGAGTCGACGAAGTCGCGCAGTGGGGCGCCGTGCAGTTGGACGGCGATCCGGCGGCCGTCGACGCCCTCGTCGAGGAGCCGCTCCAGGACCTCGACGGAGGACTCGGACTCGGCGGACCAGGCCTCGCGCAGTCCGGCGGCGCGGATGGCGCCCTTGGCCTTGGGGCCGCGGGCGAGCACGGTGGTCTTGCCGAGGCTGTGGACGAGGTCGTCGAACAGGTTCCAGCCCTCGGCGGCCTCGATCCAGCCGCGGAAGCCGATGCCGGTGGTGGCGACGGCGATGTCCGGGGGGTCGGCGATCAGGGCGCGGGTGGCGGCGAGGAGTTCGGTGTCGTCCGCGAGCGGGACGATCCGCAGGGCGGGGGCGCGCAGGACGGTGGCGCCGCGGCGCTGGAGGAGGGCGGCGAGTTCGTCGGCGCGGCGGGCGGCGGTGATGCCGATGGTGTAGCCGGCCAGGGGCGGGGCGGTGTCCTGCGACGGCACGAGGGGGGCGGTCGCGCTGGCTGTGCGGTCGGCCATGGGCTGACGTCCTTCGTGGAGCGCCCCGAGGCTGTCGGCGGGCCTTGGGGGGCGGTGCCGCTCGCCTCGGCCCTGGCGGGGCGGTGGCAGGCGGCGGGTGGGTGGGTGGACGGCCATCGTCCCGTGCCGGGGTGTCACCTCCGGGTCGGTCCGATTTCCGGCTTGTTTCGCAGGTGAGGGCCGGTCCGCGGGTGCGGACCGGCCCTCGTGGGGGATCAGACCCGGGCGAGTGCCGGAGCCTGGGCGCCGGCCGGGGCCGCGGCCGGACGCCGGAGGTACACCGCCCAGGTGAGGGCGAAGCAGACCGCGTAGGCGGCGAGGAAGGAGACGAAGGCGGGGGTGCCGCTCTTGGTGGTGAGGAAGGACTGGCGGAAGGCGAGGTTGATGAAGAGTCCGCCGAGGGCGCCGACGGCGCCGATCACGCCGATCGCCGCGCCGGACATCCGGCGGGACCAGGCGGCGGCGTCCTCAGGGGTGTCGCCGGCGGCGATCCGGTCCTGGGCCTTGGCCTCGAAGATGCCGGGGATCATCTTGTAGGTCGAGCCGTTGCCGACACCGGCGAAGACGAAGAGCGCGATGAAGCCGACCAGGAAGACGGGCAGCGACTTGATGGACGAGGCGTAGGTCACCACGCCGGCGGAGGCGGCCATCGCGACGAAGTTCCAGAAGGTGATCCGGGAGCCGCCCCAGCGGTCCGCCAGCCAGCCGCCGACCGGGCGGATGAGCGAGCCGAGCAGCGGGCCGATGAAGGTGAGCTGGGCGGCCTGCAGCGGGGTCCGGCCGAACTGGTTCTGCAGGACGAGGCCGAAGGCGAAGGAGAAGCCGATGAAGGAACCGAAGGTGCCGATGTAGAGCACCGACATCAGCCAGGTGTGCTTCTCCTTGACGATGGCCTTGAAGGTGCCGGTGTCGTTGCTGAGCTGGGCCAGGTTGTCCATGAACAGGGCCGAGCAGAGCGCCGAGACGGCGATCAGCGGGATGTAGATGCCGAGCACCAGGCGCGGCGAGGTGGCGCCGGCCCAGGTGATCACGCCGAGGCCGATCAGCTGGATGACGGGGACGCCGATGTTGCCGCCGCCGGCGTTGAGGCCGAGTGCCCAGCCCTTCTTCCGGAGCGGGAAGAAGGCGTTGATGTTGGTCATGGAGGAGGCGAAGTTGCCGCCGCCGACGCCGGTGAGCGCCGCGACCACCATGAACGTGGTGTACGAGGTTCCGGGGTGCATCACGTACGCGGCCGCGAGGCTCGGGACGAGGAGCAGCAGCGCGGAGACGATCGTCCAGTTCCGGCCGCCGAAACGGGCCACCGCGAAGGTGTAGGGGATGCGGACGAACGAGCCGACCAGGGTGGGCATGGCCACCAGGAAGAACTTGCCGGCCGGGTCGATGCCGTAGGGCTTGCCCATGAAGAGGACCATGACCGACCACAGGCTCCAGATCGAGAAGCCGATGTGCTCGGAGAACACGGAGAAGATCAGGTTGCGGTTGGCCGTCCGGCGGCCGGTGCTCTCCCAGAATTCGGTGTCCTCGGGCCGCCATTCCTGAATCCAGCGGCCACCTGTTCTGCGCTGGGCTGTGTCGCTCATCGGTCTCCCCTTGCGTGCCGGTGCCTGCCCTGCCCGTGCTGTCGTGAACGACGCTAGGAGCCCGTGGTTTCGGGTTTCGTTGTGCTCTGTGAAGCCTGCGGAACCGACCTCTCACCCGCCGGGCGGGGCCGGTGTGAGGCGCCGGAGACACACGAAGGCCGCCCTCCGGAGCGGAGGACGGCCTGGGTGCACATGGGATGGTGGAGATGCCGGGAATCGAACCCGGGTCCGATGGAGTGGATTCAGGACTTCTCCGAGCGCAGTCCGCTGTGCTTTTCTCGGCCCCGGCAGTCACGCGGACAAGCCGCCGACGGGCCCAGCTACTGTTTGATTTCCCTTCCGCCCCCGCAGCCGGGGCGGACGGTTGAGTTCCCTAGATTATGCCAGGGTCCGGGTCGGGAACGCCCCGGTCTGACACCCTATTCGCTCGCTGATCAGGCAGCGAGAGCGAACTGCGGGGTATCGCGCTTGGTGTTGGCGATTATTTTTTTGCGACACGTGGTTAACGAGATCATTGCCGCGTTCCTCGGCTCGCTTCTCCTGTTTCGACTACCACCGTCGAAACCGATCATCCCCATGTTGATTTGACAAGCAGCTCCGGCGGGCGGGGCCCTCCGGTGGTGCGAGTGCCATGGTACGCGGTCGGGCCCGGAAGGGTCCAGCGCATTACCCGGCGGCGGGGCGGGGCCCCTCAGACGGCCCGCTGCTTGCGGCGGGCCGCGGCGATGGCACGGTCCGACTCGCGGCGGTCCTGCTGCTCGCGCAGGGTCTGCCGCTTGTCGTACAGCTTCTTGCCGACCGCGAGGGCCAGCTCCAGCTTGACCCGGCCGTCCTTGAAGTACAGGGAGAGCGGCACCAGGGTGTGGCCGGTCTCCTTCACCTTCGACTCCAGCTTGCGGATCTCCAGCTTGTGCAGCAGGAGCTTGCGCTTGCGCTTCGCCGAGTGGTTCGTCCAGGTGCCCTGGACGTACTCCGGGATGAACAGGTTGTCGACCCAGGCCTCGTGGCCCTGGATGTACGCGTACCCGTCGACGATGTTGGCCCGGCCCTCGCGGAGGGACTTCACCTCGGTACCGGTCAGCACCATGCCGCACTCGTAGGTGTCGAGGATGGTGTACTCGTGCCGCGCCTTCTTGTTCTGCGCGATGAGCTTGTTGCCCTTTTCCTTTGCCATAGCGCCGACATTCTCGCACCTCGGCGCGGTCAGGGGCAGCCCTTTTGCGCGGGGTGGCGCGGATGCCGCCCCCGCGGCGGTCAGCGGCGCGCGCCCAGGCCGGCGAGGACGTGCAGGGCGAGGTCCCCGGCGCCCTCCGGGACGGCCGCGACGTCGGGCTGCAGGCCGGAGCCGTCCGGCGAGCGCCCTTCGGGAGTGTAGTAGCGGCCCACGGTGAGCTCCACCACGCCGCCGTCGGCGAGCCGGCTGGGCTGCTGCACGGTGCCCTTGCCGAAGGTCCTGGCGCCCACCAGGACGGCCCGGCAGCGGTCCTGCAGCGCGCCGGCGAGCAGTTCGGCGGCGCTCATCGTCCCGCCGTCCACCAGCACCACCAGCGGGGTGGCGGTGTCGCCGCCGCGGGCGGCCGTCAGCTCGCGCCGCACCCCGCGGGACTCGTAGGAGGCGACCGGGCCGCCGTCCAGGAAGACCGAGGCGGTGGCGACCGCCTCCTCGACCAGGCCGCCGGAGCTGCCGCGCAGGTCCAGCACGACCGCCTCGGCGCCCTGCGACGCGGTTCTGACCTGCTCGGCGACCCCGCTGGTGAAGGCCCGTACGGCGATCCGCACGACGCCGTCCGGCAGCCGCTCGACGCCGACCTCCTGGGCGGCCAGTAAGGCCCTCCCGAGCACGACCTCGCGCGGGGCGGAGGAGCCGCGCGAGACGGTGACCGCCACCGTGCGGGCCGCCACGGCGGCGTGGGCGCTGCCGCGCAGCCGGGCCACGACCTCCGTCACGGGCAGGCCGTCGGCCTCGGCACCGTCCACCGCGACCAGCCGGTCACCGGCCGCGATGCCGGCCCGGGCGGCCGGGCCGCCGGCCTGCACGGCCGAGACGGCGGTCGAGCCGTCCTTGCCGCGGTCCACCGAGAGCCCGACTCCGAGGTAGCGGCCGCGGACCAGGTCCGCGTACTCCTGCGGGCTGAGATAGGCGGCCCAGCGGTCGCCGCTGGCGTCGACCAGGGCCTCGGCCTGCTGCGGGCTCAGGTCCGCGCCGGTGACGTCCCGTCCGGCGGCGAGCTGTGCGGCGGCGTCCATCGAGGGCGGCAGCGGCACGGTCAGCGGCTCGCCCCAGGCGCCGCTCGCGGCACCGGCCATCAGGACGACGCCGAACACCAGGGTGAGCGTGGCTCCCTGGCGTACCCGACGCGGAATTCCCGACATGCGACGGAGTCTAGGCCGCGCCGCCCCGCCCGGGCGACGGAACGCCCGGGTAGGACGCGGGCGGCCCCGGACGGCGCAGTGCCGTCCGGGGCCGCCCGGGACCTCGCGGATCAGACCTTGAGGTACTTGCGCAGGGTGAAGAAGGCCGCGATGCCGGCCATCACCATGCCGACCACGACCAGCAGCGGAATCACCGTCAGCACCGAGGAGAGGCCGATGAACTGGATGAACAGCACCCGCTTGGCCAGCCAGTGCTGGACGAAGAAGTGACCGAGCAGCAGCAGGCCGGAGGCCATCACCGCGCCCAGCAGGGCGGACACGGCGGCCTCGGCGATGAAGGGCATCTGCACGTAGAAGTTCGAGGCACCGACGAGGCGCATGATGCCGGTCTCGCGCCGTCGGCTGAAGGCCGACACCCGGACGGTGTTGACGATCAGCAGCAGGGCCACGAAGAGCATCAGCACCATGATCACGAAGGCGGCGGTCTGCAGGCCGTTCAGCAGGCCGAAGAGGTTCTCCAGGATCCGGCGCTGGTCGTCCACCGACTTCACGCCGGGCTTGCCGGCGAAGGCGCTCTGGATGACGTCGTACTTGGTCGGGTCGCTGAGCTTGACCCGCCAGGACTGCGGCATCGCCTCCGGACCGACCGCCGCGAGCAGCGGGTTGTCCGGGTTCGACTCCTTCCAGTGCTTGTAGGCCTCGGTGGAGGACTCCAACGTGGCCTTCTGCACCAGCGGCGTCATCTTGTCGAGCTGCGCCTTGACGGCGTTCACCTGCTCGTCGGTGGCCGCGCCGCTGGCGCACTGCGCCGAGGCGGCCATGTCGAACTTGGTGCAGAACGAGACGCTGACCTCGACCTTGTCGTACCAGTAGCCCTTCATCGAGTTGACCTGGTCGCGGACCAGGAGGCTGCCACCGGCGAGGGCGAGGGAGAGCGCGACACTGACGATGACCGCGATGGTCATCGTCAGGTTGCGGCGGAGGCCGATGCCGATCTCCGACAGGACGAACTGGAGGCGCATGCTTCTCTCAATCCAGGGTCAATGCAGGCGGGCGGTCAGGCGGGACGGCGGCGGCTAGTTCTGGTAGCCGTACACGCCGCGGGCCTGGTCGCGGACCAGCAGGCCCTTGTCGAGTTCGATCACGCGCTTGCGCATCTGGTCCACGATGGCCTGGTCGTGGGTGGCCATCAGCACCGTGGTGCCCGTGCGGTTGATCCGGTCGAGGAGCTTCATGATGCCGACCGAGTTCTGCGGGTCGAGGTTTCCGGTGGGCTCGTCCGCGATCAGCAGCATCGGGCGGTTGACGAAGGCCCGGGCGATCGCCACGCGCTGCTGCTCACCACCGGAGAGCTCGCCGGGCATCCGGTCCTCCTTGCCGCCGAGGCCGACCAGGTCGAGCACCTCCGGCACCACCTTGGCGATGGCGCTGCGCGGCTTGCCGATGACCTCCAGGGCGAAGCCGACGTTCTGCGCGACCGTCTTGTTCGGCAGCAGGCGGAAGTCCTGGAAGATCGTGCCCAGCTGGCGGCGCATGTGCGGCACCTTCCAGTTGGACAGCTTGCCGAGGTCCTTGCCCAGCACGTGCACGGCACCGGTGCTGGGGCGCTCCTCGCGCAGGCAGAGCCTGAGGAAGGTGGACTTCCCGGAGCCGGAGGAGCCGACCAGGAAGACGAACTCGCCCTTCTCGATCTCCAGCGAGACGTTGTCCAGGGCAGGACGGTTCTGCTTGGGATAGGTCTTGGAGACGTTGTCGAATCTGATCACGGCTGCATCACGGAGGCCATCCTAGGTGGGTCCGTCCGCGCCTCGGGCCGAGTGCGGCGGGCGGAGCGGCATCCTCCCCGACCGCTCCAGGTCTGGGACCATACGCGAACCTCGGGTCGACCCGCAGTCCCGGGTCGGGTACTGACCGCTGATTCGTCAGAGATTGTTCCTGTCTGTCCCGAATTGGAAAGCGGGATTTGTGCGCGCTATCTCACAATCGCACCGGAGAGCCCGCCGCTGCGGGGGCCGAGCGCCCGCGAACCTGGCACAGTGGAGAGACGGACGGAACCATCGGCCCGTCCCGTGCGTTTGCAGTGACAGCAAGGAGGAGATCGCATGACCTGCGACCATCTGGTGTGCGCCAACTGCAACGGCCGCGTGAGTGAGGGCCGGTGCCCGGTGTGCCGCGCCAATCGTGCCCGGCTGCAGGAGCAGCGGGGCCCCTTCGCCGCCATGTCCCCGGCGACACTGCTGGCGCTGATCGCGGCGCTGTTCGCGGTGGCCATGATCGCCCGGCAGGCGCTGGCCTGACCCGGAACATCCGAAGGCCCCCGGAGCGGAAGCTCCGGGGGCCTTCTTCGTTGTCTGCGGCGATCAGCTCGCGGTCTCCCGCTGCTTGCGCCAGCGGATCCCGGCCTCGATGCTGCGCCGAACGTTCACCGAGGCCGCGATCCTCCCGATCAGCTCGCCGTCTCGCGCTGCTTGCACCAGCGGATCCCGGCCTCGATGCTGCGCCGAACGTTCACCGAGGCCGCGATCCTCCCGATCAGCTCGCCGTCTCGCGCTGCTTGCGCCACCGGATCCCGGCCTCGATGAAGCCGTCGATGTCGCCGTCCAGGACGGCCTGCGGGTTGCCGACCTCGTGCTCGGTGCGCAGGTCCTTGACCATCTGGTACGGGTGCAGGACATACGAACGCATCTGGTTGCCCCAGGAGCTGCCGCTGTCCTTGAGCGCGTCCATCGCCGCGCGCTCCTCCTGGCGGCGCCGCTCCAGCAGCTTGGCCTGGAGGACGTTCATCGCGGACGCCTTGTTCTGGATCTGCGAGCGCTCGTTCTGGCAGGAGACCACCACGCCGGTCGGCAGGTGGGTGATGCGCACCGCGGAGTCGGTGGTGTTGACGCCCTGGCCGCCGGGGCCGGAGGCGCGGTACACGTCGATGCGCAGGTCGCCCTCGTCGATGTCGACGTGGTCGGACTGCTCGACGACGGGGAGGACCTCGACGCCGGCGAAGGAGGTCTGCCGGCGGCCCTGGTTGTCGAACGGGGAGATGCGCACCAGGCGGTGGGTGCCCTGCTCGACGGAGAGGGTGCCGTAGGCATAGGGGGCCTTGACGGTGAAGGTCGCGGACTTGATGCCGGCCTCTTCGGCGTACGAGGTGTCGTAGACCTCGGTCGAGTACCCGTGCCGCTCGGCCCAGCGCAGGTACATGCGCATCAGCTGCTCGGCGAAGTCGGCGGCGTCGACGCCGCCGGCCTCGGCGCGGATGTTGACCAGGGCCTCGCGGGCGTCGTACTCGCCGGACAGGAGGGTACGGACCTCCAGCTCCTCGACGGCCTTCTTGACCGACTCCAGCTCGGCCTCGGCCTCGACGCGGGTGTCCGCGTCGTCCTCGGCCTCGGCCAGCTCGAACAGGACGGCGACGTCGTCGACCCGGCCGCGCAGGGTCTCGAACTTTCGCAGCTCGCCCTGGAGGAAGGAGAGCCGGCTGGTGACCTTCTGTGCGTTGGCGACGTCGTCCCAGAGGGTCGGGACGGCTGCCTCCTCCTCCAGGGTCGCGATGTCGGCCCGGATCTTGTCCAGGTCGAGGACGGCCTCGATCGACCCCATGGTCGTCTCGAGGTTCTTGAGCTCTTCGGAAGGATCGACGGCTGCCACGCCTCAAGCGTAATGGTTCGCGGAGACCGTTCGGCTACACCGGGGGGCCGAGGCTCGCCACCGGGCCGTGGACGGCCGCTCGGCCGGGGCCCGCGGCGGGCGGTTCGGCGGCGAACGCGCTGTACGCGGCGGCGGCTCCGGCCAGCAGCAGCACGGTGGCGATCAGCACCGCGAGCATCCGGCGGCGGCGCACCAGCCGGCGGCGGCGGTGGCTGGTGACGGGGGCTGCGGAGCGCTGGGCCCGGGACTCGGCGGCGTAGGAGGCCAGCTCCTGCGGGGACGGGCGGCGCAGGCTGGTGTGGGTGTCGCGGGTGGAGTCCGGCGAGGGGGCGGGCACCAGCGGCACCGCAGGGCCGCGCCGGCGGCGGTGGGTGCCCGTCCCGGCGTCGATCTCGGCGTACACGGCCTCGCCCGGGGTGGGAACGTCCTCGACCGGGCCGCGCTGCGCCGGGACGGCGAGCGGCGGCAGGCCGGCCAGCACGGGCAGCTGCTCGCGCAGCCGGGAGGCCAGCTCGGCGGCGCGCAGCCGGGAGGCGGGGGCCTTGGCCAGGCACTCGGAGATGATCCGCCACAGGCCGTCCGGCATGCCGGGGACGGGCGGGACGCTCTCGGTGACGTGGCGGCGCAGCACGGCGCCGGTGTGGCCGCCGCCGAACGGCGTGAAGCCGGCCAGCAGCTCGTAGAGCACGGTGGCGAGGGCGTAGATGTCGACGGCGGCGCGCGGCTCCAGGCCCTCGATGATCTCGGGGGCGAGGTAGTCGGGGGTGCCGATGATCCGGGTGGCCCGGGTGCGGCGGGGGGCGTCGACGAGGCGGGCGATGCCGAAGTCGGTGAGCTTGGCGCGGGGGGCGCCGCCGGGGCCGGGCGGGGCGGCGAGGTCGAGCAGCACGTTCTCCGGCTTGACGTCGCGGTGGACGATGCCGGCGGCGTGGGCGGCGGCCAGGCCGTCGGCGACGTCGGCGATCACCGAGGCGGCGGCGAGCGGGCTGAGCACGCCCTCGCGCTCCAGCCGGGTGCGCAGGTCGGTGCCCTGGACGAGGTCCATGACCAGGGCGAGGTCGCTGCCGTCCACCACCATGTCGTGCACGCCGACCACCCGGGGGTGGTCGAGGCTGGTGAGGGCGGCGCGCTCCTGGACGAAGCGGCCGACCAGGACCTGGTCGGAGGCCAGGTCCTCGCGCAGCAACTTGACGGCCACCGGCCCGTCCGGGCCCTCGCCCAGCCAGACGGTGCCGGCGGAACCCCGGCCGATCACCTGGTGGACGGTGTAGCGGCTGCCGATCTTGCGTGCCAATGCTGCTCCGTGGGCTCGGTAGGTCGGTGCTCGACGACCAACCTACGCGCCCGGGCGCCCTCCGGGGGCCGTCGGAGGGCTCTCGGAGAGGGTCGATTCACGGAAAATTCGTGAATTGTCGACAAACCGCCAAAATCGCCGTTCTGACGGCCCGTCGACTCACTGACTGCTGTTCAGTCCGCTGATCCAGTCGCTCACGCTGCCGAACCAGGTCTTGACGTTCTCCCAGTACACCGGCAGGTCGGTGAAGTTCCACAGCGCCACCGCGGCGATGGCGAGGATCAGCAGCACCATCAGACAGCCCTTCAGGCAGCCGAGGCCCGGGATGTACATCCGGTTGCGGCTGCGCGGCCGCGGCTCCCGGCGCGGGGCGGGCTCGCGGCGCGGCGGCGCGGCCGGCTCCGCACGGCGCTGCGGAGCGGGCGCGGGCGGCTGCGGCGGCGGGTACGCCTGCGGGGCGGGCGCGGCCTGGTACGGCTGCGGCTGGGCCTGTGGCGGCTGCCGGTAGCCCTGCGGGGGCTGCGGCGGGTTCTGCCGGGCCTGGTACGGCGGCGGGGCCACCGGCGGGCGCTGGGTGTACCCGCCCTGCCCGCGGCCCTGCGGAGCCTGCGGCGGCCGGCCCTGGGGCGCCTGGTACGGCGGCGGGGCCTGGTAGGGCGGCGGGGCCTGGTACGGCTGCGGCGCGACCTGCGGGCGGTCCAGCTCCTCCGGGTCGAAGTAGCCGATCTGGGTCTGCTGGTTGCGGTCGCGGGCGGCGCGCAGCTGGGTCTGCCAGGGGTGCGGCGCCTCGGGCTCGGCGGCGGGCCCGGACGGGGGGATCGGCGGCATCACCCGGGTGCGGTCCCCGGCGCCGCCGGGCGGCGTGGCCATCACCTGCGTGCGGTCCTCGGCGCCGGGCGCGGCGACCGCCTGGGTGGCGGCGGCCGGGTCGAATCCGCGGGCGGGCAGCACCTGGGTGGCGTCGGCGGAGCCGGCCGGCACGTGGTTCACCGCGGTGGGCGCCGGGGCGGCCAGCGCGGGGTCGGTCACCAGCAGCGCGCCGACGGCCAGCGCGGCCTCGACCGCGGCGGGCGAGGAGTGCACGCCGATCCCGGCGGCGACCACCCGCAGCGCCTCGGCCAGCGCGACCGAGGTCGGCCGCTCGGCCGGGCTCTTGCGCAGGCACCGCTCGATGACCGTCCACAGTGGCTCGGGCAGTGAGCGCGGGCGCTCCGGCTCCTGGGCGAGGTGCGCCTGCAGCACCGCGATCGGGCCGTCGCCCTGGAACGGCGGACGGCCGGTGACCAGCTCGTACAGCATGATGCCGGCGCCGTACACGTCGACCGCGGCGGTCTGCGGGCGGCCCTCCGCGGACTCCGGGGCGACGTACGCCGGGGTGCCGACGAACTCGTGGGTGCGGGTGATGCCCGGGGAGTCGGCGAGGCGGGCGATGCCGAAGTCGGTGAGCATCGGGTGCATCTGCTCGGAGCCGTCCGAGCCGACCGTGGTCGCCAGCAGCACGTTGGCCGGCTTCAGGTCGCGGTGCACGACGCCGTCGGCGTGGCTGACAGCCAGCGCGTCGGCGATCTGCGCCATCAGCAGCGCCCCGGCGATCGGGCTGAGCGGGCCGTTGGACCGCAGGTAGCGGAACAGGTCGGGACCCTCGACGAGGTCCATCACCAGGGCGAGCAGCTCGCCCTCCACCACCAGGTCGCGGACCCGGACGATGTTCGGGTGGCTCAGGCGCAGCAGCACCGACCGCTCCCGCAGGAAGCGCATCACCACGTCGGGGTCGGTGGCGAGCTCCTCGCGCAGCACCTTGACGGCGACCGAGCGGCCCGGCTCCAGGCCCGGCACGGCCGCGTCGTCGCGGACCCGGCCGCGGAAGACCGTACCGGTGGCCCCGCGCCCGAGGCTCTCCTCGATCAGATACTTGCTGCCGACCGGCCGCACCTGTGACTCCTGTGGTCGCTCGCCCCGCTGTCCGGCGGTCGGACAGGGTGGCAACGCTTTCGCAGTTTTCGCAAACTCTAACGGTGCCCGGGCGGCTTGCCGAGGCGAGCGCACCGCGAGCTGGGAGGAAGTCTCCGGGGCATCCCCTAGGGGACACCCGGGCCGACGCACCGTCGGCCCGGGCCGGGCGGTGATCGCAAGATCGTCAAATCCGGTACCGTGCCCGGACTGTCGCTCCAGGGTGGCAGGATGGCAGGCACCACACGTGTGCAGAAGGGACCCGGGCGAGATGCAGATCCGGCTCACCGTCCTTCGACCGCGCAGCGGCCCGGCCGGCGCCGGATCGTCCACGGACGTGCTGGTCACGGCACCCTCCGGCACGGCGCTCGGCGCGGTCGCCGGCGCGCTCGCGGGCGCGGCGGGCGTGCGTGGCCCGCGCTCCGCCACGCATGTGCAGCTGTACGCCGGGGCTGACCGGGTCGACGACCAGGCGCTGCTCGGCCGGCCCCCGCTGGTCGACGGCGCCGTGCTCTCGCTCGGCGAGCCAGACCCGGACACCGCCCCGGACGAGCTGCCCGCCGCCGCCGAGCTGCGGGTCGTCGGCGGCCCGGACGCGGGCGGCGTGCACCGGCTGCACGGCGAGGAGATCCGCGTCGGCCGGTCCAGCGACGCCGACGTGCCGCTCGACGACCCGGACGTCTCCCGGCTGCACCTCGCGCTGCACCTGGCCGACGGCAGGGTCTCCGTCCGCGACCTCGACTCCACCAACGGCACCCTGCTGCCGGACGGCCGCTGGCTGCGCGGCGACGGCGCGGAACTCCCCGACGGCGGGCTGGTGCGGCTCGGCGAGTCGACCCTGCAGGTCGCCCGCCCGGAGATCGGGGGGAATTCCGGGTCGCGCCCGGCCGTGCCGGACGGCGACGGCCACCTCCAGCTCCCCGACCGGCCCGGCGCCCGCTCGGCCGCCGCGGTGCCCCCGCCGCCCGCCGAGGCCCCGCACGTCCCCGGCGGCCGCAGCCGTGGCCTGCTCTCGCTGCGCCGCCCCCGGCCCGTGCCCCGGCCCGCCCCCGAGGCGGCCGCCCAGCACGCCGCCGCCCGGACCCGCCAGGCCGCCGCCCGGCGCGAGCGCTGGCCCGACCCTGCCGCGCTGCTGCTCGCCGCGCTCGGCCACGGCTCCCGGCTGTGGGAGCGCACCCCGGCCCACCCGGACGCGCTCGCCGTCCGGCTCGGCACCGCCGACCGGCCGGGCGGCCCCGGCACCGTCCCGGGCACCCTGCTGCCCGCCGTGCCCGTCACCGTGGACCTGCAGACCGCCGGCAGCCTCGGTCTGTCCGGGCCCCGGCCGCGGCTGACCGGGCTCGCCCGCGCCGTGCTCGCCCAGCTCGCCGTGCTGCACCCGCCGAGCGGCCTCGCCCTGGTGGTGGTCGCCGCCGACGAGCAGCGCGCCGCCGACTGGCACTGGACGATGTGGCTGCCCCACCTGCGCCCCGGCCAGGGGCAGGACTGCCGCCTGCTGGTCGGCTTCGGCCCCGAGCAGGCCGAGGCCAGGCTCGCCGAGCTCGCCGCCGCCCCGGGCGGCCCGGAGGCCACCGTCCTGCTGGTCGACGGCGACCCGGGCACCCCGGCCGCCCGCGAGGGTCTCGACCTGCTGCTGCGGCAGGGCCCGGCGGTGGGGGTCTTCCCGATCTGCCTGGCGGAGTCCGTCGAGGAGCTCCCGGCCGGTGTCGGCGCCCGGGCGCAGGTCACCGGCGAGGTCGCCACCCGGCTCGCCGTCGACCTGCCCGCGGGCGGCTCCCGGGAGCGGATCGAGGAGGTCGCCCTGGACGCCGTCCCGGCCGCCTGGGCCGAGCGCCTCGCCCGGGCCCTCGCGCCGCTGCGGGAGGCCGCGCCGGCCGCCCGCGGCCCGCTGCCGGACGCCCTGCGGCTGCTCGACCTGCTGCGGCTGGAGGCCGTCACCCCGGCCAAGCTCTCCGACCGCTGGGCCGGGCTGCCGGACGGCCCCGGCACGGCCACCGCCCTGCTCGGCACCGCCCGGGACGGCGTGTGCACGGTCGACCTCGCCGACACCGACGCGCTCGACGGCCACGAGGGCGGCCCGCACCTGCTGATCGGCGGCGCGGCCGGCTCGGGGAAGACCGAGCTGCTGCGCACCCTGGTCGCCTCGCTGGCGGTCGCCGAGCGGCCGGAGCGGCTGGAGATCACCGTCGTGGAGTCCCGCTCCCCCGCGGACCGGGACCAGGCCGCCGGGCTGCGGGCCTGCACCGACCTGCCGCACGTCACCGCCCACCTGGACGCCGCCACCGACCCGCGGCAGGCGCTGCTCACCGCCGAGGCGCTGCTGGACGAGCTGGCGCGCCGCGAATCGCTGCTCGGCGGGCGGGACTTCACCGACTGGCACACCGCCCGGATACTCCGCAAGGCACCGGCCCTGGTCACCGCGGGCGGGCCCACCGCGGCCGGGCCCGCGGCGGCGGCCGCGCGGGTGGTCGAGCAGCGCACCGCACCGGACGCGGCGGCCGCGCCGCAGCAGGTGCCGGCCCGGATGGTGGTGGTCGTCGACGACCTCGACGCGCTGTACGCGCCGACCTCGCCGGCCGGCCGGCCCCTCGCCCGGGCGCTGGCCGCGGTCGCCGAGCGCGGCGGCCGGCTCGGCGTCCACCTGGTCGCCGCCACCGGCGCGCCGGAGCGGACGGCGGGCACCGAGATCGACGAGGCCGCGGGGCTGCGGATCGCACTGCGCACCGACCACCCGGCCGAGTCCGACCAGCTGATCCATCTGCCGGACGCCGCGGCGCTGCCGGAGGAGACGCCGGGCCGCGGCTACCTGCGCCGCCCGGACGGCGGGGTGGCGGCCTTCCAGACCGCGCGGGTCAGCGGCCGGATCCCGCGGACCTCCACACTGCGGCCGACGGTGGTGGCGGTGGACCCGCTGCAGCTCGGCCTGCCGCCGACCCGCCGCCCGGTCCGCGAACTGGGCAACGGCCCCACCGACCTCGCCCTGCTGGCGAGCGCCCTCCAGCGGGCCGCCGCCCAGGGCTGACGCCCCGTCCGGCTCCTACGGCCCCCCGCCGCGCGGCGCGGCGGGGCCGTCCGCGTGCCCTCGCCCTGCCCGGGACCGGAATCCGGACGGGCAAACGCCGCGGGGGCGGTCCGTCCGTCCGGACGGGCCGCCCCCGCGGGGAGCTGCCGGGGTCAGCGGCCGGTGCGCAGCAGGGTGCGGATCACCCGCATGGCGACCGAGAGGCTGGACAGCTCGTAGTTGTCCGAACCCCTTATGTCGTCGAGGGTGGTCTTCGCCCGGCTCAGCAGGGTGCCGTTGAGTTCGGCCCAGGCCTTGTAGCGGTCCTCCGGCGAGGAGCCGGCGGGGCCGCAGGCCAGCACGTCCGCGGTGAGCGCGGAGTGCGCCGCGAAGAGGTCCTCGCGGATGGCGGCGCGGGCCATCGAGGACCAGCGGTCGGTCCGCGGGAGCTCGATGATGCGGTCCAGCAGGTGGGTGATCTGCAGGCGGTCGGCGAGGTCGTAGTAGAGCTCGGCGACCTCCATCACGTCGGCCTCGGAGCGGTCCGCGACGCCGACGATGTCGAGCGTCGGGAAGGCCGAGGAGAGGCCGGCGATCCGGTTGGCCAGCTCGTCCGGCACGCCGGCGCCGGAGAGCTCCTCGTACACCGCCTCGAACCAGGTCAGGTCCTCGCCGCGGAGCGGCTTGGGCAGGCTCTCCCAGACCTGGTTGACCCGGTCGTGGAAGAACTCGATGGTGCCGGCGATGTCCAGCGGCTGGCGCCGGTTGTTGAGCATCCAGCGGGTGGCGCGCTCGACGAGCCGGCGGACGTGCAGGCGCATCTTGATCTGCACCCGGGCCGCGACCTTGTTGTCCAGGCCCTCGACCTCGTCCCAGAGCTGCTCCAGGCCGAAGACGGCGCGGGCCGCCGCGTGGGTGCGGGCGATCTCCTCCATGGTCGCGCCGGTCTCCTCGCGGAGCCGGAACGCGAAGGTGCAGCCGCCGCGGTTGATCGTGTCGTTGACGATCAGGGTGGTGATGATCTCGCGGCGCAGCGGGTGGTTGTCGATCGCGTCGGCGAACCTGGCGCGCAGCGCGCTGGGGAAGTACTGCTGCAGCGCGTCGCGGAAGTACGGGTCGTCGGGCAGCTCGGTGGCGAGCAGCTCGTCGGCCAGCGTGATCTTGGTGTAGGCGAGCAGCACGGACAGCTCGGGCTGGGAGAGCCCGCGGCCGGCCTGCTGGCGCTCGCGGATCTGCTTCTCCGTGGGCAGGAACTCCAGCCCGCGGTCGAGCTGCCCGCCGGCCTCCAGCCGGTTGATCATGCGGGCGTGCACGTTGACCATGCTGACGGCCTGGGCGACGGCGTTGGCGAGCACGACGTTCTGCGCGTAGTTGTTGCGCAGCACCAGGCGGCCGACCTCGTCGGTCATCTCGGCGAGCAGGGCGTTGCGCTGCTTGACCGTCATGTCGCCGTCGGCGACGACCTGGTTGAGAAGGATCTTGATGTTCACCTCGTGGTCCGAGGTGTCGACGCCGGCCGAGTTGTCGATGGCGTCGGTGTTGATCCAGCCGCCGGTGCCCTCGGGGCCGCCGGTCGCGGCGAACTCGATGCGGCCGAGCTGGGTGCAGCCGAGGTTGCCGCCCTCGCCGATGACCCGGGCACGGACCTGTGCGCCGTTGACCCGGATGGCGTCGTTGGCCTTGTCGCCGACCTCGGCGTTGGTCTCGGTGGAGGCCTTGATGTAGGTGCCGATGCCGCCGTTCCAGAACAGGTCGACGGGCGCCTGCAGGATGGCCTTCATCAGCTCGGCCGGGGTGATCTTGGCCGCGTCGATGCCGAGCCGCTCGCGGACCTGCGGGGAGAGCTGGATCGCCTTGGCGGTGCGCGGGAAGACGCCGCCGCCGGCGGAGATCAGCGACTTGTCGTAGTCGTCCCAGGAGCTGCGGGGCAGGTCGAACAGCCGGCGGCGCTCGGCGTAGGAGACCGCGGCGTCCGGGTTCGGGTCGAGGAAGATGTGCCGGTGGTCGAAGGCGGCGACCAGGCGGATGTGCTCGCTGAGCAGCATGCCGTTGCCGAAGACGTCGCCGGACATGTCGCCGATGCCGACGACGCTGAAGTCCTCGCCCTGGGTGTCGACGCCGAGCTCGCGGAAGTTCCGCTTGACGGACTCCCAGGCGCCGCGGGCGGTGATGCCCATGCCCTTGTGGTCGTAGCCGGCCGAGCCGCCGGAGGCGAAGGCGTCGCCCAGCCAGAAGCCGTACGCCTCGGCGACGCCGTTGGCGATGTCCGAGAAGGTCGCGGTGCCCTTGTCGGCGGCGACGACCAGGTAGGTGTCGTCCTCGTCGTGGCGGACCACGTCGACCGGGTGGACGACCTCGCCGCCCCTGAGGTTGTCGGTGATGTCGAGCAGCGCCGAGATGAAGGTCTTGTACGAGGCGATGCCCTCGGCCAGCCAGGCGTCGCGGTCGACCGACGGGTCGGGCAGCTGCTTGGCGACGAAGCCGCCCTTGGCGCCGACCGGCACGATGACGGTGTTCTTGACCATCTGGGCCTTGACCAGGCCGAGGATCTCGGTGCGGAAGTCCTCGCGGCGGTCGGACCAGCGCAGGCCGCCTCGGGCGACCTTGCCGAAGCGCAGGTGGACGCCCTCGACGCGCGGCGAGTACACCCAGATCTCGAAGGCCGGGCGGGGTGCCGGCAGGTCCGGGATGGCCTTGGGGTCGAACTTCATCGACACGTAGGAGTGCCAGTCGCCGTCCTCGGCGTGCTGGAAGAAGTTCGTCCGCAGGGTGGCCTTGATGAGGTGCAGGAAGGAGCGCAGGATGCGGTCCTCGTCGAGCGAGACGACCTCGTCGAGCGCGCCGTCCAGCTCCTCCATGAGGCCCTCGGTGAGCTCGTCGGCGCCCAGCCGGTGGCTGGGGCTGAGCCGGGCCTCGAACAGGTTGACCAGCAGGCGGGTGGTGTGGGCGTTGTTGCGGAGCGCGTCCTCCATGTAGTCCTGGGAGAAGGTGCTCCCGGCCTGGCGGAGGTACTTGGCGTAGGCGCGCAGCATCGTGGCCTGGCGCCAGGTGAGCCCGGCGGTGAGGACGAGGCCGTTGAAGCCGTCGTTCTCGGCCCGGCCGGTCCAGGTCGCCGAGAAGGCCTCCTGGAAGCGCTCGCGGGCCTCGTCGGTGAGCTCGGTGGACTCGCGCAGCCGCAGGCCGAAGTCGTACACCCACGCGGTGGTGCCGTCGGAGCGGCGCAGCGCGTAGGGGTGCTCGTCGAGGACCTCGACGCCCAGGCGCTGCAGCACGGGCAGGACCTCGGTGAGCGAGATCGGCCCGCCGACCCGGTAGATCTTGAAGCGGCGCTCGTCGTCGCCGGCGCCGACCGGCTGGTAGAGGTTGAGCCGGAAGTCGCCCTCGCCGTGCAGCGCCTCGATCTGCTTGAGGTCGGCGACGGCGGTGCGGGCGGTGAAGTCGGCCCGGTAGCCGTCGGGGAAGGCGTTGGCGTACTTGTGGGCGAGCTCGGCGGCCCGCTCCTCGCCCAGCTCGATGTGCAGCTGGTCGTTGAAGCCGTCCATCCAGAACCGGGCGGCCTCGGCGAGCTTGGCCTCGATCCGCTCGACCTCGGCGTCGGTGAGCTGGGGCAGCTCGGCGCCGGGGGCGACCCGGATGACGAAGTGCAGGCGGGTGAGGACCGACTCGGTGGCGTACACCGTGTAGTCGATCGCGTCGCCGCTGAGCTCCTCCTTGAGGATCTCGGTCAGGCGCAGCCGGATGCGGGTGGTGTAGCGGTCGCGCGGGAGGTAGACCAGCGCGGAGAAGTAGCGCCCGTACTCGTCCTGGCGCAGGAACAGCCGCAGCCGGCGGCGCTCCTGCAGGTAGAGCACGTTGGTGGCGATGGCCTGGAGCTCCGCGGCCGGGGTCTGGAACATCTCGTCCCGGGGGAAGGTCTCCAGGATCTGCAGCATGTCGCGGCCGTCGTGGCTGTCGCCGGAGAAGCCGGAGCCGGAGACGACCTCCTGGACCTTGCGGCGGACGACCGGGATGCGGGTGACCGACTCGGTGTACGCGGCGGAGGAGAACAGGCCGAGGAAGCGGCGCTCGCCGACGACCTCGCCGTTGGCGTCGAACTTCTTCACGCCGACGTAGTCGAGGTAGGCGGGGCGGTGCACGGTGGCCCGGCTGTTGGCCTTGGTGAGCACGAGGAGCTTCTTCTCGTGCGCCTTGGCGCGGACGGGGGCGGAGAGCCGGCCGAAGGCCTCGCTGACCGGGTGGTGGTCGCTGTCGTGGCTGAGCGGGTCGGCGCGCAGGATGCCCAGGCCGGTGCCGGCGACGGCCTTGAGGACCTCCTCGCCCTTGTGCTCGACGAGGTCGTACTCGCGGTAGCCGAGGAAGGTGAAGTGGTCGTCGGCCAGCCAGCGCATGAGCTCCCAGGCCTCGCCGACCTCCTGCTCGGGCAGGTGGGCCGGGGGCTGCTCGGCGAGCTCGTCGGCGAGGCGCAGCGCGGAGTCGCGCATCTTGGACCAGTCCTCGACGACCTCGCGGACGTCGCCGAGGATGCGGCGCAGGTTGGTCTCGATGGAGCGGAGGTCGGCGCGGTCGGTCTCGCGGTCGATCTCGACGTGCATCCAGGACTCGACGACGGCGTCGGCGGGCCACTCGGCGCCGGCGGCCTGGCTGCGCGAGCAGGCGTCGATGTCGAGGATCTCCAGCAGCTTGCCGGTGATGTCGCGGCGGACGGCCAGCTGGGGGTGGACGACCAGGTGGATGCCGCGGTCGAGGCGGGTCAGCTCGTTGGTGACCGAGTCCACGAGGAAGGGCATGTCGTCGGTGACGACCTCGACCACGGTGTGGCCGCAGCTCCAGCCGTTCTCCTCGACGGTCGGGGTGTGCACCCGGACCTCTGCGGTGCCCTGGGGCCGCTTGAGCCCCAGCCGGTAGTGGGAGGCGGCCGCGCCGTACACGTCGACCGGGTCGCGGTCGACCAGGTCCTCGGGCGCGGTGTGGAGGTAGTAGTGGTGCAGGTACGCGGCCAGAGCGCCGTTGCTCAGCCCCTCCCCTGGCGCCGCTCCCCCCACCTGGCTGTTCTCAGCGGCTGCTGCTGCCTTCGTGAGCAGTTCGGCCTTGGCTGCGTCCAGCTTGGTCTGCATGACTGTTTGGCTCCTGTCGCGCGCCGTTGCGTGACTCGGTGATGGCTGGGTGTACACCGCCGGGTCTGTCCGCAATTCTCCCGTATCCCGGGGGCGAAAAGCGCTCGTGCCACGCATGAGGAGCTCTGCACCTGGGTACGACAGGTCGTTTGGCCAGCGGGAAACGCCCCGGCGACGCCAGTCAGCCTAACCTGAGGAAACGAAGGTGTCAGGGGACACGGAGGAGCAATCCCGCAGGATGCTTCGGCCCTACTGGACACGTTGTCCAAACCGCGGGCCATGATCGTGTCAGCGCCTGTCAGGTGTTTCGCTCCTGTCACCCACCGGACGGGTGACCGTGATCCGCGGGCCGGGTGAAGGTCTCCTCGACGGCGCGGGCCGAGGTCCAGCTCGGCAGGGTCCGCGCGGCGTCGGCCCGGTCGCCCGCGCCCGCCGTCCACTCGTTGACGCCGAGGGTGCCGGCGGCGAACCGCAGCCGTTCGACGGCCAGTGCGATCGCGTACCGGTCCTCGGCGACCACGCGGGCGGCGGGCGTGTACGGCCCGCCGGCGGCCGCCCGGTCCAGGGCGCTTTCCCATTCGCCGTCCTCGTACACCCGGACGGCCAGGATCGGGCCGCTGTGGTCGGCGGGCAGGACGTCGCCGCGGCCGTCGCCGTGCTCCAGGACGGTCGGGCGGACGAACCAGCCGATCGCGTCGTCGTACTGGCCGCCGGCCGCGACCTCCACCCCGGGGTCGTGCACGGCCCGCTCGATCGCGGCGCGGTTCCGCTCGTAGGCCCGGCGGTCGATCAGCGCACCCATGGCGTTGCTCAGGTCGGTGACGTCGCCGACGGCCAGCGCGTCGACCTCGGCGAGGAAGTCCGCACGGATCCGCCGCCAGAGGGTGCGCGGCAGGTGGGCCCGGCCGATCGCCGTGCGCCGCTGGCCCTGGTGGGCGAAGGCGCCGCGGACGAGCGCGGTGCGCAGCACGTCCGGGTCGGCCGAGGGGTGGGCGACCAGGAAGCCCCGCTCGCCGGTCTCGCCGACGATCCGCGGGTGGGCCCGGTAGCCGCCGAGGTGGGCGGCGATCTCCGTCCACAGGGTGTGGAAGGCCGCGGTGGGGCCGGCGAAGTGCAGCCCGGCGAGGGCGGGGCTGGCGAGGGCGACCTTGGTGGGCGCCCGGCCGTCACCGGTGACCAGGTTGACCACGCCGGGCGGCAGGCCGGCGGCCTCCAGCAGCCGCATCGTGTGGTGGGCGGCGAGGGTCTGGGCGGGCGCGGGCTGCCACACCACGGTGTTGCCCATGAGCGCGGGGGCGGTGGGCAGGCGGCCGGCGACGGCGGTGGAGTCGAACGGGGTGACGGCGTGGACGAAGCCCGGCAGCGGCCGGTGGTCCGTCCGGTGCCACCGCCCGGGCGGGGACGGCGGCTGCCCGGCGAGGATCCGCCGGGCGGCGTGCACGGCGGACCGCCAGGAGTCGGCGAGTCCGCAGGGCGCGTCGGCCTCGGCCTGCCCGGCGGCCGTGGACTGGCCGAGCACGGTGGCCGCGGTGAGGGTCTCCCGCCAGGGGCCGGCGGCCAGTTCGGCGGCGCGCAGGAAGACCGCGGCCCGGTCGTCGAAGGAGAGCGCCCGCCAGTCCGGGGCGGCGGCGAGCGCGGCGTCCACCGCGAGCGCGGCGTCCTCGTGGGTGGCGTTGCCGAGCACGCCGAGCCGGGCGGCGTGGTGGTGCGGCTGGACGACCTCGATCCGTTCGCCGCCGCCGAACCGCTGCTCGCCGGCGATGGTCATCGGCAGCGGGACGGGTTCGGCGGCGAGCTCCTCCATCCGGCGTTCCAGCCGCTCCCGCTCGGGGCTGCCGGGGGCGTGGCCGCGCACCGGCTCGCCGGCGGGGACGGGGACCCGGGTGACGGCGTCCATGGACATGCGGGGCTCCACTCGGTCCGGTGACGGCTGCCCCACCAGGTTGACCGCCGACGGCGGCTTCCCGGCCCGCCGACACGCCTGCCGGCGGGTGCCCGGAGACCGGTCAGCCGGTCAGCCGGTCAGCCGGTCAGCTCCTCGGCCACCGCGACGGCCTCGGCGAGGGTGTCCACCACCGGCACGCCGACGGCCTGCAGCTTCTGCCGGGTGTGCGAGCCGCCGGTGTACAGCACGGCGTGGATGCCGGACTCCAGGGCGGCCTCGGCGTCGTCCACGGCGTCGCCGATCAGGACGGTGCGGGCGGGCTCCAGGCCCGGGCCGAGCGCGGTGAGGTGGGCGGCCAGGAAGCCCGCCTTGCGGCCGCCGGAGGCACCGGTGCGGCCGTCCACCCGCTGGAACCGCCCGGTCAGGCCGAAGCCGTCCACCACCGGCACCAGCCGCTCGTGCTCGTACATCGACAGCAGGGACTGGCTGCGGCCGGGCCGGGCCAGCCAGCCGCTCAGCAGCGCGGGGACGCCGTCGGTGAGGCCGCAGCCGGTGCTGAGCTGGTGGTAGCGGTCGTGGAAGGCGTCGTCCAGCGCCTCCCACTCGGACTGGCTGGGCACCCGGCCGAGCATCCGCTGGTAGAAGCGCGGGATCGGGATCTCGTACAGCTCGCGGTACTGCTGCAGGCTGAGCGGCGGCAGCCCGACGGTCTCGAAGGCGGCGTTGCTGGCGCCCAGCACGGCCTCCATGTCGTGGAAGAGCGTGCCGTTCCAGTCCCAGACGATGTGCGTGCGCATCCCCGGAACGCTACCTGCCGCCGCCGACACTCAGGCCAGCAGCCCGGGGATCTCCTGGGTGGCGAACCAGAGCAACTCGTGGTCCTCGGCGCCGTCGACGGTGAACTGCGCGTCCTCGTCGCCCTTGTCGGCCGCGCGGATGGCGTCGACCGCGGCCGCGACGTCGGCGACCACGTCGCCGTCCGCGACGTCGGCGTGCACCGCGGCGGCCTTGGCCAGCGGCACCGGGCCGTGCAGCACCACCCGGCCGAGCGAGGCCTGGTCCTGGTACTCGTCGCCGGCGAACGCCCCGACCGCGGAGTCCCCGACCTCGACCGCCACGACGACCCGTCGGCGCGGCGCCGCCGGGTCGGCCGCCAGCAGCCGCAGCGAGGCCTGCGCGGCGCGGTTCAGCGCCGCGTACTCCAGTTCCTCGATGTCGTCGCTGACGTACCACTCGCGCAGCGCGGGCGTGACGGCGTACGCCGCCACCTGCTCCAGGACGCCGCCGGGGTGCGCCGCCGCCAGGTCGGTCAACGTGGTGGGCACGTACACGCGCATCGCTGGCACTCCGCTCCTGGGTCCTGCGGGCCGGGCCGCGCCCGCCGCGCCCCCAAGGATACGGGGCCGGTGATCACCGTACGGCCCGGTCCGCGAAGCAACGCCGCACCTACCGGTCAGTGCGGCGTGCCGAGCGCCGCGAGGGTGGTGCGCACGGCCGACTCCAGCACCTCGGGCCGGCGGGCCGGGTCCATCATGTTGGGGCCCATCACGGCCAGGTCGGCCAGGGTCGGGGCGAGCAGCTGCACCCGGACGCCGGAGGCCCGCAGCTCCCGCGCCTCGCGCATCATCTGCCGGGTGACGGTGCGCCGGTAGCGGCTGACCAGCTGGGCCAGCATGCCGCGCGGCCGGTCCCGGGCCCGCCACTCGCGCAGGGCGGCGACCGCGCCGCGGCCCGGCTCGGCCCGCCCCTCGGGGTGCAGCCGCAGCGCCATCGGCGCGAGCACGTAGACCTCGTCCAGGCCGCGGCCGGCCATCAGGTCCGCGTTGGTCGCCGACCAGCAGCCGCCGTCCACGTAGGGGGCGCCGGCCACGTCGACCGGCGCGAACCAGCCGGGGATCGCGCAGGAGGCCATCACCGCGTCGGCCATCGGGGCGGGCGGCGCCCCGGCGTCGCCGAAGACCACCCGGCGGCCGCTGCGGTAGTCCACCGCGACCACCCGCAGCGGCGAGCCGGCGGGCCAGCCGTCCCCACCGGGCAGCGACCGGACGAGTTCGCCGACCGGTGCCACCGAGCCGCGGCCGGGCGGGACGACGGCGGAGACCATGGTGAGGAACGGGTAGTCGCGCGGGTGCCGGACGGCGTCCCGCAGCAGGCCGGGCGAGCCGATGCCGGGCGCGGGCCGCGGCGGCAGCGCGCCGCCGGCCGCCGTGTCGTAGTCGAACTCGACCCCGGCCAGCGGGCCGCTGGTGACCGGCAGCCCGTGCTGGTGGTCGCGGAGCTGACCCGGTTCGACGCCGGCCGCTAGCAGCGCGCCGAGGATCGCCCCGGCGGAGGTCCCGAGGACCACCTCGGCCGAGCCGGGCCGCCAGCCGGTGGCCTCCTCGACCGCGCACAGTGCCCCGACCGTCCAGGCGGCGCCGAGCATGCCCCCGCCGCCGAGCACCAGCCCGCGCCGCGGCCCGCCCGCCCCGCGGGCCGCCACCGGGCCGTCGCCGGTGGTCACCTCGGTCGCCATGCCGCCTCCCTGGGCTCGTCCGCCTGATCCTCCGCCCTACCCGGCGGTAGATCCGGTTGCGGGGCCGCCACGCGCCGGGGATTCCATGCGACGCGGCCGTACTCCTTCGTGCACCGTCGGAGCTTCCCGCACGTCAACCGGCTGCACCGCGGGCCCGCCGGGCCGGCCCGGCGCCGCGGCCCGCCTCACCCGGATAGGTGACACCGCGGCGGTCCGCCGGCACCGGCCCGGCGGTTCTTGAGCGGCGCCGCGGCCGGCCGATAGCAACAGCAGCGACACCCCGCCGGACCAGCCCCGACAGGAGGTCGGCCGATGGCCGAGCACTGCAGCACCGCCCCCGTCCCCGCCGCGCACCCCGCCGCCGGCGCCGCGCCGCTCCTGGTCCGGCCGCTGGTGCACGCGCCCGGACGGCCGCAGCCGCGCCGGCCCGTCCGCCACCCGCACCCGGGCCGGCACGCCGCCGCCGCGCACGGGCCCGCGGCGGACGGCGGGCCGCGGCCGCCGCGCCGCCCGCCGACGGGCTGCGCGCCCTCGCGGGGCGCCGGACAGGGCGATCTGGCGGCCCGCTTCGCGCACCGGCTGGTCGAGGTGCTGACCGGGGTCCGGCCGGTGGGCCAGCTGCAGCGGCACACCACGCTGCAGGGCTACCAGCAGCTCACCGCGCTCGCCCGGACGGGGCCGCTGCGGCCGCGCGGGCGCGCCCCGCAGACCCGGCTGGGTCGGGTGTACGACTCGGCGCCGGCGCCGGACGCACTGGAGGTGTGCGTCCGGGTGGAGTTCGGCCCGCGCCACCACCTGCGCCACCACATGGTGGCCTTCCGGCTGGAGCGGCACCGGCGCACCGAGCAGTGGCAGTGCGCGGCGGTGGAGGCCCGCTGAGCGCCTCCCCGGGCCGGGCGCCGGGGAACGCCGCAGGGCGCCGCCCCCGGCTCGGGGTGCGGCGCCCTGCGGACGGACTCGCTGCGGTCAGCCCTTGCGGCGGCGGCCGCGGCCGGCGGCCTTGGCGGCGCGGCGGCGCTCGGCGCGGGTCAGCCCGTCGCCCTCCTCGCCCGCGGCGTCGTCGAAGTCGCCCTCGATGACGGTGTCGTCGCCGTCGACGGTCGGCGCCGTGTAGTGCAGGCGCTGGCGGGCCGGGGCCTCCAGGCCCTTGGCCTTGATCTCCGGGCGGGCGTCGTTCTTCTCCAGGACGACGGCGTCCTCGGCGACCGGGACCTCCTCGACCTGCTGCTCGACCTGGACCTCCAGGTTGAACAGGTAGCCGACGGACTCCTCCTTGATGCCCTCCATCATGGCCGCGAACATGTCGTAGCCCTCGCGCTGGTACTCGACCAGCGGGTCGCGCTGGGCGTAGGCGCGCAGCGCGATGCCCTCCTGGAGGTAGTCCATCTCGTAGAGGTGCTCGCGCCAGCGGCGGTCCAGCACCGAGAGCACCACGCGGCGCTCCAGCTCGCGCATGATCTGCTCGCCGAGCTGGTCCTCGCGGCGGCCGTAGCTGGCCTGGATGTCCTCCTGGATCGTCTGGGTGAGGAACTCGGGGGTGAGCCCGGCGGTGCCGCCGGCCTCCTCCTCCAGGTCGTCCAGCTCGACGCCGACCGGGTAGAGCTGCTTGAGGGCCGTCCAGAGCTTCTCGAGGTCCCAGTCGTCCTCGAAGCCCTCGCCGGTGGCGGCGGTGACGTACGCCTCCACGGTGTCGTCCATGAAGTGGCCGACCTGCTCCTGCAGGTCCTCGCCCTCCAGGACGCGGCGGCGCTCGCCGTAGATGACCTCGCGCTGGCGGTTGAGGACCTCGTCGTACTTGAGGACGTTCTTGCGGATCTCGAAGTTCTGCTGCTCGACCTGGGTCTGCGCGGAGGCGATGGCGCGGGTGACCATCTTCGACTCGATCGGCACGTCCTCGGGCACGTTCGCCATCGACAGGACGCGCTCGACCATGCCGGCCTTGAACAGGCGCATCAGGTCGTCGCCGAGCGACAGGTAGAAGCGGGACTCGCCCGGGTCGCCCTGGCGGCCGGAGCGGCCGCGCAGCTGGTTGTCGATCCGGCGGGACTCGTGGCGCTCGGTGCCCAGCACGTACAGGCCGCCGAGCTCCTGGACCTCCTCCTGCTCGGCCTTGACGGCCTCCTTGGCCTTGTCCAGGGCGCTCGGGAAGGCGGCCTCGTACTCCTCCGGGGTGTCCTCCGGGGTGATGCCGCGCTGGGCGAGGTCGGCGGCGGCGAGGTGGTCGGGGTTGCCGCCGAGCATGATGTCGGTGCCGCGGCCGGCCATGTTGGTGGCCACGGTGACGGCGCCCTTGCGGCCGGCCTGCGCGACGATCTGCGCCTCGCGCTCGTGGTGCTTGGCGTTGAGCACCTCGTGCGGGATGCCGCGCTTGCGCAGCTCCTGGGAGAGGTACTCGGACTTCTCGACCGACACGGTGCCGACCAGGACGGGCTGGCCCTTCTCGTGCTTCTCGGCGATGTCCTCGACGACGGCGGCGAACTTGGCCGGCTCCGACTTGTAGATCAGGTCGGGCTGGTCGATGCGGCGCGGCGTCTTGTTGGTGGGGATCGGCACCACGCCGAGCTTGTAGATCTGGTGGAACTCGGCGGCCTCGGTGGTGCCGGTACCGGTCATGCCGGAGAGCTTGTCGTAGAGGCGGAAGAAGTTCTGCAGGGTGATGGTGGCCAGCGTCTGGTTCTCGTTCTGGACCTCCACCCCCTCCTTGGCCTCGATCGCCTGGTGCATGCCCTCGTTGTAGCGGCGGCCGGCGAGGATGCGCCCGGTGTGCTCGTCGACGATCATGACCTCGCCGTTGATGACGACGTAGTCCTTGTCCGCCTTGTAGAGCTCCTTGGCCTTGATGGCGTTGTTGAGGAAGCCGACCAGCGGGGTGTTCACCGACTCGTAGAGGTTGTCGATGCCGAGGTAGTCCTCGACCCGGCCGACGCCGTCCTCCAGGATGCCGACGGTGCGCTTCTTCTCGTCGACCTCGTAGTCGCGGTCGCGCTTGAGGCGCTGCACCAGCTTGGCGAAGTCGTTGTACCACTTGGTGGCCTGGTCCGCCGGGCCGGAGATGATCAGCGGGGTGCGGGCCTCGTCGATCAGGATCGAGTCGACCTCGTCGACGATCGCGAAGTTGTGGCCGCGCTGGACGAGCTCGTCCTGCGCCCAGGCCATGTTGTCGCGCAGGTAGTCGAAGCCGAACTCGTTGTTCGTGCCGTACGTGATGTCCATCCCGTACTGGCGCTTGCGCTCGGCCGGCGACATGTTCCCGAGGATCACGCCGACCTCGAGGCCGAGGAAGCGGTGCACCCGGCCCATCCACTCCGAGTCGCGCTCGGCGAGGTAGTCGTTGACGGTGATCAGGTGCACGCCCTTGCCGGTGAGCGCGTTGAGGTACGCGGGCAGGGTGCCGACCAGGGTCTTGCCCTCGCCGGTGCGCATCTCCGCGACGTAGCCGTAGTGCAGGGCGGCGCCGCCCATGATCTGCACGTCGTAGTGGCGCTGGCCCAGCACGCGCTTGGCAGCCTCGCGAACGGTCGCGAAGGCCTCCGGCATGATGTCGTCGAGGCTCTCGCCCTCTTCGATGCGGGCCTTGTACTCGTCGGTCAGTGCGCGCAGCTCGTCGTCGGTGAGGTTGACAAAGTCCTCTTCGATCGAGTTGACCTGGGCGGCAATCCGCTGCAGTTTGCGGAGGATCTTGCCCTCGCCTGCGCGCAGGATCTTGTCGAAGACGGACACGTGAGCGGGCTCCTTGCCTGGGATCGGCTCTGGATGACAGTCGGCGAGACCTACCCCACCGTACGGGTCATCGTATGCGAGGAGGACAAGCCGCCGGGAGGTCCGTCAGCACGGTATTCCTGTGTCACCCGCAGGGGCAAAGCGCTGAGAAGCACCGGCCCCCGGGCAAAACGGTCACCACGCCTCCTCTTCCCGACAACCCCCGGCGGGTCCGCGGGGTTCCCGGCGGCCGGCCGGACTGTCGGTGGCAGGGCCTACGCTGCCCGGCATGACCGTCATGCTCTCCTCCGACCAGGCCCGCCGGATCGCGCTCCGCGCCCAGGGGCTGCTCGGCGCCCCGGACCGCCGGGGCGGGGTGCGCGGGGTGCTGCGGCACCTGGGCGCCGTCCAGCTGGACACCATCTCGGTGCTGGCCCGCTCGCACGAGCTCGTCCCCTACGCCCGGCTCGGCGCGGTGGGGCGCGCCGCGGTGGAGGGCGCCTACTGGGGCTCGGAGACGAGCTTCGAGTACTGGTCGCACGCGGCGTGCATCCTGCCGATGGAGGAGTGGCCGCTGTTCGCCTTCCGCCGCCGCGCCTACCGGGCGCGCGGCAACCTCTGGGGCCACCAGGTCTCCCCGGAGACGTACCGGTCGGTGCTGGACAAGCTGCGTGCCGAGGGGCCGCTGACCTCGACGGAGCTGGGCGGCGCCAAGCGCACCGCGGAGTGGTGGGACTGGTCGGACACCAAGATCGCGGTGGAGCGGGCGCTCGCCTTCGGCGACGTGGTGTGCACCGAGCGGCGCAGCTGGAAGCGGGTCTACGAGGCGGCCGAGCAGGCCGTCCCGGCGGAGCTGTTCGACCTGGACCTGCCCGACGAGGAGTGCCTGCGGCGGCTGGTCTCGCAGGCCGGCGCCGCACTCGGGGTGGCCACCCGGGCCGATCTGATGGACTACCACCGGCTCAAGGGCGCGCAGGTCGACGCGGTGCTGGAGGCGTCCGGGCTGGTGCCGGTGCAGGTCGAGGGCTGGCCGGCAGCCGCCTGGGCCGATCCGGCGGCGCTGGCCACCGAGCCGCGCGGCCGGCACCGCACCACGCTGCTGTCGCCCTTCGACTCGCTGATCTGGGACCGCGCCCGCACCGAGCGGATCTTCGGCATGACGCACCGGCTGGAGGCCTACACGCCCAAGCAGAAGCGGGTGCACGGCTACTTCGCGATGCCGCTGCTGGCCGGCGGCCGGCTGGTCGGCCGGGTGGACCCGGCCCGCGAGGGCCGCACCCTGGTGGCCCGTCAGATCTCCCTGGAGGACGGAAAGTACGTGCCGCAGCTCGCCGAGGCGCTGCGCGAGGCGGCGTCCTGGGTGGGCTGCGACGCGGTGCGGGTGGAGCGGCTCGCGGACGAGCGGCTGCGCCCGGCCCTGGAGAAGCTGCTGTGAGGCCGGCGGCCGGCGCTCACCCTATTTCGAGGATCTTCTCGCGCATCGCGTAGACCACGGCCTCCATCCGGGAGTGCAGCTGCAGCTTCTCCAGGATGTTGCGGACGTGGTTCTTCACGGTGTTCTCGCTGATGAAGAGCTCCTTGGCGATCTCCCGGTTGTTCATTCCGGTCGCCACCAGCTTGAGCACCTCCAGCTCCCGGTCGGTGAGCCGCGGAGCGGGCACCAACTCCCGGTCGTCGGAACGGCGTTGGATCATCGATTTGAACTCGGTGAGCAGCTTGGCCGCCATCGAGGGGCTGATCTGCGACTGGCCGTCGGCGACCGCGCGGATCGCGGTGGCCACCTCGTCGGTGGAGATCTCCTTGAGCAGGTAGCCGGTGGCGCCCGCCTTGATCGCCTCGTAGAGGTCGGCCTCCTCGTCGCTGATCGTCAGCATGATGATCTTCGCGCTGGGCACCACGTCCTTGATCGCGGTGCAGGCCTCGATCCCGCTGCGCCGGGGCATCCGAACGTCCATGAGGATGATGTCCGGCAGCAGGTCGGCGGCCTTCAGCACGGCCTCCGCGCCGTCCCCCGCCTCGCCGATGACCCGGATGTCCTCCTCCTCGGCGAGCACGATCTCCAGGCCTCGGCGGAAGAGTGCGTGGTCGTCCACCACCAACACCCGGATCGGCTCCGCCCGGTGGCCTCCGTAGCCCGACGGGCCGCCGGACCCGCCGTCCGCGCCCAGGCCGTGCGCACCATGGCTGATGGGCTCGCCCATCCGCTTCTCCCCCCGGTCGCCGGTCGATGTCGGCTCCATCATTCCATGACCGCAGGGGCGTTGATCACCCTCCGACACCGGACCGCCCAGCTGGGTGACCCCGGCGGCCGTGCCGCCGGGGTCACCCGGTCGATCGATCTGTCGTTACGGCCGACGGGACGGGATCAGTCCTCGTCGGGCGCGTTGATCGCGCCGCCGGCGCCGCCGCCGACCGCCGTCGCGTCCTCCTTCAGGTGGATGACGCCGTAGTGGTAGCCGTGCCGGCGGTACACCACGCTCGGCAGGCCGCTGTCCTTCTCCACGAAGAGGTAGAAGTCGTGGCCGACGAGTTCCATCTCGTACAGCGCCTGGTCCAGCGACATCGGTGCCGCGGGGTGCGTCTTCTCCCGGACGACGAGCGGTCCGTCGCCCTCCACCTCCAGCGACCCCATCATGGTCTTCCGGGCCGTCCCGTTGACCGGCCCCTCCGTCGGCTCCGTCGGGGGCAGCGCGGCCAGTGCGGCCGTCGCGGCGGCGACGCTCACGGGGGTGCGGCCGTTGCCGCCCTTGTGCACCCGGCGCCGGTCCGCGGACTTGCGCAGCTGCGCGTCGAGCTTCGCCGAGGCCAGGTCGAGCGCCGCGTACGGGTCGCTCGCGGCGGCCTCGGCCCGGATCACCGGGCCGCGGGTACGGAGAGTGATCTCCACCCGCTCGGACCGGTCGGCCTGCCGCGGGTTGTGCTCCTTGGACACCTCGACGTCGAGGCTGATCACCTTGCCGTCGAACTTCTGGACCTTCTCCAGCTTCTCGGCCACGTGCTCGCGGAACCTCTTGGGCACCTCGGTCTTGCGGCCCTTGACGACGATGTCCACGCAGAACTCCGATCCCTTGTGCTGTTGCCGATCCGGAACGCACCCGGACCGGACTGAGACCCAGCCGGACCAGCCAATCCGCCACCAGCACCCCACCTTCGCCGGGAGCGGCGAACTCGACTGGCCCTCACCTCACTTCCTCCCCACCAGGAGCGCTTGAAACCCCCTGTGTGCCTTATGGAACACCTCGCTCGGGGATTCCGCCTCCCCAGTCGAACATCGCGGCGACACCGGACTGGCCGTACAGCTGTCACCCTCTGTTTACCTTCCATGGAGTGAAACATCGGCCAACAGCTGGACAACACGCGCCGGGTCGCCCACCGTATGGCCCAGTCCGCGGCCCGGCAAGAGTCCGCACGGCACTCCCTTACGGGCCGGATGTCCCATTCGTGCACGTCGTTCGTGCCCCGCGCGCCCCGGGAGGCGCCCGTGACCGCGCCGTTCACCGCAGGCCTCCTCGACACCGGCCTGCTCGACCTCCTGCTGCCGACCCGCTGCGCGGGCTGCGGCGGCGCCGGCGGCCAGCTGTGCCCGGGCTGCCGGGCCGAGTTGGCCCGGGTCGCCGCCGCTCCCTGCGGGCGCCGACCGGCGGAGGGCCTGCCGTCGCTGTACGCGGCCGCGCCCTACGGCGGGCGGGTCCGGAGTCTGCTGATCGCCCACAAGGAGCGCGGCGCCCTGCGGCTCGCGCGGCCGCTCGGGTGGGCGCTCGCCGCCGCCGTGCGCTCCGCCTCCGCGCAGGGCGCCCCCGGCGTACCGGGCGCACTCCTGCTGGTGCCGGTGCCCTCCGCGCGCCGGGCGGTCCGGGCCCGCGGCCACGATCCGATGCTGCGCCTGGCCCGGGCGGCGGCCCGTGAGCTGCGCCGGTCGGGGCGGGCGGCCCGGGTCGCCCCGGTCCTGCGGCACGCCCGGCCGGTGGCCGACCAGGCGGGCCTGTCGGCGGCCGACCGGCGGCGCAATCTGCACGGCGCGCTGGCGGTGCCGCCGCGCCGGGCCGCGCCGCTGCGCGGCCGGGCGGTGGTGCTGGTCGACGACCTGGTGACGACCGGGGCGAGCCTCGCCGAGGCCGCGCGGGCCCTGCGGGCCGCCGGCTGCCCGCCGTGCGCCGCGGCCACGGTGGCGGCGGTGCCCCGGCGGGCCGGTCAGCCCGGGTAGCCGAACGAGGCGGCCGGGTGCCCCTGCAGCGCGATCTCCCGCCACTGGTTGCCCTGCAGCCGGAAGATCCGGTGGTCGCTGGAGTAGGCGAGGACGGGTGGCACGCTCTCCCCGGCCCGGCTCTCCGAGGAGGACACCGTGGTCATCGACTCGCCGCCCTGCAGCGGGGAGTCGACGGACTGCGAGCCGTCGGTGCCCACGTAGTTCAGCAGCTGGAGCTTGCCCTGCTCCTTGCCGAGCACCAGCAGCTGGTCGGTGTCCGCCCAGGAGACCGAGGCGACGTCGGTCAGCAGCGGGGCGACCGGCCGCAGCCCGGAGACCCGGACCCGCGGCGCGTCGGCGGTGCCGTCGTGCACCACCAGGCCGATCTGCAGCGAGCGCCGGCCCGAGCCGTCCTTGAGCACCAGGGCGATCCGGGTGCCGTCGGAGGAGATCCGCGCGTCCTGGACGGTGCGGTCGGCGAGGCCGTCGACCTGGGCGGCGACGGCCTTGCGGTCGCGCACCATGTAGACCTGCGACGCGGCCGGGTCGCGGTCGACCACCCAGAGGTTCTGCCGGCCGTCCCAGCTGGGCGAGGCGAGGCCCTGGCCGGACTGCGGGGCGCGGCTGGTGACCACCGGGTCGCCGAGCTTGTCGCCCTCGCCGAAGCCCGTCACGTAGAGGGAGTGCCCGTCGGCGCCGATCGCGGCGGCACCGGAGCCGTCCCGGCGGACGGCGACCTCGCCGATCTTCGGCTGGGCGGCCTGGCCGAGCGGCCCGGCCACCGGCTTGCCCGGCCCGTCGCCCTGGAGGAGCAGCAGCTGGCCGGTGTCGAGCTGGTAGTACTGCGCGGCCCCGGCGGATCCGGCCAGGCGGCCGGGCGCGGAGTCGGCGGCCTCGGCGGCCGACACCGAGCAGCCGCCCTTGGCGCCGGACAGGTCGACCCGGTCCAGCTGGGCCTTGCCCTGCTGGTCGGCCAGGGTGTGGAAGAGCTGGGTGGCCATCTGCTTGCAGGTGCTCTGCCGGCCGCCGAAGTCGGCGACGTCGACCCGCACCTCGGCGGCCCGGCTGTCGTTGACCGTCACCGCGCCCTGGATGTGCACGCCGGCGAAGGCCGAGTAGACGGCCGGGGCGAGCCACGGCGAGGGGCCGGAGGCGAGCGCCTTGGCGGCGGCGGTCAGCGGGTCGGTGCGGCGGCGCAGGAAGATCGGGTCCGGCACCATCACCGGCGGCGAGGCGCCATCCGCCGAGGGGTCGGAGGAGACGTAGAAGTAGCGGTGGACGGCCCGGTAGGAGTTGCGGAAGTTCGTCTGGTCGACGATCAGGCCGTCCGGGAGGCGGTCGATCCGCCACTCGCCCTTGTCCGGGCCCTCGGCCTCCTTCACGAAGGTGAACTGCTGCCGGTACCCGTCGTCGGAGACGACCCGGTACGAGTGGTCGTCGTCGAGCTCGGCGACCTTGCTGCCGCTCACCGTGATCGTGGTGGTCTCGGCGGAGGCCACCGTCTGGTCGCGGTGCGGGGTGGCGGTGAGCACGGCGACGCCGGCCTGCGGGTTCCAGCGTTTGCCGGCCGCGGCGGTCAGGTACTTGAGCGCGGTCTCGTAGTCCTTGGCCTCGTCCGCGTTGGACGCGGCCAGGAAGCCGGCCAGCAGGTCCTGCGGCTGCTCGCCCTTGTGCGGGGGCACCGGGAAGACCCGGACCTGCAGGTTCTCCGCGCCGGAGCCCTGCGGGATCTCGACCCGCTCGGGCGGGCCGTCCGCGGGCATCGCGGCGCAGCCCGCGGCGAGCAGGACGGCGAGGCCTGCGCAGACCGCCCGGGCGGAGCGCAGGTCAGCCCTCACGCTGGTCGTCCTTCGCACGCTGCGGCCTCCGGGTGTCGGCGTTGTCCGGGCTGTCCTGCGGCGGGAGGGTCGGCCGTCCGGACCCGCAGTCGACGACGACCTGGGCCCCGGTGGCACCGTACCCCGCGGCCACGGTTCGGACGTCCGAGGGGTCGGCGACCGGGGCGGCCTGCGGGCGGCCCAGACCGGGGCCGAGCGAGAGGACGCCGCCGAGGCCGCTGCCGAAGCCGGCCTGGGTGGGCTCGGGCGTCTCCGGGCTGTCCTGTTCCACGGCGGGGTCGGCCGCGGCCAGCGCGGTCGCGCCGCCGGGGCGGACGGCCCGCCGGTAGGGGGCGCCGGGCGAGGCCAGGCCGCGGTTGTGCCGGGAGTCCTCCGGCTCCAGCCGGAACGGGGCCCGGGCGATCTCGCCGCCGCGGGTGCGCGGCAGGGTGAGCCGGAAGTGCGAGCCGCCGCCGGGCTCGCCCCAGGCCTGGAGCCAGCCGCCGTGCAGGTGGGCGTCCTCGACGGCGATGGACAGGCCGAGGCCGGTACCGCCGGTGGTGCGCACCCGGGACGGGTCGGCGCGCCAGAACCGGTGGAAGACCCGGGAGGCCTCGCCCGGCTTGAGGCCGATGCCGTAGTCGCGGACGCCGACCGCGACCGCGCCCTCGCCGGTGCCGAGCCGGACGACGACGTCGCGGCCCTCGCCGTGCTCCAGCGCGTTGACCACGAGGTTGCGCAGGATGCGCTCGATCCGGCGGGAGTCGACCTCGGCGACGACCGGCTTCTCCGCACCGCGGACGATCACCGCGCTGCCCTTGGCCCGGGCCAGCGGGTCGGCGGCCTCGACCACCCTGGTCACGATGTCGCGCAGGTCGACGGGCTCGGCGTCGAGGATCGCGGCGCCGGCGTCGAACCGGCTGATCTCCAGCAGGTCGGCGAGCAGCGACTCGAAGCGGTCCAGCTGGTCCTGCAGCAGTTCGGCGGAGCGCGCGGCCATCGGGTCGAGGTCGTCGCGGCTGTCGTAGATGAGGTCGGCGGCCATCCGCACGGTGGTGAGCGGGGTGCGCAGCTCGTGCGAGACGTCGGAGACGAAGCGGCGCTGGACCCTGGAGAGCTCCTCGAGCTGCCGGATCTGCGTCTGCAGGGCGTTGGCCATCCGGTTGAACGACTCTCCGAGGCGGGCGATGTCGTCGGTGCCGGTGACCTTCATCCGCTCCTCGAGGTGGCCGGCGGCGAGCCGCGCGGAGATCCCGGCGGCCATCCGCACCGGCGTCACGACCTGGCGGACGACCAGCCAGGCGATGCCGCCGAGCAGGATGACCACGAAGACGCCCGCGGTCGCCAGGGTGCCGGTGACCAGGCCGAGGGTCTTGGTCTCCTGGCCGAAGGAGAAGACGTAGTAGAGCTGGTACGGCGTGCCGTCCGGCCCGGTGAACTGCTTGCCGATGACCAGGCCGGGCTCGTTGTACGAGGGGCTGCCGTCGTCGGTGGAGCGCTGGATCTCGGTGGTCTGCTGGTGCGGGGTGCCGGGCTCGGCGGCGACCTCGTCGCGGAGGTCCTGGCTGATCGAGTCCGGGACGATGTTGCCGGAGTACCAGGCGCCGCGCAGGGCGGCGCTGGGGGCGCTCTCCTGCTGGCCGGTGGAGGGCACCAGGGCGATCACCGAGTAGACGCCGGTGCCGCCGCTGGCGAGGTCGGAGACCTGCTTGATCAGCCAGGTGCCGACCTCGTCCCGTGAGGGGTCGCTGCCGGTGCTGCCGGCCTTGGCCTGCAGGTTGATGGCCTCGTTGATCTTGTCCTGCTCGATCTGGAAGCCGCCCAGCGCCTGGCCCTGCGCCGCGTGCTTCTTGGTGTCGAGCAGGCCGGTGCGCACCTGGGCGACCACGACCACGCCGAGCACCAGCACGACGACGACGGAGAGCATCAGCGTGGCGGCGACCACGCGCAGCTGGATGGAGCGGCGGTACAGCGCGACCAGCCGTCGCACCGGCCGCCGGAGCTGACGGATCACCTGGGCGCAGAAGGCGGCCGGGCCGCGGCGGCGCCGCCGGCCCTCCGTCGTCGAACTCAGCACGTCTCCGCGCACAGCAGCCTCCCCGCCGGCAGCGGTGCCCGACGGGGAGTCGTCAGCCTCGTACCGCCCCACGTCAGCTGGGCCCCGCCTTGTAGCCGACGCCGCGCACGGTCACCACGATCTCCGGACGCTCCGGGTCCTTCTCGATCTTGGAGCGCAGTCGCTGGACGTGCACGTTCACCAGACGGGTGTCGGCGGCGTGCCGGTAGCCCCAGACCTGCTCCAGCAGGACCTCGCGGGTGAAGACCTGCCAGGGCTTGCGGGCGAGCGCGACCAGCAGGTCGAACTCCAGCGGGGTCAGCGGGATGCCCCGGCCGTCCCGCTTCACCGAGTGGCCGGCCACGTCGATCACCAGATCGCCGATGGTCAGCTGCTCGGGGGTGGGCTCCTCGGCGCGGCGCAGCCGCGCGCGCACCCGGGCCACCAGTTCCTTGGGCTTGAACGGCTTGGTGACGTAGTCGTCGGCCCCGGACTCCAGGCCGACCACGATGTCCACCGTGTCCGTCTTCGCGGTCAGCATCACGATCGGGATGCCGGACTCGGCGCGGATCTGGCGGCAGACGTCGATGCCGTCCCTGCCCGGCAGCATCAGATCGAGCAGCACGAGGTCGGGCTTGGTCTCCCGGAACGCGGCTAGTGCCTTGTCCCCGTCGGCGACGAAAAACGGTTCAAAACCCTCACCACGCAGCACGATGCCGAGCATCTCGGCCAGTGCGGTGTCGTCATCGACGACGAGAACGCGTCCCTTCATGACTCCATCTTCTCATTACCCGATTGTGACCTGCCCCACAGTCCGGCCCGGGGCGCCGGCCTGCATGCCGCGCGACCGCGCGGAACACCGCAGGACGGCCGACCTGGGCCGCCCGCGCCGTCCGTTGTCGATCAGCAACGGGATACCCCTGGGGCCGTCGGCGCCACCATGGCACGATGGGCGGCGCAACAGCGACTTCCGGCCGTACGCCGTACCCGGTCCGGCCGACCCGGACGTCCGGGCCCGGGGCCACGAAGCCCGCGGAGCACAGGACAAGGAGCCTTGATGACCGACACCCCGGGCTGGGCCTCGCCCGGTTCGCCCGAACCGCCCCGTGACGACGTCCGGCCGCCGGCCGGACCACCGTCCGGCGCCGTCGGCGACGCCGCGGGCGGTCCCGGTCCGTACGGCGGAGCGTACGGCAGCATTCCCCACCAGGGCCAGAGTGGCGGCGGTACCGGCCAGTACGGTGCCGGTCCCGGCTCCTACGGCGGTTGGGGTGCGCCGATGAGCCCCAAGCCCGGCATCATCCCGCTGCGCCCGCTCGGCGTCGGAGAGATCCTCGACGGCGCGGTCACCACCGTGCGCAGGCACTGGCGCACCGCGCTCGGCCTGTCGCTCGGCCTGGCCGCCCTGGAGCAGCTGCTGCAGGCCCTCGGCCAGTGGTGGGCCTACGAGCGGTCCGGCGACGTCACGGAGATCGTGGCGATGCTCGCGCCGTTCCCGCTCGAGGTCCTGCTCGGCGTCGTCGCGATCGGCATGCTGACCATGGTGGTGAGCAAGGCCGTCCTGGGACAGCCGGTGGCCCTGTCGGAGGCCTGGCGGACGGCCCGGCCGCGGCTCGCCGCGCTGACCGGCCTGACACTGCTGACCGGCCTGATCATCGCCGCGCCGTTCGTCCCCGGGATCGCGCTGCTGGTGGCCGGAGTGGTCGACGATCTGAACGAGACGATGCTCGGCCTCGGCGCGATCCTGGCACTCGCGGCGCTGCCGCTGGCGCTCTGGCTGGCGATCGGGCTCAGCCTCGCCGCACCCGCCCTCGTCCTGGAGCGGCAGGGCGTGTTCGCCGCGATGGCCCGCTCCCGGCGGCTGGTGCGCGGCTCGTGGTGGCGGCTGTTCGGCATCAACCTGCTGACCCGGGTCCTGATGGGCATCGCCTCCAGCATGGTCCTGATGCCGTTCACGCTGGCCGCGCTGGCGGTGTCCGGCGACTTCACGGGCAGCGCCGACAGCCCGGTGGCGGCGACCCTGCCGCCGCTCGGCCTGCTGATCGTCGCGATCGGCGGCACCATCGTCGCCACGTTCACCATCCCGCTCGGCGCGGCCGTCAACGTGCTGCTCTACATCGACCAGCGGATCCGCCGCGAGGCCCTCGACATCGAACTCGCCCGCGCCGCGGGCCTGCCCGAGTACGGCTCCGCCGGCTGGTCCGGGCAGCCGACTCACCCCGGGGTCTGAGCCGATGCCGCACTGGGGGGCGAGGGGCGCGCTGCCGCGCGTCCTGGCGGACGGCGCACCGGTCACCGTCCCGCGCGGGCCGGCCCGGGACGCCGCCCGCGACGAACTGCTCAATCCGGCCTACCACCGGCACGACCCCAGCCTGGTGCAGCGCGCCATGAGCTGGCTGGACGAGCAGATCGGCCGGCTGTTCGGCAAGGTCGGCGAGTCGATGGCGGGCGGCAGCACCGGCGCGGTACTGGCCGTGCTGCTGGCCGTCGTAGTGGTCGCCGCCGTCTGGTGGCGGCTCGGCGCGCCCCGCCGCGAGGCCCGCACCACCGCGGCGCTGTTCGCGCACCGCGGCCCGCGCACCGCCGAGCAGCACCGGGCCGAGGCCGCCGCCCGCGCCGCTGCCGGGGACTGGCCGCAGGCCGTCCGCGAGCAGATGCGCGCCCTGGTCCGCGCCCTGGAGGAGCGGACGGTGCTCGACGTCCGCCCCGGCCGCACCGCCGACGAGGCCGCCGCGGAGGCCGGCCGCGCCCTGCCCGACCACGCCGCCGCCCTCACCGCCGCCGCCCGCACCTTCGACGACGTCGCGTACGGCGACCGCACCGCCGACCGGGCCGCCTACGAGGGCCTGCTCGCCCTCGACCGCACCCTGGGCGCGACCCGGCCCGTGCTCGTCCCGACCGGCGGAGCCGCCGCATGACGACCCCACCGCCCGCACCCGGCTCCGGCCGACCGGCCCGCCGATTCCGGCTCACCGCCGCCCCTGTACGGGACGGGGTCGCCCACGAGGGCCTGCTCGCCCTCGACCGCACCCCGGGCGCGACCCGCCCCGTGCCCGCCCCGACCGGCGGAGCCGCCGCATGACCACCGCACCACCCGCGCCCGCCCCCGTCACCGTGCCGCAGGCCGCGGCCGAGCCCGTGGACGTCCCAAAGACCAGCCTCGCCGTGCCGCTGCGCCGCCGCTGGCGCCGCGCCCGCTGGTATCTGCTGGCCGCCGCCGTCCTCGTGCTGGTCGGCCTGCTCGTCGGCGGCCTGGGCGGCAGCAGCACCTGGCCGCCACTCGACCCGCGCTCGCCCGATCCGAACGGCGCCCGCGCCCTCGTCCGCCTGCTGGAGCGGCAGGGCGTCACCGTGCGCACCGCCGCCGGCGAAGCCGAACTCGCGGCCGCGCTCGGCGCCTCCGACACCACCGTGGTGCTGCCCGACCCGTACCTGCTCGACCCGGACGCCCTGGACCGGCTGGCGGCCGCCCGCCGCGGCGACGACAGCCGGCTC
This sequence comes from Kitasatospora sp. NPDC085879, assembly GCF_040686255.1. NCBI lineage: Bacteria > Bacillati > Actinomycetota > Actinomycetes > Kitasatosporales > Streptomycetaceae > Kitasatospora > Kitasatospora sp. NPDC085879. The sequence continues at coordinate 5,151 of NZ_JBFBJZ010000027.1, read as the reverse complement.
GTTCTGCTCGCCCCGGACGACGCCCAGCTCGACGCCCTCGCCGCGGGCCTGCACACCGCGACCGCCGCCGACGGCCTACCCGACTACGCCGCCGACCAGTCCACCGCGTCCGCCTGCGACCTGCCCGAGGCGACCAGGGCGGGCAGCGCCGAACTCGGCGGCCTGCTCTACCTCCCGGCCCCCGGCGACACCGGCTGCTACCCGCGGCACGGTCGGCCCACCGTGGTCCTGCACACCGATGCCGCCGGCCGGCAGACCACCGTCCTCGGCACCGACCGGCCGCTCACCAACGAGCGCCTCGCCAAGGACGGCAACGCCTCGCTCGCCCTCGGTCTGCTCGGCTCCCGCCCGCACCTGGTCTGGTACCTGCCGGACTACACGGGCGACGGCGCCCCGGCCGCCGCCGACCGCCGCAGCCTGCTCGACCACGTCCCGGACGGCTGGCGCTGGGCCACCCTGCAGCTGGCGGTCGCCGCCGCCCTCGCCGCCGTCTGGCGGGCCCGCCGGCTCGGCCCGGTGGTCTCCGAGGACCTGCCGGTGGTGGTCCGCGCCGCCGAGACCACCGAGGGCCGCGCCCGCCTCTACCGCAGGGCGAACGCCCGCGGGCACGCCGCGGACGCCCTGCGCCGTGCCGCCCGGCACCGGCTCGCCCCCGTGCTCGGTGTCCCGGCCCTAGCCGGCGAGCCCGACCGGGCCGCCCTCTGCGCGGCCGCCGCGGGCCGCCTCGGCCGCCCGTCCGCAGACCTGGACGCGCTGCTGTACGGCGGGCCGCCCACCGACGACGCCGCGCTGCTGCGGCTCTCCGACGACCTCGACGCCCTGGAAAGGCAGGTACGACAGCCGTGACCGAGCAGCCCGCTGCCAGCACGACCCTCACCAAGACCGGCGGGGCCGCCGACGCCGCACCGACCCCCGGCCCGGTCGACACCCGCACCGCGCTCACCGCGCTGCGCGACGAGATCGGCAAGGCCGTCGTCGGCCAGGACGCCGCCGTCACCGGTCTGGTCGTCGCCCTGCTCTGCGGCGGGCACGTCCTGCTGGAGGGCGTCCCGGGTGTCGCCAAGACCCTGCTGGTCCGCACCCTGTCCATGGCGCTCAGCCTGGAGACCAAGCGCATCCAGTTCACCCCCGACCTGATGCCGGGCGACGTCACCGGCTCCCTGGTCTACGACGCCCGCACCGCCGAGTTCTCCTTCCAGCCCGGCCCGGTCTTCACCAACCTGCTGCTCGCGGACGAGATCAACCGCACCCCGCCGAAGACCCAGGCCTCGCTGCTGGAGGCCATGGAGGAGCGCCAGGTCACCGTCGACGGCGAGCCCCGCCCGCTGCCCGAGCCCTTCCTGGTCGCCGCCACCCAGAACCCGGTCGAGTACGAGGGCACCTACCCCCTGCCCGAGGCCCAGCTCGACCGGTTCCTGCTCAAGCTGGTCCTGCCGCTGCCGAGCCGCGACCACGAGTACCAGGTGCTCGCCCGGCACGCGGCCGGCTTCGACCCGCGCGACCTGGCCGCCGCCGGGGTCCGCCCGGTCGCCGGACCGGCCCACCTGGCCGCCGCCCGCGCGGAGATCGCCAAGGTCACCGTCGCGCCCGAGGTGCTCGCGTACATCGTCGACCTGTGCCGGGCCACCCGGCAGTCGCCGTCGCTGTCGATCGGCGTCTCCCCGCGCGGCGCCACCGCGCTGCTGGGCACCTCCCGTGCCTGGGCCTGGTTGGCCGGCCGCGACTACGTCACCCCCGACGACGTCAAGGCGCTCGCCCTGCCCACCCTGCGGCACCGCATCCAGCTCCGCGCCGAGGCCGAGATGGAGGGCACCACCGCCGACTCGGTCATCCAGGCCGTGCTGTCCCAGACGCCCGCCCCGCGCTGACCGCCGCCCGCGCCCGGCCCGCGCCGGACCGCACCCCCGCACACCCCGAGGAGCCCCGCCCATGGCCCTGACCGGCCGCACCGCCCTGCTTGCCGCGCTCGGCGCGCTCGCCGTCGGCCTGGTCGCCCCCTCCTGGGCGGGGATCGGCACCGTCACCCTGCTGCTCCTGCTGGCCGTCGCCGCCGACCTGGTCCTCGCCGCGCCCGTCCGCACCCTGCGGCTGGAGCGCGGCGGCGACACCAGGGTCCGGCTCGGCGACACCGCCGAGGTCGAACTGACCGTCACCAACCCTTCCGGCAGGCCGCTGCGGGCCCTCGTCAGGGACGCCTGGGCGCCGTCCGCCTGGCATCCCGGCAGTTCCTTCGAGAACTCCCGACACTCCGTCACCGTCCCGGCCGGCGAGCGCCGCCGACTCACCACCGTCCTCGGCCCCACCCGGCGGGGCGACCACCACGCCCTCCGGGTGACGGTCCGTTCACTCGGCCCGCTCGGCCTCGCGGGCCGACAGGGCGGGCACCACGTGCCGTGGACGGTCCGCGCCCTGCCGCCGTTCGCCAGCCGCAAGCACCTGCCCTCCCGGCTCGCCCGACTGCGCGAACTCGACGGCCGCACCTCGGTGCTGACCCGCGGCCAGGGCACCGAGTTCGACTCGCTGCGCGAGTACCTGCCCGGCGACGACGTCCGCTCCATCGACTGGCGGGCCAGCGCCCGCCGCAACACCGTCGCCGTCCGCACCTGGCGTCCCGAGCGCGACCGGCACATCCTGATCGTCCTCGACACCGGCCGCGGCTCCGCCGGACGCGTCGGCGACGCCCCCCGCCTGGACGCCGCCCTCGACGCCGCCCTGCTGCTCACCGCACTCGCCACCAAGGCCGGCGACCGGGTCGACCTGCTCGCCCACGACCGGGTCCGCCGGGCCGCCGTCGTCGGCCGCTCCGCCGCCGACGTCCTGCCGGCCTTCACCGAGGCCATGACCACCCTGGCGCCCGCACTCGTCGAGACCGACCTGCGCGCGCTCACCGCCTCCGCCCTGCGGACGGCCCCGCACCGCTCCCTGATCGTGCTGCTCACCGGCCTGGACGCGGGCGCCGCCGAGGACGGGCTGCTCCCCCAGCTGCCGCTGCTCACCAAGCGCCACGAGGTCGTGCTGGCCTCCGTCGCCGACCCGCGGCTGGACGAGCTGGCCGCGGGCCGCGGCACCGTGGACGCCGTCTACGGCGCGGCCGCCGCCGAGCAGACCCGCGCCGACCGCCGCCGCACCGCCGAACGCCTCACGAGGCACGGTGTCACCGTGCTGGACGCGCCGCCCGCAGCGCTGCCCCCGGCCCTCGCCGACACCTACCTCGCCCTCAAGGCCGCCGGCCGGCTCTGACGGCCTCCCGCAGCCGACGGGCGGTCTCCTCGTCGGCCGGCAGGAAGGCCTCCAGCATCAGCTCGGCGAGCGTCACGTCGACGGCGGTCGCGAAGGTCGTCACCGTGGTGATCAACCGCAGCTCGGCGTCCCCGGAGCGGATCCGCAGCGGCACCGCGAACCCCAGCGGCTCCGCCCCCTGCACACCGGCCGGGACGTACCCGCCGAGCTCCCGCCGCAACGCGGCCAGCGTCCCGTCCCCACTCTGCTCGGCCCGCCGCTCCAACCGCAGCAGGACGTGCCGCGACCACTCGGAGAGATTGACGATCCGCGGCGCCATCCCCCGCGGGTGCAGCGCCAGCCGGTACACATTGGCACCGGGCGCGCACAGCTCCGGCGCCGCGCCCTCGGTCAGCACCGGGAAGGCCGCGTTCACCGCCACCAGGCTCCCGTGCCGGTCCACCACGACGGCGGGATACGGGAGATGACCGGCCAACACATGGTCGAGCGCCTCCCGCACCGGCGCCAGATCGGGCGCCGCCAAGGCACTCTCCCCGAACTCCGGCGCATAACCCGCCGTCAGCAGCAGCGCATTGCTCTCGCGCAGCGTCAGCTCCAGGGACTCGGCGAGCCGCAGCACCATGCCGCGGCCCGGCGCCGAACGCCCGCTCTCCATGAAGCTGACATGCCGTTGGGTGGTACCCGCCCGAAGAGCCAGGTCGAGCTGGCTCAGATGCCGGTGTGCCCGACGCTCGCGCAGTGCCTGCGGGAAGTCCATGCACCGAGTCTCCGCAGTCCCACCCCGACCGCGCCATTCCCCGCAGGGAATTGAGGCGATTCCGCGCCGCGGGCGAACCTGGGCGCATGCAGAACGACATCAGGCTCGGCGTGCTCCTCCCGACCGGACAGGCCCAGTGGGGCGAGGGCACCGACCCCCGCGAGCTGATCCCCTTCGCGCTCCGCGCCGAAGAGCTGGGCTACGACTCGCTCTTCGCCAACGACTCGCTGCTCACGCCGCGGATCGAGACCCTCACGATGCTCTCGGCGCTGGCGGCCGTCACCCGGCGGACAGCCCTCGGCACCGGGGCCCTGCTGCCCTTCCTCCGCCGCCCGGTCCAGGCCGGCCACGCGCTGGCCTCGCTCGACCTGCTCTCCGGCGGCCGCCTGCTGGTCGCCGTCGGCGCCGGCTTCCCCGGCCGGTTCGGGCGGCCCCTCTACGAGCTCTCCGAGCTGCCCTGGGCCGACCGCTTCCGGCGCCTGGACGAGACGGTCGCCCTGTGGCGCCGCCTGTGGACCGCCGACGAGCCCTTCTCCTTCCGGGGCGACCTGCTCCACCTCGATGACGTACCGCCCTCGATCCGTCCGCACACCCCCGGCGGCCCACCCGTCTGGCTGGGCGGCGCCACCCCCGCGGCCCTCGCCCGCACCGGCCGCCTGTACGACGGCTGGCTGCCCTACCCGCCGGACCCCGCCGACTACCGCACCGGACTCACCGCAGCACACGCCGCGGCCGGTGAGGCCGGCCGGGGCCCGGAGGCCATCACACCCGCACTCTTCGTATCGGTCCTCGTCGACGACGACCCCGCGGAGGCCCGCGCCCGCATGGACGCCTACACCCGCGCCACCTACGGCCTCCCGCTCGACGAACTCCGGCAGATCCAGGCCGTCCTCACCGGCCCGGCCCCTGAAGTCGCCGCCGGACTCCGTCGGTACCTCGACGTCGGCGCCCGCCACCTCGTCCTCCGCCTCGGCGGCCTGACACTCAAGCAGCAGTACGACCAGCTGGAGCGCATCGCCGTCATCCGGTCCCTGCTCCACTGACCGCCGACTGCCCGTGAACGCAAAGAAGCCCCGCCCGGAACCCGGGCGGGGCTTCTTCAGAAGAATTGTTCGGCGGCGTCCTACTCTCCCACAGGGTCCCCCCTGCAGTAC